>JAEUOD010000004.1 GCA_016791065.1 Dechloromonas sp. | reverse complement strand
CCCACCCCTTCCCTTCCCGAACAGGACCGTGAAACAGAAACGCGCCGATGATAGTGAGCAATACGCTCGCGAAAGTAGGTCACCGCCAGGCAACCCATTCAAAACCCCCGTTAGCAACACGCTAACGGGGGCTTTTTGCTTGCACGGAAATAAAACACAGATAAAACATTCGGATTTTTGTTTTGAATTGCTTGAAAAAGCCGCACGGCACCCCCATTTCAAGAGCACCTATTAAATGCCTTATTGGGAGTCACAAGCATGTCCGAGTCTGCAACCGCCAATCGCGAGACCCTGGGCTTCCAGACGGAAGTCAAACAACTGTTACACCTGATGATCCACTCCTTGTACAGCAACAAGGAGATTTTCCTGCGCGAGCTGGTTTCGAACGCTTCTGATGCCTGCGACAAGTTACGTTTCGAGGCGCTCAACAACGCCGCTCTCTACGGCGATGATGGTGATCTGAAGATCAGGGTTTCCTTCGACAAGGCAGCCCGCACCATTACCATTTCCGACAACGGCATCGGCCTCTCCCGTGACGAGGCAGTGGCCCATCTCGGGACCATCGCCAAATCCGGTACTCGGGAGTTCTTCTCGGCCTTGACCGGTGATCAGGCCAAGGATGCGCACCTGATTGGCCAGTTTGGTGTCGGTTTCTACTCGTCGTTCATCGTTGCCGACAAGGTGACCGTGGTGTCGCGCCGTGCCGGTGTCGAGGCCAATCAGGCGGTCAAGTGGGAATCTGCCGGGGAAGGAGATTACACCGTCGAGATGGTCGATAAGGCGACGCGCGGGACGGATGTCACGCTGCACCTGCGCGATGGCGAGGATGAATTCCTTGGTGGCTGGAAGTTGAAGTCGATCATCCGCAAGTATTCAGACCATATCACTCTGCCGATCGTGATGAAGAAGGAAGAGTGGAAAGACGGCGAACAGATCGAGACCGATGAGGACGAAACGGTCAATCAGGCCAATGCCCTCTGGGTTCGCTCCAAGTCCGACATCACCGATGATCAGTACAAGGAGTTCTATAAGCACGTCGCCCATGATTTCGAGGATCCGCTGGCGTGGACCCATGCCCGTGTCGAAGGCAAGCAGGAATACACACAGCTCCTCTACATTCCAGCGCGTGCCCCGTTCGACCTCTGGGATCGCAATGCCCGCCATGGCATCAAACTCTATGTCCGCCGCGTCTTTATCATGGATGACGCCGAACAGCTGATGCCGCTCTATATGCGTTTCGTGCGCGGCGTGGTCGATTCGGCCGATTTGCCGCTCAACGTGTCGCGGGAAATCCTGCAGCAGAGCAAGGACATCGACAGCATTCGCAGCGGCTGTACGCGCAAGGTGCTGGGGATGCTCGAAGAGCTCGCCGAGAACGACAAGGAAAAGTACGCCAAGTTCTGGGAAGCGTTTGGCGCCGTGCTCAAGGAAGGCGTTGGCGAGGATTTTGCCAATAAAGACAAGATTGCGAGCCTGCTTCGCTTCGCCTCGACCCATGGCGACGGTGACAAGCAGGTGGTCTCGCTTGCCGATTACATCGGGCGCATGAAGGAAGGCCAAGAGAAGATCTACTTCGTTACTGCCGAAACCTTTAATGCCGCGAAGAATAGCCCACATCTCGAAATCTTCAAGAAGAAGGGCATCGAGGTCCTGTTGCTTTCCGATCGTGTCGATGAGTGGGTTGTGGGCCATCTGACTGAGTTCGAAGGCAAGCAACTGCAGTCCGTCGCCAAGGGTGGGCTGGATCTTGGCAAACTCGAGGACGAGGCCGAGAAGAAGGAAGCCGAGAAGGCTGCCGACGAATATAAGGACTTGCTCGAGAAGGTGAAGTCTTCGCTCGGTGAAAAAGTGAAGGACGTTCGTGTGACCTATCGTCTGACCGATTCGCCCTCCTGCCTGGTCTCCGACGAGCATGATCCTTCTGGCAACCTGGCCCGCCTGCTCAAGGCGGCAGGCCAGAAGGCGCCGGAAACCAAGCCCATTCTCGAGATCAATCCGCATCACCCGGCAGTCATGCGCCTCAAGTACGAGGAAGCTCGTTTCGATGACTGGGCGGCCCTCCTGTTCGAGCAGGCGACGCTCGCTGAAGGTGGTCAACTGGATGATCCCGCTGGCTTCGTCAAGCGGATCAACGATCTGATGATGGCGCTTTCCGGCCAGTAAGCTTGCTGGAAATCTATCCGAACGGGGCTTGATGCCCCGTTTTTTTCGCCTCTGTTTTGGCAGAATAGTGACGTGAATCCTGACGATCTTCTATTGCTTGTAACCCGCAGCATGCCCTTTGGCAAGTACAAGGGACGTCTGATTGCTGATCTGCCTGGCCACTATCTCAACTGGTTTGCCCGTGAAGGTTTTCCATCAGGAGAGATTGGCCGACTATTGGCGCTGATGCAGGAAATCGACCATAACGGGCTTTCTGCGCTGCTTCATCCATTGCGCAAGCGCTGATATTCAGCTTGCTTCCAACGTAGAGACCTAAAGCCTCCTGAATTGCAGACTTCGGGCCGATATAGGCTGATGTATCGCGTGCTATATTGCCCGACATGAACGACAAGAGCATCAGTGAACACCGTCTGACCCTCTCCGAGGTGCTTCAAATGATGGTGGACGACGGCCTGGTAGCGCAGGATACCGCCGAGGCCCTCAAGAGCGAGCGCCGCCTGCATGGCGGGAAAATCCACCCGCTGATCGTTATCGCGGATCAGAAATGGCGTAGCCTGCTATCCACCGGACGTCTGCTCTCGCTTGAGACGCTGACCGAATGGCTGGCGCGGCGAACGGGTATGGACTATCTCCATATCGATCCCCTCAAGATTGATTTCACCGGTGTTGCTGAGGTTATGTCCAGCGCCTATGCGGCGCGTTTCGGCATCCTGCCGGTGCAGGTTACGACTCGTGAAGTGGTGATCGCAACGGCCGAGCCATTTGTCCGTGAGTGGGTGGAGGAACTCAAACCCATCCTGCGCAAGGATATTCGCCGTGTCATGGCCAGTCCGGACGATATCGGTCGCTATCTGGTTGAGTTCTTCAACCTTGCCAAGTCAGTCAAGAAAGCGGCTGCACGCGGTGAGACAACGGCCGGTTTGTCGAGCTTCGAGCAACTGGTCGAACTGGGCAAGGGGAACCGCCAGTTCGATGCCAACGACCAGCACATCGTCCATATCGTCGACTGGCTCTGGCAGTACGCCTTCGACCAGCGTGCTTCGGATATCCATATCGAACCGCGGCGGGACCTCGGTATCGTCCGCTTCCGCATTGATGGCGTGCTGCATCAGGTCTACCAGATTCCGATGGCGGTGATGAACGCCATGACCAGTCGCATCAAGTTGCTGGGCCGGATGGACGTGATCGAGAAGCGTCGGCCGCAGGATGGTCGGATCAAGACCCGGACGCCATCCGGTCAGGAAGTGGAGTTGCGCTTGTCCACGCTACCAACGGCATTCGGCGAAAAGCTCGTGATGCGGATCTTCGATCCGGAAGTGCTGGTTCGTGATTTCCGCTCACTCGGCTTCTCGGAGGACGACCAGCAACGCTGGAAGCAGATGACGGCCTCGCCCAACGGCATCATCCTGGTGACTGGTCCGACAGGTTCGGGCAAGACGACGACGCTCTATACCACCCTGAAGCAGTTGGCTACGCCCGAGGTCAATGTCTGCACCATTGAGGATCCGATCGAGATGGTCGAGTCCTCGTTCAACCAGATGCAGGTTCAGCACAATATCGACCTGGGTTTCGCAGACGGCGTGCGCGCCCTCATGCGCCAGGACCCGGACATCGTGATGATCGGTGAAATCCGTGACCTGGAAACGGCTGAAATGGCTATCCAGGCAGCCCTGACCGGGCATCTCGTGCTCTCCACGCTGCATACCAACGATGCACCATCGGCCATCACCCGCTTGCTTGACCTCGGTGTTCCGCCTTACCTGATCAATTCAACCCTGCTTGGCGTTATGGCGCAGCGCCTGGTGCGCACCCTTTGTCCGCACTGCAAGAAGCCAATGGCGACGGACGACGAGCATCGCATGGCCTGGCGGGCGCTGGTTGCTCCCTGGAAGTCCGGCGAACCGGCTCAAGTCCATCATCCGGTCGGTTGTCTCGAATGCCGGATGACGGGCTATTCCGGGCGTATCGGCATCTATGAAATCCTGCTCAACTCGGTCGAAATCCGCAAACTCATCAAGCCTCAGATGGAAGTCGCCAAGCTGCGCGAACAAGCTTATCGCGAGGGGATGCGACCCTTGCGCATCTCCGGTGCACTGAAGGTGGCCCAGGGCGCGACCTCGCTCGAGGAAATCATCAAGGTTGCACCGCCGGCCGAAGAGGTCTGAGCCGCTTCAGCGCCCGCGGGAACTCGGCACCTTGTAAAGATCGACTGGCTTCCCAGGCTTGGGAGAGGGCGATGGGGGGAGCGGCTGGTTGGGGTAGAGTGGTGGCCTGACATAACCATATCCCGGCCCGACATAGGTCGGCACCGGGACATAGACCGGCTGATTAGCCCGGTTTCTCGCTTCGGCGGCCAGACGCTGTTTTTCGGCTCGCTCGCGTTCATCCCGTTCCTGCTGCTCCCTTGCTAGCCGGCTCTGCTCGCTTTTATCGACGAATTCGCGCTGACGTTCGACCTCGCGCTCGGCACGCAGACGATTTTCCTCTGAAATTTTTTCATCCTCGACCTCCTTGAGCGTCTTGCTGCCGGCGGCACAGGGTTCGCTGGAAATCTCGGTTCTGCCATCCGGTCGACGGCATTTGTATGCATCACCGTAAGCCGGTGGCAGCAGAACAAACGTGAGCAAAGCCAACAGTGAATAGGTTTTCATTCCTGCTTTATAGCTCAGCGGCACCGGATTGGGGAGTAGGAAAAATTACGGCGCCTCGTGAGGCGCGGTTCGGATTATGTTGGCATGGACTTAGAGAATCATCCCGGCGCCAACCGTGTTGTTGTTGCTTTCATCGATGATGATGAAGGCGCCAGTACCACGGTTCTCCAGGTAGGGATCGACGAACAGCGGCTGGGCCAGCTTGAAGCTCACTTCGGCGATGTCGTTCATGGTCAGCTTGTCGGCGGCGACCTTTTCCAGCGTGTTGACGTCGAGGCGATGGTCGATGCCGGTCAGCTTGGCCTTGGAGTCGCGCGTCGTGTGGCGTATCAGGTAGGTGCGGGCGCGGTCGAGCGGGGTTTCAGCCAGCCAGCAGACGGTGGCGCGGATTTCCTTGACGGCGGCCGGCGCTTCGTCCGACTTGACGATCATGTCGCCGCGCGAGGTGTCGATTTCATCGGTCAGCAGCAGGGTGACCGACTGCTCGGTGAAGGCCTCGCCGATGTCGACGCCTCCCAGTTGCACAGCCTTGACGGTCGATTCGAGGCCGTTCGGCAGCACGGTGACCTTGTCGCCGACCTTGATCGAGCCGGATTCGACGCGGCCCATGAAGCCACGGTAGTCGTGCAGGTCCGGGTTGGCGGAATCCTGCGGGCGGCAGACGTACTGGACCGGGAAGCGGAACTTCTCGGTGTGCTCGGTGTGGGCAGCCGGGGCGGCTTCGAGGATATCGAGCAGGGTCGGGCCGTCGTACCAGTTCAGGCTGTCGCCGCGGTCGACGATCATGTCGCCATTGAGCGCCGACATCGGCAGGAAGCGGATGTCCTCGATGCCGACCTTGGCGGCGAATTCGAGGTAGTCGGCCTTGATCTTCTCGTAGGTTTCTTGCGAGTAATCGACCAAGTCCATCTTGTTGATGGCGACGACCAGGTGCGGGATGCCGACCAGGGCGGCCAGCTTGGAGTGGCGGCGGGTCTGGGTCAGCACGCCCTTGCGCGCATCGATGAGGATGAGGGCGAGGTTGGCGGTGGAAGCCGCAGTGACCATGTTGCGGGTGTACTGCTCGTGGCCCGGCGCGTCGGCGATGATGTACTTGCGGGTGCCGGTCGAGAAGTAGCGGTAGGCGACGTCGATGGTGATGCCTTGTTCGCGCTCGGCCTGCAGGCCGTCGGTCAGCAGCGACAGATCGACCGCGCCCATGCCGCGCTTTTGCGAGGTGCGCTCGATGGCGGAGAGGGTGTCGGCGAGGATGGTCTTGGTGTCGAACAGCAGGCGGCCGATCAGGGTGCTCTTGCCGTCGTCGACGCTGCCGCAGGT
>JAEUOD010000122.1 GCA_016791065.1 Dechloromonas sp. | reverse complement strand
CGAAGATTGCCCCGAGGCCGGTGTTCGGGTTTCCGAATGCTTGTGGCGCCGTGGGGCGATGCGACCGACAAACCTGCTAAGATTTCGGTCTCGCTGCAATGCAACATACCGATAACGACAATGTCCGCCCCCTCAGACCGCATGAGCCCCGAGGAACGCCGCGTCGGCGCCTCGCTGGCATCGATATTCGCCCTGCGCATGCTCGGGCTGTTCCTGATCCTTCCGGTCTTCTCGGTGCATGCCAAGACCCTGCCGGGAGGCGACGACCTCGCTCTGGTCGGTCTGGCGCTCGGCGCCTACGGCCTGACCCAGGCGTTCTTCCAGATTCCGTATGGCGTTGCTTCCGACCTATGGGGGCGCAAGCAGGTCATCGTCATCGGTCTGCTCATCTTCGCGCTCGGCAGTTTCGTTGCCGCCTGGGCGCCGGACATGCATTGGATGATCGTCGGCCGTGTCCTGCAGGGCATGGGGGCGATCTCGGCGGCCGTTACGGCGCTGGCCGCCGACCTGACGCGCGAGGAGCACCGGACCAAGGTGATGGCGATGATCGGCTCGTCGATCGGCCTCGTCTTCGCGCTCTCGCTGGTCGGTGCGCCGCTGCTCTACGGACTGATCGGCATGGGCGGCCTGTTCGCGCTGACCGGCATCCTCGCCTTGGCCGCCATCGGCCTGCTCATGAAAGCGGTGCCGCCGGCCCCGGCTCCGCATGGTCACCAGAAACTGCCGCTGCGCCAGGTTCTGCTCGACGCCGACCTGCTGCGACTCAACCTCGGTATCGGCACCCTGCACATGATCCAGATGGCGATGTTCGTCGTCCTGCCGCATGCCTTGGTCGATCAAGGCGGCCTGGCTGCCACCGAGCACTGGAAGGTCTATCTGCCGGCGGTACTGGTCTCCTTCGTCGTCATGGTGCCGGCGATCATCGCCGCCGAGAAAAAGAACAAGATGCGCCCGGTCTTTCTTGCAGCGGTCGCCTTGCTGGTCGTCGTCCAGGGCGGGCTTTTCTTCTTCGGCCAGAGCTTGTGGTCGCTCGCCCTCTGGCTGCTGCTCTTCTTCGTCGCCTTCAACGTCCTTGAAGCGACCCTGCCTTCGCTGGTCTCGCGTACCGCGCCGCCCAGCGCCAAGGGCGCGGCGCTCGGCGTCTACAACACGACGCAGGCGGTCGGACTCTTCATCGGTGGCGCGCTGGGCGGCGCCATTGCGAAACATTTGGGCGATAATGCGGTGTTTTCCGCCTGCGCCGGGCTGGCCATCCTATGGCTGGTGGTGGCAGGCTCGATGAATTTCCCGCAGCGGCGCCCGGCGCCGGCAGCGGCACAAACAGTCTAGGAGAGAGTTTTCATGGCATCGGTCAATAAGGTCATCCTCGTCGGCAATCTGGGCGCCGACCCGGAAACGCGTTACACGGCGAGCGGCGACGCCGTCTGCAACATCCGTCTGGCGACGACGGAAAGCTGGAAGGACAAGAACAGCGGCGAGAAGCGTGAAATCACCGAGTGGCATCGCGTCGTCTTCTACCGCAAGCTGGCTGAAATTGCCGGCCAATACCTGAAGAAGGGCTCGCAGGTCTATCTCGAAGGTCGCATCAAGACCCGCAAGTGGCAGGACAAGGATGGCCAGGATCGTTACACGACCGAGATCGAGGCGACCGAAATGCAGATGCTCGGCGGTCGCCAAGGCATGGGGGCGCCGGCTTCGGGTGGCGGTGGTGGCGGCTACGACGAGCCGACCGATTACGCGCCGGCCCCGCCGAAGAACAAGCCGAAGCCGTCCTTCGACGATCTCGGCGACGATATTCCGTTCTAACCCGCAAGGGAAAAGGCCGCCGGTCATCCGGCGGCACCAGATTCACTGCTTCGAGGTTCAGCCATGTCCAACCCGATCACCTTCAAGATTCTCGAAGATATCGCCCGCGACTTGTCCGGCGACGAGATCACCTTCCCGACTTTTCTCGACATCACTTTCCAGGTGCGCACCGCGCTCAAGGACCCGAACCTGAATGTCGAGCAACTCGCCAAGCTGGTCGGGGCCGAACCACTGATGAGCACCAAGATCATCCGCATGGCCAACTCGGTGGCCCTTAACCCGTCGGGCCGCGAAGTGGCCGACGTCAAGAGCGCGATTGTCCGGGTCGGCATGGAGGCGGTGCGCACGGTGTCCTTCGCCGTGGCCATGGAGCAGTTGCTCAAGTCGAAGCAGATGCATGCCTTCGAGGATATTTCCAAGAAACTCTGGGAACATACTTCGCACGTTGCCGCGCTATGCCGCGTACTGGCCCGCCGCCTGGCCAAGATCAACGGCGATGAGGCGATGTTCGCTGGCCTGGTGCACGACCTCGGCGTCTTCTACCTGATGTCGCGGGCCGCCAACTTCCCCGAACTGGTCGCCGACAAGGCCGAACTGCACGCCCTGCTCGTCGGCTGGCACGACAACATCGGCCACGCCCTGCTCTCGGCGCTGGGTTCGCCGGAGTCCATCCTGACTGCCGTCCAGGAGCACGAGCAGGACCGTGAGGTCAAGGAAGTGAAGACCCTGTCCGACGTGCTCTACGTCGCCAACAAGATCGCCAACCGCGCCTCGGCCTGGCGCGATCCGGAACTCGACGGAGCCGTCGATACCTCCATGCTGGAAAGTATTTTCGATGCCGAGACCCTGGCCGAGATCGTCGAGGAATCGCAGGAAGAGGTTCAATCGCTGAAGGCGGCGCTCGGCGCCTGATGCGGGAAGCCGCCGGTGCGCCGGCGGCCGGGTAGCAGACATCGCAGAGAGCGGCAGCAAGCCGCCGGCAAAACAGGGGTCCCCATGAACAGCACACAACACCATGCCGGTGCGGTCTCCGGCAAACGCCTGGCCGCGCTGGCCCTGGCGGCGCTCGGCGTCGTCTACGGCGACATCGGCACGAGCCCGCTCTATGCGGTCAAGGAAGTCTTTGCCGGCAACCATCCGATCCCGGTCAATGAAGCCAATGTTTTCGGGGCGTTGTCGCTGTTCTTCTGGGCGCTGATCATCGTCGTCTCGGTGAAGTACGTCAGCTTCATCATGCGGGCCGACAACCGCGGCGAAGGCGGCATCATGGCGCTGATCGCACTGGCCTTGCACGATGCCCACGGCAAGCCGATGCAGATGAAGGCGATCATGATCGTCGGTGTGCTCGGTGCTGCGATGTTCTACGGCGACGGCATGGTGACGCCGGCCATCTCCGTGCTATCTGCCGTCGAAGGCCTCGAGGTGGCGGCACCTGGCATGAAGTCCTACGTCATCCCGGTCACCATGATCGTGCTGTTCGGGCTTTTCTTCGTCCAGCGTCATGGCACGGCGGTGGTCGGCACCGCCTTCGGGCCGGTCATGCTGGTCTGGTTCAGCACGCTCGCCCTGCTCGGGGTGTCCAACATCGTCGCCCATCCCGAAATCCTGCTTGCCCTGAATCCCGCTTACGGCCTCGAATTCCTGCTGGCCAACAAGGCGATGGCACTCGTCGCCATGGGTAACGTCGTGCTCGCCGTCACCGGGGCCGAAGCGCTTTACGCCGACATGGGGCACTTCGGGCGCAAGCCGATTTCGCGCGCCTGGTTTCTCTTCGTATTGCCGGCGCTGGTCCTCAACTATTTCGGCCAGGGCGCGCTGATCCTCGCCAATCCGGCCGAGGCCGCCAACCCCTTCTTCCATTCGGCGCCGGAATGGGCGCTCTATCCCTTGATCGGCCTGGCCACGCTGGCCACCGTGA
>JAEUOD010000096.1 GCA_016791065.1 Dechloromonas sp. | reverse complement strand
GCAGACGCTCAAGAACCTGCGCGACATGGGCAACACCGTGCTCGTCGTCGAGCATGACGAGGACGCCATTCGTGCTGCCGACTACGTCGTGGACATCGGCCCCGGCGCCGGCGTGCATGGTGGCTCGGTGGTTGCCGAGGGCACGCCGGCCGAGGTGCAGGCCAATCCGCTGTCGATGACCGGCGACTACCTCTCCGGGCGCAAGGCCATCCTCGCTCCCAAGGAGCGCCGCAAGCCCGACCCGGCGCGCCAGCTCCAGGTGGTCGGTGCCTACGGCAACAATCTCAAGGATGTCACGCTGGAGATTCCGGGCGGCCTGCTCACCTGCATCACCGGCGTTTCCGGCTCGGGCAAGTCGACGCTGATCAACGACACGCTCTACGCCGCGGCCGCCAAGCATCTCTACGGCTCGACGACCGAGCCGGCGCCACACAAGGAAATCCTCGGCCTCGACCTGTTCGACAAGGTGATCAACGTCGACCAGGCGCCGATCGGACGCACGCCGCGCTCCAACCCGGCCACCTACACCGGCCTCTTGACCCCGATCCGCGAACTCTTCGCTCAGGTGCCGGAATCACGCGCCCGCGGCTACGGCCCGGGCCGCTTCAGCTTCAACGTCAAGGGCGGACGCTGCGAGGCCTGCCAGGGCGACGGCATGATCAAGGTCGAGATGCACTTCCTGCCCGACATCTACGTCCCCTGCGACGTCTGCCACGGCAAGCGCTACAACCGCGAGACGCTGGAAATCCAGTACAAGGGCAAGAACATCCACGACATTCTCGGCATGACCGTCGAGCAGGCACGCGAATTCTTCGACGCCGTGCCGGTCGTCGCCCGCAAGCTGCAGACGCTGGTCGATGTGGGCCTCAGCTACATCACCCTCGGCCAGAGCGCGACCACGCTCTCCGGTGGCGAGGCGCAGCGCGTCAAGCTTGCGCTCGAACTCTCCAAGCGCGACACCGGCCGCACGCTCTACATCCTCGACGAACCGACCACCGGCCTGCACTTCCAGGACATCGAGATGCTGCTCGCCGTGCTGCAACGACTCGCCGCCCACGGCAACACCATCGTCGTCATCGAGCACAACCTCGACGTCATCAAGACCGCCGACTGGATCGTCGATCTCGGCCCCGAGGGCGGCGACGGCGGCGGCCGCATCCTGGTTGCCGGTACGCCGGAACAGGTCGCACAATGCAAGGCCAGCCATACCGGCCGCTTCCTGAAACCGCTGTTGAAGCGCTAACCCCGAGGGAGAACGCCATGTCGCTCAGCATCACCATCACCACCACGGCCAACCGCACGCGCAGTTTCCAGCAGACCGACCCGACCCGCAGCGCCGCCATCCTCGATAGCCTGCAGCGCTGCGCCCAGTGGTTCCGCCAGCAGTCGCTGATCATCGTCGGCGACGACAGCACGGAGATCATCAATCCCGGCTCGATCACGCGCATCGAGATCGATGCCCAGCAGGATCTCGCGCCGCGCCTGCCGGCTTCGCTCTGGCCGATTGTCCATGCCATTCCCGGCGATTCGCTGACCCTGCCTGGAGCGATCGACGACAGCTACGCCGCGACCCGGGTCGATTTCTATTTTAATGGCGGCGATACCCTCGCCGGCTGGCTTGAAGCGCCGGTCACCGGCACGCCGGGCGAGCGCACGGCTCGCAACGCGCGGCTGTTCGAGGAAGCGGTCATCACCTACACGACGCTGCGCGGCGGCATCGGCTTCATCAACCCCACGGCGATGACGCGTGTCCACGTCGGCACCGCCCTGCCCTATCCGCCGGCCAGCGCCTGGCAGGCCAACGAAGCATGAGCGATTTCAAGGAATTCAAGGGCAAGCAGGGCATCACCCGACTGATCAACGCGCTGGGCTACTCGCGCGACGGCCTGGCCGCCGCCTGGAAAAACGAAGCGGCTTTCCGCGAGGAAGTGCTGCTCGCCGCCGTAACCATCCCACTGGCTTTTTATCTGGGCCGAACAGGCGTCGATCGCGCCTTGATGATCGGCAGCATCATCCTCGTCCTGATCGTCGAAATCCTCAACTCGGCGGTCGAAGCGGTGGTGGACAAGGCGTCGCCGGAGAAGCACGAGCTGGCCAAGCGGGCCAAGGACATGGGCAGCGCGGCCGTGCTGCTCAGCCTGGTCAACGCGGCCGCCGTCTGGGCCTGCGTGCTCTGGCCCTGAACCGAAAATGCCGGTCAGATAACCGTCAGGCAGGCGCGGCACACTGAACGCGCAACTCCTCCAAGCAAGCTTCGCCCGCCTTTCATGGCGGGCTTTTTTTCACCGGCACCCGATGAATCAGGGACTGCCCTGCGCTTGCCGGCGCCGGAGCATCTCGGCGGCCATGGCACTGAACTGTTCGCTCAACTCGTGGCGCAGGAAAGCCGTTCCGAAGGCCGAGGGCAGCCAGTCCTCGGGCACGACCTCGAGCCGGTAGTCGATCCGGACAGCATTGCCGCCATCCGGCGACAGCCTGAGTTCGCTGCGCATGTAGCGCGACGAACCGGAGAGACCACGCGAGACGATACGCCCGTCCGGAAATACCTCAATGCGACGCTCCGAGGCAAAGCGGAAGGAGAACGGGCCGAAGCGGGCCTTGCCTTCCTGGGCGACACGATAGACATCGCCCACCCGCGCCAGCAAGCGGCTGCTGGTGACATTGGGCACGAAAGCCGCCATGTGCTCGAAATCGGTCAGCACATCGAGCGCGACCGAGGGAGGTACCGGCACACGAATGCCGAGGCGGCCGAAATAGGTCTCGTCACGGAACTCGACCTGAACTTCATCCGGCGAAATTCCCGCCGCCCAGGCTGCCGCGCTGAACGTCAGCCACAGGACAAGCGGAAGCAGGCGGCGCATTCCGTTCATCGCCGGCTAATGCAGCGCCTTGGCCAGGCGGGGATGCGTGGCGACGTAGTAGTACAGCGTCGGCAGCACGAAGAGGGTCAGGAGCGTCGCCGAAATCAGGCCGCCGATCACAACCAGGGCCAACGGCCGCTGGGTTTCCGAGCCGATCCCGTGCGCCAGCGCCATGGGCAGGAGGCCCAGCATGGCCAGAAGGGCGGTCATCAGCACCGTACGCAGGCGGGATAGCGCCCCTTCGAAGACCGCCTCGTAGGGTGCCATACCCTGCGCCAGCAACTGCTTTATGTGGCTGACCATGACCACGCCGTTCAGCACCGCCTGCCCGAAGAGGGCGATAAAGCCGATGGCGGCGGAAACCGAGAGCGGGATGCCCGAGAGCAGCAGCGCGAAGATGCCGCCGATCAGGGCGAAGGGGATGTTGCAAATGATGATCAGCGCATCCTTGAAGGACTCGAAGGCATCGAACAGCAGGACGAAGATGAACAGGATGGAAAGCGGCACGACCAGCATGAGGCGCTTCATGGCGCGCTCCTGGTTCTCGAATTCGCCGGACCAGTTGATGGAATAGCCGGGCGGCAGCTTGAGATCGCCGGCATGCGCCTGCATGTCCTTGACGACGCTGCCCATGTCGCGGTCGCGGATGAAGACGCCGATTGCAACAACGCGCTGCCCGGCTTCACGAGCGATGTTCATGGCCCCGCTGCCGAGCTTGAAGTCGACCAGGTTGGCCAGCGGCACCTGCGCGCCGGATGGGGTCGGGACCAGGATGTCCTTGAGCTTGTCGAGTTGACGCGCTGATTCATCGAGGCGGATGACGACGCTGAAATGGCGATCGCCCTCCCAGAGTTCGGTCGCGGCCTTGCCGGCCAGGGCCATTTCGACGACATCCTGGATGTCAGCGACATTAAGGCCATAGCGGGCCGCGGCAGCCCGGTCGATATCGAGGCGGTATTGCGGCAGATCGCCGTCGCGGTCAATGAAGGCGCGTACCACGCCCGGCACCTTGCCGATCCGCTCGAGCAACTGGTTGGCCTGCGCCTTGAGGGTTGCCGTGTCGTCACCGAACAGCTTGATGACGATCTGGCCATCGATCTGCGAGATGGACTCAAGAATCTGGTCGCGCACCGGCTGGCTGAAGCTCGGCTCGATGCCCGGCATGTCGTTGAGCTTGTCCTCCATCTCGCGGATCAGCTTGTCCTTGGTCATGCCGTCCCGCCAGTCGGCCTGCGGCTTCAGGTCGATCAGCATCTCGGTCATGTTGATGTTCTTCGGATCGGTGCCGTCCTCCGGCCGCCCGCCCTTGGAAATCACCGCATTGACCTCTGGAAAATCGGCGATGACGCGGCGCAGCTTGCGCAACTCGCCCTTGGCTTCGTTGATCGAGACCGAGGTCGGCAAGGTGATGTTGATCCAGATCGAGCCCTCGTTGAGCTCGGGGAGGAATTCGGTACCGAGTTGCGGGACGAGCACCGCCGTGATGCCAAGTGCCGCCAATGCGGTGACGAGCACTCGCCGGCAGTTGGCAAGCACCCACTTGAGCGCCGGCTCGTAGCGATTCATGAACCACTGCATGATCCGGGTTTCCTCGTGCGGCACCTGCTTCTTGAAGGCGACCTTGGCGAGGAAGGGAACCAAGGTAAAGGACAGGATCAGCGAGGTGATCAGGGCGGCGACCACGGAGTAGGCCATCGGCGAGAAAATCTTGCCCTCGTGACGCTGCATCGTGAAGATCGGTAAATGGGCGACCATGATGATGACCATGGCGAAGACGGTCGGCCGCCCGATTTCGACCACCGCATCCTGGATGGTGCGCCCGTGTGGCCGATGATCTTCGACCTTGTGCGCTTCGCCGAGGCGCCGGAAGATATTCTCGATGACGATGACGGCGCCATCGACGATGATGCCGAAGTCCATGGCGCCGAGCGAAAGCAGGTTGGCCGGGATGCCGACCAGCGATAGCCCGAGGAAGGTACCCAGCAGCGCCAGGGGAATGATGCAGGCGACGATGCCCGCCGCCCGCAGGTCGGCCAGGAACATGTAGAGCACCAGGGTGACCAGCAGGGCGCCCTCGAGCAGATTCATGAACACCGTGCGCAAGGTCTTGCTGATCAGCCAGGAGCGGTCGTAGTAGGGCACGATCGTCACCCCTTCCGGCAAAACGCTGGCATTCAGCGCGTCGACCTTGGCTTTCAGGGCATCGAGCACCATTGATGGATTTTCGTCCTTGCGCAGGAGCACGATGCCGGAAACCACGTCGTCCTGGTCACCCTGCGCATCGCTGTAGCCGACGATGCCCTGTTCCGGCACGCGCGACTCGACCACCTCCGCCAAATCGCGCACCAGGACGGGCGCTCCCTTGCTTTCGGCGACCACGACCTGACCGATGTCGGCCGAGGAGTGCAGCAGGCCGAGCGAGCGAATCAGGAACTGCTGCCGCCCCTGCGCCACGGAACCGCCGCCGGCATTGGCATTGGCCCGTTGCAGCGCGGCGAAGAGTTGCCCGAGGGTGATCTTGTAGTCGCGCAGGCGGGCGAGATCGGGCCGCACCACGTACTGGCGGATCGGACCGCCGAGCGAAACGACGTCGGCGATGCCCGACACCTGTTTGAGTTGCCGGGAGACCGTCCAGTCCTGGATGGCGCGCAGTTCGCTGGGCTTCAGGCCGGGCGCATCAAGGCGATAGCGAAAGATTTCGCCGGTCGCGGTGGCTGGCGGCGCCAGTTCAGGCTCGACGCCCGGCGGCAAATCGAGGCCCCGCAGGCGCTCTTCGACCAACTGGCGCGCCATGAACAGGCTGGGCTTTTCATCGAAGGTGACAACGATGAAGGAGAGGCCGAACTGGGTGTGCGAGAACATCCGAATCGAATTCGGCACGCCGGAGAGTGCGATTTCGAGCGGAATCGTCACCTGCTTCTCGACCTCCTCCGGGGCGCGCCCCGGATAGAGCGAAATGACCGTGACCTGGGTGTCCGTCACATCGGGGAAAGCCTCGATCGGCAGCGAGCGGAAAGCGGCAACGCCGGCCCCAATGAACAGGCAGAGCCCGAGCAGGATGAACAAGGGCTCGTTGAGCGCAAAATGAACAATGCGCTTGATCATTGCATTGCGCCCTTTTCGGCGCCCGACTCGGCCAGCGCCGCCACCGGCATAGCCTTGAAATACTTGAGCAGGTGCAGGTTCCCTTCGACCACCACCTGGTCGCCCGCCTTGAGACCGGCCGTGATCTCGACGCGCCCATCACGCTCGGCCCCCGCTTCGACACGCTGCCGCAAATAGCGCCCCTGCCCTTCCTGGACGAAAACGTAGCGCTTGTCGCCGACCAGGAAGACGGCCGCCGCCGGCACCCGCAGGCCTTGCCCCGCCGGCACCGCGACACTGGCCGAGACGAACATCTCGCCCTTGAGCCGGCGCTCGGCATTCGGTACCTCGCCCAAGACCTTGATGGTGCGGCTGGTCGGGTCGACAAAATCCGCAACATGGCGGATGACGCCCGGAAAATGTTCGCCGGGATAGGACTTGGTCTCGATGCTGATCGCCTCGCCAGCCCGCAGGCTGGCCAGGTCGGATTCGGCGGCATCGATCTGAATCCAGAGACTGGCCGGGTCGGTCACCACGAACAGCGGCTGGCCGGCCTGATCCGGCCGGAACTCCATGCCCGGGTTGAGGTTGCGCTCGACGACGGTACCGGCCAGCGGACTACGCAGGACATAGGTGCCATTGCTGGCGCCGCCCAGGCCGGCCAAACGGTTGCCGGCCCGCTCGGCCTCGGCCTTCGCCGCCACCGCAGCCGCCTCGGCCTGTTGCCAATCCTTCTCGGCGATCACGCCGGCAGCCCTCAGTTCGCGATTGCGCTCCAGGGCCTGCCCCGCCACCCGCGCATCCGCCTGGGCCTTGCGGGCATCGGCCAGCGCTTCGCCGTAATCCGGCGAACTGAGCGTTGCCAGGACCTGCCCCGCCTTCACCACATCGCCGATCCGAACGGCAATGTCCTGCACCCGGCCACTCAGTTGCGGAAAGACGCGGACCGTTTTTTCATCGTTCCAGACCAGCCGCGCCGGCAGGCGCAGCTTGCCGCCACGATCGGGCTCGGCCTCGGCCAGCTTGAGGAAATCCGCCTTGCCGGCTTCGCTCAGGATGACACGCTCGCCCTCGACCTTGACCTGGAACTCCTTGCCCTCCTCCGGCGCCTTGGAGCAAGCGGCCAGTGCGACAAGCATGAATACGACCAACAGAGTTCTTTTCATTTCAAATTCCTGAATTCGGCTTGCAATTGCCAGTCGGAAAGGGCTTTGGCGTAGTCGGCCCGCGCACTGGCGGCCTCGACCTGAATCTGGCGCAGGGTGCGGCGGGCATCGAGCAGGTCCATCAAGCCCATGGCTCCCTTGCTGTAAGCCAGTTCGGCGGCCTTGGCGACGCGCTCGGCATCGAGCAGCAGGCCGCCTTCCAGGCGCTTGACCCGTTCGCGAGCGGAAAGCAGGGCGCTGCGCGCCTGCGCCACCTGCCCGACCGCCTGGGCTTGCTGCTGCTCCATCTGCAAGCGGGCCGCATCGAGCTCGGACTCGGCGCGCGCGATCTCCCCTTCGTACTCGTGCCAGATGAAGAGCGGAACACTGACCCCGAAGCCGTAGCTGTTGGTCGGCGCATTCTGCATGTTGTGCTCGTACTGGACGCCCAGGGTGACATCGCGGCTCTTGCGGGCCCGCGCCAGGTCGCGGTCGGCCTCGGCCGCCGCCAGCCGGCGACGTGCCGCCTCAAGGTCCGGCCGCTGTTCCAGGGGGGCCTCACGTAAGGCCTGCTCTTCAAGAGCCGGCCAGCTCTCGTTTGCCTGCAGCGTGGCAGCCTCTCCTTCACGGCCGATCAAATAGGCCAGCACCACCTGGGCCTGCTCGAATTCGGCTTGCGCCTGGCGCGCATCGCTGTCGGCACGCGCCTTGTCGATCTGCAGGCGCGATACGTCGACAGGCGCGATGTCACCGGCCTTCTGGCGCAGCTTGCCGGCATCTGCGCTGCGCCCATAGAGGGCAGCGGTATCCGTTGCCAGCTTGCGCCGCTCCTGGGCCAGCAGCAGGTTGTAGTAGGCATAACGCAGCGCGCCCAACTGCTGGCGCATGGTTTCATCGCTGTCGAAACGCGCCGCCTCCAGGCGGGCCTCGGCCCCCTTGATCCGCAGATCGCGCTTGCTGCCGCGTTCGATCAACTGATCGAGACGAAGCTGCGTATCCATCTTCTTGTCCTTCCAAGGCCCGCTGCCGTAGCCCGACCACGGACTGATCGACAGCATGTTCAGGGAGACATCAGGATTCGGCCGTTGACCGGCCGTCTGCAGGTCGGCGGCGGCACCGCTCTCGGCGGCGCGCGCCAGGCGGAGTTCGCGGCTATGTTCGCGCCAGAGGTTCTCTGCCTCGTGCAGGGAAAGGGCCGTCGTGCCCTGGGCCAGACAGGCGGCAGGCAGCAGCAAGAGGGCAATCAGCTGGAGTCGCATGGCTAATCGATGAACTTGGGAGTGGTATCGTATGGGCCCTGGCTGACCATTCACTGACCTCCGATGCGCATTCTGCTGGTCGAAGACGATTCCCTGCTGGCCGACGGCCTGGCCCGCGCCCTGCGGAATTCGGGCTATCTCGTCGAAATTGCCGCCGACGGCCCGAGCGCTGACCGCTGGCTGGCCGACGACGATTTCGACCTGGCCATCCTCGATCTCGGCCTGCCCGGGCTGGATGGTGCCGAGGTGCTGAATCGTCTGCGTCAGCGCCGGCAACGCACACCGGTACTGATCATGTCGGCCCGCATGGCTCTCGAAGAACGCGTCCGCCTGCTGGACCTCGGTGCCGACGATTACCTGGTCAAGCCGGTCGCCCTGGTCGAACTCGAAGCACGCGTGCGCGCCCTGATCCGGCGCGGCCAGGGCAACCCGGAAACCGTATTGACGCTCGGCCGGCTGCATCTCGACACCGTCGGCAAGCGGGCCTGGCTCGACGACACCGCACTCGACCTGACGGCCCGCGAATGGGCCGCCCTGGAATTTCTCGCCGGCCGGCTCAATCGCATTGTCAGCAAGGAGCAGATGACACAGGCGCTCTATAGCTGGGACGAGGAAATCACGCCGAACGCCATCGAGAAATTCGTCTCCCGCCTGCGCAACAAGCTGGAGCCGGCCGGCATCACCATCCGCACGGTACGCGGCCTCGGCTACTACCTCGAGAAACCTGCAGAGTAGCGCGATGGGCGTCTCCAGCCTGCGCATCCAGTTGCTCGCCCGGCTCCTGCCGGCCATGCTGGCTCTGCTCCTGGCCGGCGCCGGGACGGCCTACTGGGTCGCCTGGCGCAGCGCCACCAAGGCCTATGACCGCGCCCTGTTCGACACCACCCTGGCGATTGCCGACCAGTTGCGCCTGGTGGACGGCAAGCCACAACTCCCCCTGACGCCACAGGCGCGCGCCGTTTTGCTGACCGACAAGTTCGACCGCATCTTCTATGCGGTGCGCGGCCCCAATGGCGAAGTCCTGGACGGCGATCCCGGCCTACCGATGCCCACGCCCGGGCGCCCGCGCACCCCGGCCAGCGAAGGCCGCACCTATTTCGACGGCTTCCTCGATGATGAACCGATCCGCGTCGCCGCCCTCGAACGCGAGTTGTCCGACCTGCCGGTGACGGTATTGGCCGGAGAAACCATGATCAAGCGAAATGCCCTGGTCCGGGAAATCCTGCTCGGCATGCTGCTGCCGGAACTGCTGCTCGCCGTGGTCAGCATCAGTGTCGTCTGGTTCGGCGTCCGCGCCGGCCTGCGCCCGCTGGCAGGCCTGCGCCAGGAGCTGGCCGGCCGCTCGCAGGCCGACCTGCGGCCGGTAAAGGTCGAGGTTCCCGAGGAAATTCAGCCGGTGGTCACCGAGGTCAACGAACTACTGCAACGTCTTGAGCACTCGCTAAGCGCCCAACGCAATTTCGTTTCCGATGCGGCCCACCAACTGCGTACGCCGATCGCCGCGCTGCAGGCCCAGGTCGAAGCCGTGGTCGCCGAATTCCCGGCGGATGCCGGCGTGCGACTGGAAGGCATCCGCATTGCCGCCCAACGACTCTCCCATCTGGTTGCGCAGATGCTGTCGCTGGCGCGCGCCGAGCCATCCCTGGCCCAGACGCGAACGGAAATTCCGCTGCCGGAGCTGGTGCATCAGGCGGCCGAAAACTGGCTGCCGCAAGCCATTGCCCGCGGCATTGACCTCGGCTTCGAACTGCAACCAGCTCATGTCCAAGGCAACGCCCTGCTGCTGCAGGAACTGCTTGGCAACCTGATCGACAATGCCCTGCGTTACGCCCCGGAGGGCGGCACGGTCACCGTCGGCTGCGGCGAGGATGCCTCCGGTGCCTGGTTGCGGGTCGAGGACAACGGACGCGGCGTGCCGGAAGTCGAGCGGGAAAAGATTTTCGAGCGTTTCCACCAGTCGCCGGGAAGCCTGCTCGATGGCAATGGCCTCGGCCTCGCCATCGTCCGCCAGATCGCTCAGCAGCATGGCGCAACGGTCCGCGTCAGCAACTCGGGGCGGCTGGGCGGCGCCTTGTTCGAAGTCAGGCTACCCGCGATACGGGCTTGATTGGCTTCCGGCTATTGGCGCCGTGCAGCCAGGACTTGATGGCCATCGCCGCCGTGCTGCTCCATGAGCAAGGCCGCGCCCTGGAAATAGGCGATCGCTTCCTCGGCCAACTTGGGATCGGTCGGCATCGGCTGGGCCTCCTTGCCGTCGCGACTGATCCGGAAGGTTTCGATCTTACGCTTGGGCTGCAGCACGGTCATCGTGTCGCCCTTGAGGTAACCAAGATTCTGGTAGGTCGACAGCAGGGCTCGCCCTTCCTCGGGGGCCATCGTCAGGATGTCGCGGCCGACGAAGTGGTCGTCCGTTTCCAGGCCGAGCATGGCGAGCAGGGTCGGGGCGAGGTCGATCTGGCTTGAGAGCGTATCGACGCGACGCGGCGAAACGATGCCGGGTGCGTAGACAATGGCCGGAATGTGATAGCGATGGACCGGGATCTTGGTCTTGCCCGAGCTGAAGGCGCAGTGATCGGCCACGAACAGGAAGATGGTGTTGTCGAACCAGGGCTTCTTTTTCGCCATGTCGATGAAGCGGCCGATGGCGTAATCGGAGTACTTGACCGCACCGGGACGCTTGCCGGGCGAGGGAATGTCGATACGGCCGTCGGGGTAGGTGAAGGGAATGTGGTTCGAGGCCGTCATGACGTGCCCGAAGAAGGGGCGGCCGGCGGCGGCATCCCGATCGATCTCGACGAGCACCTGGTCGAAGAGGTGCTCGTCGGCCACGCCCCAGACATTCTCGAATTCGACGAGCCCGTCCTGCATGCCGGTGCGGTCGGTCACCTGGTAGCCCTGGGCCGCGAAATAGCCATTCATGTTGTCGAACATGCCGTAGCCGCCATAGAGGAAGTGCGGCGACCAGCCGTGGGCAGCCAGCGTCGAACCAAGGGTATTGAGATGGCTGACATTCGGCCAACGCACGACGGCCTTGCCCGGCAAGGGAGGCAGCGCGGCGGAGAGGGCTTCAAGCCCACGCACCGTGCGCGTCCCGGCCGCATAGAGGTGCGTGAACAACATCCCCTCGGCGGCGAGGCGATCGAGATTGGGGGTCAGTCCATCCTTGTTGCCGAAACTCTGCATGTACTCGGCCGACATGCTTTCCATCATGACGACCACGACATTCGGCTGTTTCTGCACCTTGCCGCTGACTTTCTGCAGCGCAAGCTGACTCGCGGAGACGGTGCCGTGACCGGAAAGACGCTGCAGATCGGCCATCACCTCGGCATCCGGCCGTGTGGCGTAGAACTGGCGATAGTCCAGCTTGTTCTGGCGGGCGGCCCAGATGAAGCTGCGCCAGCCGTTATCGGCCAGTTCGTTGGCGTAGGTATTGCCCGAAAACTCGGGGGGTGCGAGCTTGTAGGCGCCAACCCAGACCACGACCAGCAGGCCGAGTGCCCAGGCCCACTGCTGGCGCCGCGCCCCCTCGGCGGCAGCTGCCTGGCGCAGGTGCCGGCGCAGCACAGCGGCGAAGAGCGCGGTAAGCGCCAGGAGCGTCCCGATGATTTTGCCAACCGGGTAGGACTCCTTGATGTTGCCAATCACCTCGCTCGTGAAGACAAGATAGTCGACGGCAATGAAATTGAAGCGAACGCTGAACTCGTCCCAGAAAACACCTTCGGAAACCGCCACGAAAAGCAGGGTGAAGAGGTAGACGAAAAACAGCGGCTGCCGCAGACGCTGGCGCCAGCGGGCCCCCGCCGAGAGTTCGAAGAGCAGCCAGGGCGAGGCGACGAAGGCCGCAGCCGGCAGATCGCGCAGGAAACCGATCAGCAGGGCCGCCAGCATGGCGTCGAGCGGTTGCTGGCTGATCGTCACCGAATGCGCCAGCAGCGCTCCCCGGGTCAGGGAAAAGACCGCTAGGGCAACGGCGCTCGCCAGCCACCAGACGCGAAAGGCCGAACCACCCAAACCAGCAAAACGTTTCATCCTAGCCACCCGAAAAAAATCTGGCGGCACTTTAGCCAGACGGGCGTGATGAATCGGTGAGGATACTGTGAGGGAGTTGTGATGCCCGCTCAGTAAGCGCTTAGCGCAGCACCGAAGTCGAGCGTGATTTCGGCGCCGCCACCGGGCGCATTACGCGCGCTGACCTGCCAGCCGCTGGCCCCGCAGACGTGGCGCACCAGGGCCAGACCCACACCGTGCATGCCCCGCTCGCCGACGAAATAGCGGTCGAAAACCTTTTCCAGATCGCCCTCGGCAAAACCCGGGCCGCTATCAATCACGCTCAGCCGCGCGCCGGACAGACGACAGAGCACCTCGCCCGACTCGCTGTAACGCAAGGCATTGTCGAGCAGGTTGCGGATGACCAGTTCGGCAAGGGCAGGATCAGCCTGCAAGGTACTGCCTGGGGCGATATCCAGACGCAGGGCGACATCCTTGGCGGCGGCCAGCATCAGCGAAGCCCAGACCTGCTCGATCAAGGGTCGGAGACGGAGCTCCTCGAGCGGGCCGGGACGAGCCTCGCGGGCAAGGAGCAGGAGGCTGCCGGCCAGCGCGTTGATGCGGTCGATACCAGCCACGATGCGGCGCCCCCGACGATGTACCGCTTCGGGCACATCGGGCAGCGCGGCGAGGAGTTCGGCATCGGTGCGGATGCCGGTCAGAGGCGTGCGCAACTCGTGCGAGAGATTGGCGGCAAAGGCACGCTCGCGTTCGAGCACGGCCCCTTGGCGTGCGCGATAGCTGTCGAGCACGTCGGCGACGGCACGCAATTCGCGCTCCATGCCGGGTTCGGCCAGCGCGCCGGGCGCCCCCTGCTCGACCCGCTCCGCCAGGCGGCTCAAACGCCTGGTCAAGCGGCCAGCCAGCAGGTAGCCGGCAACCAGAGTTAGCAGGGCGAGCAGCACTGCGGTCAGAATCGTGAGCAGCATCAAGCTGTCGAGCCGCGACTCGTGTTCGTTAACGTCGTAGGCCAGGATAAAGCGGACCGCCTCGGCGTCGCGGACCGCGACGTGGTACTCCTTGCTGCCGATGAAAACCTCGTGTTGGCCGGGCGCCAGGCTGGCCATGGCGGGCGGAACTTCGCTGGCATCGCCATCGCGACCGATGCGGTACAGCCACATGTCCGGGGCGTTGGGCAGGGCGGCGTCGGGCGAATGGGCGTAAAGCGCCATGCTGTGGGCCAGCTGCTGTTCCAACTGGCGCTCGATGAACTCCTCTTCCTTTTCATGCATGAACAGCACCATGGCCATCGACTGGAGCAGGATGACGAGGAGGACCAGCGTCGCCAGCGAGACGGCAACGCGAAAGCGCATGCTGGGTGCCGCTTCAGGCGGTGACGAGTTTGTAGCCAAGGCCATGGACGTTCTGGATTTCGACGCCGCCAAGATCGCCGAAGGCCTTGCGGATGACGTGCAGGACACTGCGCAGGTTGTCGCTCGATGCCTGCTCATGGCCCCAGATGGCGACCTCCAGTTCCCGACGCGAAAAAACCCGGTTGGGGCAAGGCAGCATCACGGCGATCAGCCTAACCGCCTTGGGTGGCAGGTGCAGCACTTCCCCCCCTAGGCGTACCTCGAGGGCGGCTGGATCGTAGCTCAGGTGGCCGGCGACCAGGCGCGTGCTGTCGCCACGACCGGCACTGCGCCGCTGCAAGGCCAGCAGGCGTGCCTCGACCTCTTTGAGGGCGAAAGGCTTGGCCAGATAGTCGTCGGCGCCGGCGTCGAACCCGGCGAGCTTGTCGTCGAGCGCATCGCGGGCAGTCAGCATGAGGATGGGCAGGTTGCTGCCCGCGATGCGCAAACGGCGGGCCAGATCGGCGCCATCGCCGTCAGGAAGGTTGCGGTCAAGGACCAAGGCGTCGACGCCGCCGGCGTCGAGCAGCCGTTGCGCCCCGCTCAGGTTGGTCGCGAAATCGCATTGATGGCCGCACGATTCGAGAAAATCGTAGAGATTCTCGGCAATCAGGCGGTCATCCTCGACGATCAGGACGTGCATCAGCGCCCTGTCTCCGCACGCAATTCGCCAGCAGTGACGACGCGGTTGCGCCCCTGGCGCTTGGCATCGTAAAGCGCCTCGTCGGCATGCTTGAGCGCGACTTCGAGCGCACAGGCACTGGCATCGGCCAGGCCGATACTCAAGGTCACCCGGACCATGCGTCCGTCGGGCAAGCGAATGTCGTGATCGGCGCAGGTGGCGCGAAAGCGCTCGGCCAACCGGGTGGCTTCCTCGAGCCCACTTTCCGGAAAGACGAAGGCGAACTCCTCGCCGCCATAGCGGCAAACGAGGTCCGACTGACGCATCGTTTCCTGCATCAGCGCGGCAAAGGCACGCAGAACCGTATCGCCCGCCGCATGGCCGTAGGTATCGTTGAGATTCTTGAAGTGATCGAGGTCGGCCATGCCGACCGTCACCGGCCGCCGGTAGCGCTGGGCGCGTTGCAGTTCGGCATCGGCCGTGAGCATGAAGTGGCGGCGGTTCATCAACCCGGTCAGGCCATCCTTGTTGGCCAGACTCTCGAGCGCCAGGCGCGCCTCTTCGTTCTGTACCAGCGATGCATGCAATTCACCGATCGCTTCTTCGACGGCCTGGATTTCGACCATGGAAGACGGTTCGAAGGCCGGTGGCGGCTGTTCGACGCTCAGCCCCGACAGGGCACGGTCGATGCGTTGCAGCGGGTGGATCAGATGCGCCCGCAGGAGAACCATGAAGATAATCAGGAAGACGCCGACCACGAACAAGGCGGCGATCAACTTGATCCGGGCCAGCTTCATCGTGGCGGAAACATCGCCGAGATCTTTCGAGGCGAGGTTGATCCCCTGGATCGAGACATCGTCCACCAGGATGCCAAGGCGGGCCGACAGGCGCTGCCACTCCTCGAACGAGGCCACGAAGACGCGCTCGTCGTTCAATGAACGACGTATCACGTCGGCGAGAAAACGCTCGGTCTGGCGAGCCGCCTCGGCCGCCTCGCGATGTTCCAGAACACTCGGATGGCTCGCCACCAGGGTAACCACGAACATTGCCTGCTGGCGGGCCTGGGGCGTGCTTGCCGCAAAGACCCGCTCGCCCTCCTGGCGCAATTGCTCAAGGTTCCGCGCCAGGCGCTGGTAACGGATGATCTCGGGAACCGTCTGGTCCTGTAGCCGACTGCTCGCTTCAACCACGCGCTGCTGGTCGATGACGACCAGGGCGACCATGAGACCGAAGCAGAGGACGAAGACGACCGCCAGCCAAAGGAAGATTCGCCCGGCCCGCAAGCCCCGGAGATGCCCGAATGCATTCATCGGCGGCTCAATCCAGGCTGCTCAGCGGAAAGAAACGACGCACGATGCGGTGATAGGTACCATCCGCCCGCAAGCCGGCGATTGCCTCATTGACCGCCTTGCGCAGCCCGTCGTCGTCGCGAGGCATGATCAGATGGACGGTACCGCCCAGCCCGAACTGCGTGACTCCCGGCCCGACGAACTCCAGCCCGCCATCGGGCTCGGCGCTGAGCAAGGTATAGGCGCTGAGGACCGGTAGCAGGGCGAAATCAACCTTGCCTTCACGCAGCAGCGCAAAGGCCTCGGACATCGTTTTCGTGGCCGATACCGTCAGTTCCTGCGCCGTCGCGACGCTGTTCAAATAGGCCTCCTGCTGCGTTGCGCCGACCACGGACAGGCGCGCCCGGCGCAAACGTTCGATCGCCACATCCTGCCCTTCGCGGCTGGCGAAGCGGCGGATCGACTCCCGCGAACCGATCAGGCGCGACGAGGAGCGCAGGATGGGATCGCTGAAGGCGACCCGCTTTTCGCGCTCCGGAGTACGCAGATAGTTGCCGAAGCCGAGATCGTAACGCTGGGCCTCGACCCCGGGCAGAATCTCGGCGAAGGGCATGCTCGACACCACGCAGCGTACCTTGAGGCGACGGCAGATTTCCCGGGCCAGTTCCTCGTTGAACTCGGCCAGGCTCCCTGAACGCGATGCGCCGTGCAGCGACTCGACACGCGGCGGCAAGACATCGTGGCTCCCCAGCGCCACGCGCAGGGCGGGCGTTTCGGCGGAAAGGGCGGCGCTGAACAGCACGGCGAAAAACAGGAGAAAACGGCGCATCAATTGATCCGGAACGGCAGAAACTGTGAATTGATGCGGTCGTACACCCCGTTGCGCTTGATGCGATCCAGCGCGGCGTCGAGTTGCTCCTTGAGATCGGGGCGCCGTTTCGAGATGCCGAAGGAGGCATCGCCCCCCAGTTCAGGCTCGTTCATCACCGTGCTGACCAGCTCGAGGCGCTGGAACTCCGGCCGCTTCATCAGGCCGAGACCGGTACTCATCGGGATGATCGCGGCCTGCGCAATGCCCGCCGACAAGGGTTCGGCCAGTTCGCCATTGGTCCTGACCGTGACCGTCTCCCAGCCCTTGGCGCGGGCGAAACGCTCCTGCGCCGACGAATGCACGACGGCCACCCGAATGCCGGGTTGCCCCGGCTTGATATCAGGCTTGGCGAACCAGAGCGAAATGGATCGGAAATAGGGTTTGGCGAAAAGCACCTTGGCCCGGCGCTCCGGGGTGTCGAGCAGGCTGACTGCGGCGATGTCGATGTCGCCGGCTGCCACCTCGTCGACCACCCGGTCGAGCGTGCTCACCGAATACTGGCAGTTCGCTTTCATTTCCTCGCAAAGGGCACGGATGATGGCGACGCTGAACCCGGTCAGTTCGCCGTTCGCGGCGCGATAAGACATCGGCGGCGAATTCTCCAGAACCGCCACGCGCACAGGCTTCTCGTCGGCCCGGACGTACCAGGCAGCGGAACCGGCAAGCATGCACAGGAGCAGCGCGGCAAATTTCGATCGGAGCAAAATGACGGCCTCGCTCGGCAACTTCAACGAGCGCAGTATAGCAACGCGAAACGCTGCCGGCGCGCGCATCAAACGGGCAGGAGTTCCTGCAAATGGCCCTGCAGCGGGAAATAGATGGCGAGACGCAGGGGGTACGGTTTCTCCCGGAACAGCCCGGCATAGCGCTCAAGCTGCGGCCGGTGGGTTTCCGCCCGCTGCGCCAGTTCTGCGGCAGGCAGGCGCACCGTCTTGTAGTCGATGATCCAGCGCACGCCGTCGGCCACGAACACGCGGTCGATGACATGATGCTCCGCCCCCTCACCCAGGCTGCTCCAGGCCTCTTCGGCGCCGCCCTCGGCATGTTCGCCAAGCACCCAGCGGCCGACGACGCTGTCCAGTGTCGTACGTAGCGCCGCCATCGCCTCCTGCGCACCGGCCTGTGCGTCGGCCACACCATGTCCCTGGGCTTCCAGCCAGCGCTGCCAGGCAGGCGCCAGGGCGTCGATGCGCTCGAGCGGCCACGCCGCCAGCCCCTGGCGAACGACCAGTTCGAGGCAACGATGGACCAGGGTACCGACCGAGGCTTCGAGCAACAGGCTCTCCTCCGCCGCATCCTCCGCCGGCGGGTTGTCGCCGCCTTGCGGACGACCGGCAGGAGAAGCCAGGGCCAGAGGCACGCCCGGCGCGCGCAAACGGACGAGCGGCGGCACAAAGCGCGCCGGATCGATGGCCGGCGGCAAGGCATCGGGCGCCACGCCCTCGCCCAGCGCCGCCGCGAAAACCGGGCTGGCGACCTCCGGCCAGAGCAGCTTGAGCAGACTGCCGCCAGGCGGCGGCTTGAGGCCATCATCCTTCTTCTCGTCAGGGGTCGCGATACCGACCAGATGCAGGCAGCGAATGGCCCGGGTAGCGGCGACATAGAGCAGGCGCTCGTCCTCGTGGGCGGCGCGCTCGGCCTCCAGGCGCTTGAGGTAGTCGTAGGCCGTCGGCTCGCCGTTGGCTGCGCCCTTCGCCTTCATCGGCGCGACCAGCAGGTGCTCGGTCCCGTCTTCGCCGGCCACCGGCTCCCAGAGCAGCAAACTGCTTTCATTGCCGCCCGTCTCGCGATGCAACCCGGGCAGGATGACGGTATCGAACTCCAGGCCCTTGGACTTGTGGATGGTCATCATCTGCACCGCCTCGCCTTCGGGGTCGGCCGGCGCGAACAGTTCGGCGGCGTGGGCGGCCAGGTTCTCGGCACTGAGCTTGCGCGCAGCAGCGAGCTTGTCGAGCAGTTGCCAGAAGGCCTCGACATCGGCCAGCGCGGCCGGCGCCTCAAGGCAGTACGGCCCACCAAGCATGAGCCAGACGCCCTCGAGCCAGCGGCGTGGATGCTGGCGGCCCTGGCCGCCAAAGGCCTCGGCGAGGACGCTGCGCACATGGGCCAGGCGCTGTTGTCCATCCGCCGAGAGCCGGGCGCAACGGGCTTCATCCTGCATCAGTTCCCAGATCGTCCGCTGCCGGTCATCGGCCGCCAGGGCGTGCAGGTCGGCCAGCAGCAAGCCGCACCAGGGGGCACGCAGCAGGGCCAGCCAATGCACGCGGTCGGCCCGGTGATGCAGGGCGCGGAACAGGGTGAGCAGGTCCTGGATGTGCTGGCGCGCCGCCAGCCCTTCGATCTCGACCGCCTGGAAGCGCAGTTCCGGAGCGCTGCGCCGTATCTCGGCGACCAGCGCATCGAGATGGCTGCGCGCCCGGACGAGCACGGCGACCTGTGCCTCCGGCGCACTGCGGCGGGCCTCCCGGATGAGTTCGAGGACGCGACGCGCCTCTGCTTCCTCGGCGATCAGGCCTTCGTGCGCAATTACCGGATGCACGCCAACCCCGGCATCGGCACGCGCGGCGCGGGTCGCCGCCGAGGCGGCATAGCGCACCGCCCCGCTGGCCGGGTTGTCGTCAGGCGGAAAGATGCCCGGGAACGCGGCATTGACCCAATCGACAATGGCCGGAAACGAGCGATTGTTGCGGAAGAGGCGCAGGTGCTCGAGCCGGATGTCGCCGATACCGCCCTCGCGGACACGCAGAAAAAGCCCGACGTCGGCCTTGCGGAAACGGTAGATCGACTGCATCGGATCACCGACCACGAAGAGCGTCCGGCCATCGCCCGGCATCCAGCCACGGGTCAGTTTCCCGATCAGCTCGACCTGGCTCGGGCTGGTATCCTGGAATTCGTCGACCAGCAGGTGGCGAATGCGGTAATCGAGCGCCTGGGCCAGGTCGGTCGGCGCTTCTTCCTCGCCCAGGGCCATGCCGGCGCGGGCGGCGATTTCGATGAAGTCCACCTCGCCCGCCTCCTGGAAGGCGAGCCAGAGCTGGCCGGCGGCCAGCCGGAGCAGGCGCGAGAAACAGGCGACCGTCGCCCATTCGCCCTCGCTCAAGGCGGGCGCCGGCAGGCTGCCCAGCTGGGCCAGGGCGGCCTCGATGCCGTCGATGCCGGCCAGTTGCCCGAGCAACTCACCCATCGCCTCCTTCTGCGGCTTGTATTCTTTGTCGGCGGGAAAACCGATGGCCTTGGTCAACGACTTGCGCAGGGTGCCGGTCCCGGTCAGCAGCAGCGTCCCCAGCGCCCGCCAGCGCGGCAGGTCGCCAACCTCGGCAGTGAGCGGGGCGGACCAGTCGGCGAGCGGGCCGAGGATTTCCGGCACCTGGGCGGCGGCGAAGCGGGCCAGGGGCATGAGGAGCGACTGCCAGCGCGCATCGAGGATGGCTGCGAGGCGCGCCAGGTCGCGCTCGATCAACGCGGCAAAACCGGCCTCGACCTCGCCTTTGAGCAGGCCGTTTTCGATCCGCGCAGCGTGTTGCAGCCATTGATCGCGCCGGCCGAGCATGGCGACGAGCAGGGTTTCGAGGCGACCGGCGTGATTGTCCATGTAGGCGAGCGCTTCGGCCACCACCTCGGCGTCGGCCGTATCTCCCTCGACCATCTCCAGGGTCCGGCGAGCAGCGCTGGCATAGTGCGCTTCGGCATCCTCGGCGACACCGGGCTGGCTGCCGAAGCGGCTGAGGTAGGGCATCTGCCGCGCCAGGCTGGCGCACAGCGCATCGAGCGTGGTGATGCGCAGACGCCCGGGATGGCCGAGCAGCCCCCAGCCACACCGGGCGTCATGGGCGAGGACGGCAGCAGCCAGCTGGAAGGTGGCCTGCTTGTGCGGCAGCTCGGGCAGTTTGCCGCGGGCCGCGATTTCCAGGCTGCCGAGGATGCGGTCGCGCATCTCGGTCGCCGCCTTGTTGGTGAAAGTCAGCGCCAGAACTTCCTCGGGCTGCTCGACCACGGCCAGCAGACGCAGGTAACGCTGGGTCAGCAGCTCTGTCTTGCCAGCCCCCGCCGGCGCCTCGACGATGAAGGAGGCGAGGTCGAGGGCGCGCCGCCGGGCAGCGGCATCCTCCTCAAGGCATTGGCTCGACTGTTCCATGCGAATTCGCGTCAGTTGGAGTAAATCGGTGACTGAAGATGGCAGGCGCGGAGCGTCGGCAGCCAATCATGAAAGGACGTCGCGGGGTTCGCGACTTTCGCGGCGATCATATAGGCCCGCCCCGGGCGATTCAATCTCTTCCTCCATACCGTGAGCCAAGGCCATCCCCTCCCGCCAAGCTTGCAAAGGGGCCGTTCTCACCCGCAAAAAATGCAACAGTCGATTGATTTATCGCCATTTTTTCCCGTATGATTCGTCCCTTTTTTGGGGCCGAGAGGACGCCAACCGGCGCATCCGCGATGAAGCCCCCTCACCCGCCCCGCCTGCCATGACGTCGCTGACCGTCGACGATTTCGATTTCCCCCTTCCCCCCGAGCTGATCGCCCAGCATCCCGCCCCGGAACGCACCGGCAGCCGCCTGCTGCATGTCTGCGGCGAACGCCACACCGACCGCCAGTTCGTCGACCTGCCCGGACTGCTACGCGCCGGCGACCTGCTCGTCTTCAACGACACGCGGGTGATCAAGGCGCGCTTTTTCGGGATCAAGGAAACCGGCGGCCAGGTCGAGATCATGCTCGAACGCATCGTCGATGCCCGCCATGCCGTCTGCCAGATTCGCGCCAGCAAGGCACCGAAGCCTGGCTGCCGGCTGCGCCTGGCCGATGCTTTTGACGTCGTGATGAGCGGCCGCACCGGCACCGATGGCGACTTCTTCGCCCTCGAACTGCTCGGCGATGGCGATTTCTGGGAATTGTCCGAACGCTACGGCAAGCTGCCGCTGCCGCCCTACATCGAACATCCGGCTGAGGGCGCCGACGAGACGCGCTACCAGACCGTCTATGCCCGCGAACCGGGGGCCGTCGCGGCGCCGACCGCCGGCCTGCATTTCGACGAGGCGATGCTCGCCACGCTGAAGGCGCAAGGCGTCGGCACTGCTTTCGTGACGCTGCACGTCGGCGCCGGCACCTACCGGCCGGTGCGTGTCGAGAAGATCGCCGACCACCGCATGCACAGCGAGCGCTACGAGATTCCCGACGCCACCGCCGCCGCCATCGCCGCGACGCGCGCCGCCGGCGGCCGCGTCATCGCGGTCGGCACGACCAGCCTGCGGGCGCTGGAATCGGCCGGCAACCCGGACGGCTCGGTCCGCCCGGGCAGTGCCGAGACCGACATCTTCATCACCCCCGGCTACCGCTTCCAGGTGGTCGACCGCCTGATCACCAACTTCCACCTGCCGAAATCGACGCTGCTCATGCTCGTTTCGGCCTTTGCCGGCTGCGCCGCCATGCGCGCCGCCTACGCCCACGCCATCGCCGAGCGCTACCGTTTCTTCAGCTACGGCGACGCGATGCTCCTGGAACGAACTGGACAAGACCCCGATGCAATTTGAACTCCTGAAAACCGACGGCGCCGCCCGCCGCGGTACGCTGACGCTGGCCCACGGCGTCGTGCAGACGCCTGTCTTCATGCCGGTCGGCACCTACGGCACGGTGAAGGCGATGACGCCGCAATCGCTGCACGACATCGGCGCGCAGATCTGCCTCGGCAATACCTTCCACCTCTGGCTGCGTCCGGGGCTCGACGTCGTCAAGGCACACCACGGCCTGCACGACTTCATGAACTGGCAGAAGCCCATCCTCACCGATTCCGGCGGCTTCCAGGTGTTCTCGCTGGGCGCCCTGCGCAAGATCACCGAAGAAGGGGTCAAGTTCAGCTCGCCGCACGACGGCGCCAAACTCTTCCTGTCGCCGGAAATCTCGATGCAGATCCAGCATGTGCTGAATTCCGACATCGTCATGATCTTTGACGAATGCACGCCCTACCCGGCCAGCCACGACGAAGCCGCCAAGTCGATGCGTTTGAGCATGCGCTGGGCCCGGCGTTCGCGTGACGAGCACAACAAGCTGGAAAACCGCAACGCGCTGTTCGGCATCGTCCAGGGCGGCATGCACGAGGACCTGCGCGACGAGTCGCTGGCCGGCCTCGACGACATCGGTTTCGACGGCATGGCGATCGGCGGCCTCTCGGTCGGCGAACCGAAGGAGGACATGGCGCGCATCCTCGAGCACGTGGCGCCGAAGATGCCGGCCCACAAGCCGCGCTACCTGATGGGCGTCGGCACGCCGGAAGACCTGGTGTTCGCGGTCAAGCGCGGCATCGACATGTTCGACTGCGTGATGCCAACCCGCAATGCGCGCAACGGCCACCTGTTCACCCGCTTCGGCGACGTCAAGATCAAGAACGCCCGCTACAAGACTGACACCGGTCCGCTCGACCCATCATGCTCGTGCTACACCTGCACCCAGTTCAGCCGCGCCTACCTGCACCATCTCTACCGCAACGGCGAAATCCTCGGCGGCATGCTCAATACCATCCACAACCTGCATTTCTACCAGGTCATCATGGCCGAGATGCGCGCCGCCATAGAGGCCGGCACGCTGGAACAGTGGTCCGCCGGCTTTGCCCGGGACCGTTCCGCAGGCCAGTGATAGAATCCCCCGTTTCGTTTTTCAGTTATCCGGAGTTTCAACCATGATTAGTCTCGCCCACGCCCAAACCGCTGGCGCCGCCGACCCGACCGGCGGTTTCATGCAGCTGCTGCCGATGATCCTGATGTTCGTCGTGCTGTGGTTCCTGATGATCCGCCCGCAGATGAAGAAGGCCAAGGACCACAAAGCCCTGATCGAGGCGCTGGCCAAGGGCGACGAAGTGATCACCGGTGGCGGCCTGGTCGGCAAGATCGTCAAGGTTGGTGACAGCTACGTGACCCTGGAAATTGCCGAAGGCACCGAAGTCGTCGTGCAAAAGCCGGCCATCGGCATCGTTCTGCCCAAGGGCACGCTGAAGTCGCTGTAATCCACCCCGAAAGGCGGCCGCTGGCCGCCTTTTTCGCTTTGAAGCCACTATGAATCGCTACCCCCTCTGGAAGTACATCATCGTCGCCGTGGCGCTGCTGATGGGCTTCGTCTACACCCTGCCCAATTTCTTCGGCGAATCGCCGGCGGTGCAGGTTTCCAGCGCCAAGGCCACGATCAAGGTGGACGAGCGCGCCAAGGCCCGCGTCGAGGAAACGCTGAGTGCCGCCGGCATCGTCCATGACGGTATCCAGCTCGATTTCAACGGCGTCAAGACCCGCCTCAAGGACACCGACACGCAACTCAAGGCCAAGGATGCGCTGGAAAAGGCCTTCAATCCCGACCCGGCCGATCCGCAGTACGTCGTCGCCCTCAACCTGCTCTCCGCCTCGCCGCGCTGGCTGACCGCCCTGCATGCCCTGCCGATGTACCTTGGCCTCGACCTGCGTGGCGGCGTGCACTTCCTGCTTCAGGTCGACATGAAGGGCGCCCTCACCAAGCGACTCGACTCGACCTCCGGCGATCTGCGTACCGTGCTGCGCGACAAGAACCTGCGCCATGCCGGCATCAGCCGCGAAGGCGACCGTCTGGTCGTCCGTTTCCGCGAGGCGGAGGTCCGCGACAAGGCCAGGAACGCCATTGCCGATAGCCAGCCCGACCTGCTGATCACCGAACAAGGCGAAGGTGACGACCTCAAGCTGGTCGCCACGCTGAAGCCCGAAGCCCAGAAGAAGATTGGTGAATTCGCGCTCAAGCAGAACATCACCACCCTGCACAACCGGATCAACGAACTTGGCGTCGCCGAGCCTGTCATCCAGCAGCAGGGCGCCGACCGCATCGTGGTCCAGCTGCCCGGCGTGCAGGACACCGCCAAGGCCAAGGACATTCTCGGCCGCACCGCGACCCTGGAAATCCGCATGGTCGACGACAGTACGGGGGCGCTGGAAGCTGCCCTCGCCGGCAACCCGCCGTTCGGCACCGAGGTCTACACCGAGCGCGGCGGCCAGCCGCTGCTGGTCAAGAAGCAGGTCGTCCTCACCGGCGACCGCCTGACCGATGCCCAGCCCGGTTTCGACGGCCAGACCAACGAAGCAGCGGGGCACCTGACGCTCGACTCGGCCGGCGCCCGCATCTTCAAGGATGTGACGCGCGAAAACGTGAACAAGCGCATGGCCATCCTGCTCATAGAGAAGGGCAAGGGCGAAGTTGTCACCGCACCGGTCATTCGTAGCGAAATCGCCGGCGGCCGCGTGCAGATTTCGGGCCGCATGACGACCACCGAAGCCAACGACACCGCCCTGCTGCTGCGCGCCGGTTCGCTCGCCGCACCAATGGATATCGTCGAGGAACGCACGATCGGCCCCAGCCTCGGTGCCGAGAACATCAAGAAGGGATTCCACTCGACGATGTGGGGCTTCGCCGCCATCGCCCTGTTCATGATTTTCTACTACCAGATGTTCGGTGTGGTTTCATCGCTCGCCCTGGCCGCCAACCTGCTCTTCCTGATCGCGCTGCTCTCGCTGTTGCAGGCGACGCTGACCCTGCCCGGCATCGCCGCCATCGCGCTCACCCTGGGGATGGCCATCGACTCGAACGTGCTGATCAATGAGCGAATCCGCGAAGAACTACGCGCCGGCATGCCGCCGCAGGCCGCCATTTCGGAAGGTTACGAGCGTGCCTTCGGGACCATTCTCGACTCCAACATCACCACCCTGATCGCCGGCCTCGCCCTGCTCATGTTCGGCTCCGGTCCGGTACGCGGCTTCGCGGTTGTGCACTGCCTCGGCATCCTGACCTCGATCTTTTCCTCGGTCGTCGTCTCGCGCGCCCTGATCAACCTGATCTACGGCCGCCAGAAGAAGCTGACCAAAGTCGCGATCGGCCAGATCTGGAAGCCCGGCAACGTCGCGGCCAACGGCCAGAAATAAGGAAGCACGGTCATGGAATTTTTCCGCATCAAGAAAGACATTCCCTTCATGCGCCATGCGCTGGTGTTCAACGTCATTTCGTTGATCACCTTCCTGCTGGCGGTCTTTTTCCTCGCCACCAAGGGCCTGCACCTGTCGGTCGAATTCACCGGCGGCACCCTGATCGAGACCCACTATGCGCAAGCGGCGGACCTTGAGAAGATTCGCGGCGCGCTCGGCAAGTCCGGGTTCACCGATTTTTCGGTACAGAACTTCGGTTCCTCGCAGGACGTCCTGATCCGCCTGCCGCTCAAGGGCGAACAGAATAGCGCCCAGATCGGCGAGCAAGTCATGCAGTCCCTGGCTGCCGACGCACCGGGAGCCGATCTGCGTCGCGTCGAATTCGTCGGTCCGCAGGTCGGCAAGGAACTCGCCGAGAACGGCGCCATGGCGCTGCTCGTCGTCATCCTCGGCATCATGGTCTACCTCGCCTTCCGTTTCGAATGGCGCTTCTCGGTTTCGGCCATCATCGCCAACCTGCACGACGTGATCATCATCCTCGGCTTCTTCGCCTTCTTCCAGTGGGAGTTCTCGCTCTCGGTGCTGGCCGCGGTGCTCGCCGTACTCGGCTACTCGGTGAACGAATCGGTCGTCGTCTTCGACCGCGTTCGCGAAACCTTCAAGCGCGTGCGCGGCATGACCACGCCGCAGGTCCTCGACCATGCCATCACCAGCACGATCAGCCGGACCATCATCACCCATGGCTCGACGCAGATCATGGTGCTCTCGATGCTGATCTTCGGCGGCGAAACCCTGTACTACTTCTCGCTGGCCCTGACCATCGGCATCTGCTTCGGCATCTACTCCTCGGTCCTGGTCGCCAGCCCGCTGGTCATGTGGCTGGGGGTCTCGCGGGAACAGTTCATCAAGCAGAAGAAGGTCGTCGAAGGCGCCAACGAAGAGGGCGCCGTCGTCTAAGTTCGAGGCGCCGCCCCCAAGAAAAATGCCGCCCGAAGTTGAGGCGGCATTTTTATTTCCATTACCAGTTCGGCGTTTCCGCCGGCGGCGGTGGCGGTAGCGGCTCCGGCAGCCAGGCACCGCTGGCACCATAGACGGCCCCGGAGGCAATCAGCAAGGCAACGAGGAGTGCGATCAGACCGCCGCCCTTGGCCGACTCGCCATGACCTTCCTTCCAGCCGGTGATCATCGGCTTGAGCAGTTTCTGCTTTTTGGCGTGTCCGTAGAAAACGATGGCCGCCACGTGCAGCACGATGAGCGCAATCAGGATATTCGCCGCCAGGTGGTGGATGCCGGTCAGGCGATTGCTGAGTTCTTTGTCGATCAGTTCGTATAGCGGGCCGACGAAGGCGATATCGTCGTTACTGAACAGGCCAGTCGCGACCTGTACGGCAAGCAGGATGAGCAAGCCGAAAACAGCCATCGCCCCCAGCGGATTGTGGCCTTCGCCCTGCCATTCGCCGCGCAGGTAAGCCTTGACCTTGGCCGGCGTAGGAAAGAACTGGGCGAAACGGGCATAGGTCGAACCGACCATACCCCAGACAAGGCGGAAAACGACGAGTCCGACGATGGCCAGGCCGAGCTTGCCGTGCAGATCGATCAGGCCGCCGCCGAGTTGCCCGGTGACGACGGCCGCCCCGACGCAGGCCACGAGGGTCCAGTGAAAAAGCCGGGTGGGCAGGTCCCAGAGCCGGATACGCGGGCTGTCCATGATGTTTTCTCCAAGACGGATGAAAAAGGCGCCCGCAGGCGCCTTCGTAGCTCAAACTGGACTGCTTACTTCTTCATCTTGAAGTCGTCGTGGCAGCCCTTGCAGGTACCGCCAAGCTTGCCGAGTTGCTCCTTGACGGCAGCGACATCACCAGCCGCGGCAACCTTGGCCATCTCGTTGGCTTCCTTGTTGAAGGCCATGCCGGCTTTGCCAACTTTTTCCTTGTCGGTGAACAGTTCGGGCTTGACGCGGGTTTCCTCCCAGCCCTTGCCCTTGTCGGTACCCGGCAGGTAGAGCGCCCCCATGCCCGAATTGGCGATGGCCTGGATGGCGTTGGCGGCCTTGACGACCTCGTCCTTGTTGTAGGTGCCTTCGGCGTTGGCCTTGATGCGGGCCATGTTCCAGGCCATGAAGGCGTAGCCGGATTGACGGTACTTGATGGCGTCTTCCGGCTTGACCTGGGCAGCGGCGGTACCAGCCAGGGTCATCGAGATCAGGGCGAGCAAGAGCTTGGATTTCATGCGGTTTTTCTCCGTTTATTGGGTGACGAAAAGTGGGCCTGCCTACGCTAACGAAAAGCACTGCCGATTTATTCCAAATATTATAACCAGCTAATATGACGTTTGTTGTTCAGAGCGCGAACACGTGCTTGACGCGCAAAGCCGGCTGGCCGGACTCGATGGCAAGCAGGCGGGCGATGTTGGGATGCTTGCCCGGATTGAGTTTCTCGTCCTCGGTGTGCTCGGCGAAGATCTCCAGGCCTTTTTTCGCCGCTTCGGCGTTGATCGAGCCGTAGGTCTGGGCCAGATGGTTGTAGACGGCCAGCGAACCCTGGCTGCCGGCCTTGTTCTCGATACTGGCGACAACATTGCCATCGGTATCGAGCAGGTTGATCGCGGCCAGGTGGGTGATGCCGGGAAGTTTCTTCAGGTTATCGGCGAAAGACATGTTTTCTCCATGAAAAAGGCCGATCCGCCCAGCGAATCGGCCCGAATGCGGTGATGGTGAATCAGATGCGCTTGGCCAGTTCGGCCGCCTTGCCGGTGTAATCCCACGGCGTCAGCTTCAGGAGTTCGGCCTTGGCGGCTTCCGGGATATCCAGCGTGGACACGAAGGCCTGCATGCCGTCGCGCGAGACTCGGGTGCCGCGGGTCAACTCCTTGAGCTTTTCGTAGGCATTCGGCACGGCGTAGCGGCGCATCACGGTCTGGATCGGCTCGGCGAGCAGTTCCCAGTTGGCGTCGAGGTCGGCCTTCATCAGGTCCGCGTTGATTTCCAGCTTGCCCAGCCCCTTCAGCAGCGAGTCGTAACCGAGCAGCGTGTAGCCGAGGCCGACACCCATGTTGCGGAGCACCGTCGAGTCGGTCAGGTCACGCTGCCAGCGCGAGATCGGCAGTTTTTCGGCAAGGTGCTTGAGGACAGCATTGGCCAGGCCGAGATTGCCTTCGGAATTCTCGAAGTCGATCGGATTGACCTTGTGCGGCATCGTCGACGAGCCGATTTCGCCGGCCTTGACCTTCTGCTTGAAGAAACCGAGGGAGATATAGCCCCAGACGTCGCGATCAAGGTCGACCAGGATGCTGTTGGCGCGGGCGAAGGCGTCGAACAGTTCAGCCAGCGCATCGTGCGGTTCGATCTGGATGGTGTAGGGGTTGAAGGTCAGGCCGAGCGATTCGACGAAACGCTTGGCGAAGCCTTCCCAGTCGTAACCGGGGTAGGCGGCGAGGTGGGCATTGTAGTTGCCGACCGCACCGTTGATCTTGCCGAGCAGTTCGACGCCAGCGATGCGGGCGCGGGCACGTTGTAGGCGATAGGCGACGTTGGCCATTTCCTTGCCCATCGTGGACGGCGTGGCCGGCTGGCCGTGCGTGCGGCTCATCATCGGGATGTCGGCGTAGGCGTGGGCCAGTTCGACCAGCTTGGCGATGACCTTGTCTAGCGTCGGCAGCATGGCCTGCTCGCGGGCGCCCTGGCACATCAGCGCGTGCGACAGGTTGTTGATGTCTTCCGAGGTACAGGCGAAGTGGATGAACTCGCTGACCTTGACCACTTCGGCATTGGCCTTGGTCTTGTCCTTGATCCAGTATTCCAGCGCCTTGACGTCGTGGTTGGTGGTCGCTTC
>JAEUOD010000042.1 GCA_016791065.1 Dechloromonas sp. | reverse complement strand
GAAGGCCAGTTCAATCGCCTGGTTGGCACCGGCTTCCTGGATGTGGTAACCCGAAATCGAGATCGAGTTGAACTTCGGCATGTTCTGCGCCGTGTAGGCGAAGATGTCGGCGATGATCTTCATCGACGGCTTGGGCGGATAAATATAGGTATTCCGCACCATGAACTCTTTGAGAATGTCGTTCTGGATGGTGCCCGACAGCTTGTCCTGCGACACGCCCTGTTCCTCGGCAGCAACGATGTAGCCGGCGAGAATCGGCAACACGGCGCCGTTCATGGTCATCGAAACCGAGATTTTGTCGAGCGGGATGCTGTCAAAGAGAATCTTCATGTCCTCGACCGAATCGATCGCCACGCCGGCCTTACCGACGTCGCCGGTAACGCGAGCGTTGTCGGAGTCGTAGCCGCGGTGCGTCGCCAGGTCGAAAGCAACCGAGACGCCCTGGCCACCGGCGGCCAGCGCCTTGCGATAAAAGGCGTTGGAGGCTTCGGCGGTGGAGAAGCCGGCATACTGGCGGATGGTCCACGGCTTGACCGCGTACATCGTCGGCTGCGGACCGCGCAGGTAAGGAGCAAAGCCGGGCAGGGTGTCGGCGAATTCGAGGCCTTCGACATCCTTTTTGGTGTAAAGCGCCTTGACGGCCAGGCCTTCCGGGGTATTCCACACCAGATTGCCGACGTCGCCACCCGGCGATTGCTTGGCGGCCGCCTTTTCCCAGGCATCCAGGTTATTGGAATCAAAGAATTTTTCAGACATGACTTACCCCTTGCCGATTCGATTTTTTGAGGCCGATAATGCAGAATTCAAAATTCTACGCTTTTAGACCCAGCTTGACATACCCAACCCCGCATAATACTGTATCCATAATTATGGAAGCAAGTCGGCAACGTCCCGGCCTGCCCGGACACACCACACCAAAGCCATGAACCGTATCGCACCCACCGCGCTCTACCAGGAAGTCGCCGAACGCCTGCGCCAACGCATCTTTGCCCACGAGTTGACGCCAGGCACCTGGATCGACGAGCAAAAACTCGCCGAACAATATGGCATCTCCCGCACGCCACTGCGCGAGGCGCTCAAGGTGCTGGCTTCGGAGGGACTGGTCGAACTGAAGCCGCGGCGCGGTTGCTACGTAACCGAAATCTCCCGCCAGGATCTCGACGACATCTTCCCGCTGATGGCCCTGCTCGAAGGCCGTTGCGCCGTCGATGCGGTCAATCGCGCCAAGCCGGCCGACATCAAGGAACTCAAGGCCATCCACGAGAAACTCGAAGCGGCCGCCCGCGACGGACGCATCGACGCCTTCTTCGAAGCCAACCAGGCCTTCCATCGGCGCATTCAGGAAATGGCCAACAATCGCTGGCTGCTCTCGGTCATCCAGGATCTGCGCAAGGTACTGAAGCTCTCGCGCCTGCATTCGCTGTCGCTCGAGGGGCGCCTGCAGCAGTCGCTGGAAGAGCATCGCACGATCATGGCCGCCTTCGAGGCGCAGGATGCCGCCAAGGCCGAAAAGACGATGCACGACCATCTGCTGTCCGGTCGCGAAGCCCTCGCCCGCATGCTGGAGAACGGCAAGGGCGGCTGAGCCGCCCCCGCACTTAGCGCATCTGGCGCTCGATATCGGCGAACAGCCGATCGTAGATGTCGAGCAAAGCCTCGCGGTCGGCACTGCCCTTGACCCAGGTCCGGCTCTGGGCAGCTGCCACCGCTTCACGCTCCAGATCGGGCACGCTGTCGAGGTCGACACTCTCGCCATGCAGGATGGCCGTCACATCGGCGCGCGCCTTCTGCGCCAAGGCGACGAGGCGCATCGATTCGCGCATGACCTCGGCGCCACCGCCGATGGTGCCGGCCAGCACATTGACCTGGCCGGCCGAATTGGCCGATACCGTCAGCTTCTGGCCGAACTCGTCGGCCGTCGTCCGGGCATCCGCCACTGCCTGGCTCAGATCGCCCATCTGCGCGGTAGCCCGCCCCATCGAGCCGGATATCGCCTGGATCGCTGCAGCAATTTCTTCCGAAGCTCGCAGGGACTGGTCCGCCAGCTTGCGCACCTCATCGGCGACCACGGCAAAACCACGCCCAGCCTCGCCGGCCCGGGCCGCCTCGATGGCGGCATTGAGAGCGAGGAGGTTGGTCTGCTTGGCAATGGCATCGATGTGACCGGTCAATCGCTCGATCGCCGTCGCCTTTGCGTTCAAGTCAGCCAGTGCCTGGACGCCACTGGTGGCCGAGTCCTGGGCCGAGCCGAGTGCCACCGACATCCGGGCCGACGCATCCGCCATGCCGCTCGCCGAAGCGGCGAAATCGTCGGCCAGCTCCGCCGACTGCCGGGCATCGTTACCGACCGCATCGAGCGCCGAGCCGACGCGGTCGATGGCTGTCGTCAGGCCGCGCTCCGAACGACGGAAAATTTGCGAGAGCAGGGCTTCCCGATCGATCGTTTCCTGCGCCTGATTGAGCTTGTCGAGCATGACCTGCATCTGGCTCAGCACATCGCGGAAGGTACCGTGCAAGCCGGTGGTCTGCAGGCGCCGCCAGTTTCGCCCGGTCGCGGAAGCCGCCATCGCCCCGAGGATTTCGCGAAAGGCCGTCTCGGTTTGATCGAGCACCGAATTCAGGTTGGTCCGGATACCTTCCAGCCGTGCCGCCGCCATGGCACGCGGCAGACGTCCGTTGAGCTTGCCGCTGCCCACCTCCTGCAGCAGTTCGTCCAGCTCCGAAAGCCCCTCGCCGCCTCCCTGATCTGGCCAGAAAGCCATCAGCAAGGCCGGCACAAGAAAGAGTGCCGGCGCCCAGGCTGCGAAAAAGCCAGCGGCCAGGCCCAGGACGATCAGGGCGGCCAGGATCAGGCGTTTAAAGGGCGAAGACGAGTTCTTCATAACTCATTCCTGTCTGTTTCAGGAGATCGAGGAGCACCGCCGTACCAGCCCCGATCGCATCGCGCGCCCCGGCGCGCTGTTCGGCTTCCAGCATCTGCCGGTAAACCGGTTCGACCTTGGCCACCGCCTCGCGCCGCGGACAGCGCCGCACCGAGGTATAGCCGACAATGTTGCGGCTTGCGTCGAAATCAGGCGTGATGTGAGTGAACACCCAATAGAAACTGCCATCCTTGGCCATGTTCTTGACGTAGGCGAAGAACTCCTGCCCCGCCTGAATCGTGTCCCAGGCCAGCTTGAAAGCGGCACGCGGCATGTCGGGATGGCGCACGATGTTGTGCTGCGTTCCCAGCAACTCGCTTTCGCTGTAGCCGGAAAACTCGATGAAGATCGGATTGCCGTAGGTAATGATGCCCTTGGCGTTGGTCTTGGAGACGATGAAATCGTCTTCCCGCATTTTTCGCTCGACGGACGTCGGCTGGATATCCCTTTTCACTCATCCCCCTACCGCTCAACGCCGCTCTGGCGGCGAACGGATCAAATCTACACCACGTCCAGCCTGGCAAACCATGATTTTGGGCAAAAAAAACCCGACGGAACCAGCCGTCGGGTTTTGGCAAGCCACGTACTGGCTTAGTGGTTGGCTGCCCCGGCAGCACCAAAACCGGTCTGCGCACGCACGTACTGATCTTCGAAGGCTTCGATTTCCTTGCCGGCACGGACGCTGGAGTCGGTCTTCGAGAAGATGTAGGCGAGCAGGAAGGCGATCGGCATGGCGAACAGCGCCGGCTGGGTGTAGGGGAACAGGGCTGCCTTGTTACCCAGCACGTCGACCCACACCGACTTCGAGAACAACACGAAGAGCACGGCGGAAACCAGGCCGCCATAGCCGCCGAACAGCGCGCCGCGGGTGGTCAGGCCCTTCCAGTACATGGAAAGGATGAGCACCGGGAAGTTGGCGGCTGCCGCCACGCCGAAGGCTAGACCAACCATGAAGGCGATATTCTGCTTCTCGAACAGGATGCCGAGCACGATGGCGACGGCACCGAGGCAGATGGTGGCGATCTTCGAGACGCGGATCTCGGAAGCTTCCGAAGCCTGCCCCTTCATGATGACGCGGGCGTAGAGGTCGTGCGAGATGGCGGATGCGCCAGCCAGGGCCAGACCGGAAACGACGGCCAGGATGGTGGCGAAGGCCACGGCCGCGAGGAAGCCGAGCAGCATGTTGCCGCCGACCGCCTTGGCCAGGTGCATGGCGACCATGTTGCCGCCGCCGACCAGCTTGGCGCCGATCGTGCCACCTTCGAAGAACTCCGGGTTCTGGCCAACGATCAGGATGCCGCAGAGGCCCATGATGAAGATGACGTTGAAGAAGTAGGCAACGAAACCGGAAGCGTAGAGCACCGATTTACGGGCTTCCTTGGCGTCGGTCACGGTGAAGAAGCGCATCAGGATGTGCGGCAGGCCGGCCGTGCCGAACATCAGGCCGAGGCCGAGCGAGATGGCGGTCACCGGATCGGCCAGCAGGCTGCCCGGATACATCAGCTTGTTGCCCAGCTTATGCACGGCGGTGGCTTTCTCGAGCAGCGTCTGGAACGAGAAGCCGAACTGGCTGAAAGCCAGCACCATGACCAGCGTACCGCCGGCCAGCAGCATGCAGGCCTTGATGATCTGCACCCAGGTCGTGGCGACCATGCCGCCGAAGGTGACATAGACCATCATCAGGATGCCGACGGCGAAGATGGCGACGTTGTACTCGAGGCCGAAAAGCAGCTTGATCAGTTGGCCGGCGCCGACCATCTGGGCGATCAGGTAGAAGCAGACCACGGTCAGCGAGGAAATCGCGGCCATGGTGCGCACCTTGCCCTGGTCGAGGCGGTAGGCAGTGATGTCGGAGAAGGTGAACTTGCCCAGGTTGCGCAGG
>JAEUOD010000032.1 GCA_016791065.1 Dechloromonas sp. | reverse complement strand
CCCAGGGTGGACCAGAATTGTTGTTGGTTGAGGCCAAGTTTGCGACGGATCTCACGAGCGTCGATTTTTTCGATGGTCTTGACGGTAGTCATATCCAATCTCCATACGCTAGTGTTATAGGCTTACCCAAGCATCCTAGCGATGTATGACTTAGGTAATATAACTAAGTGTATAGATGCTTATGACGATGCGCAAGTGCAAATGCCATAAATTTTCTTAAACAGGCCAATAGTTATTCCTTTGATTCATTGGCTTGGTTTCTGGTTCCAATGAACTGTCATGCCTGCTGCTGCTGGCCTTCCAGAAAGAGAGGGGATGATCTAAGATCGATCCATCATCCAACAGCTTTTTTTGGGGAGTATTTGATGCAGGTACGGGAAATCATTCAGCTCAAGGGCGGCACCTTGTATACGGCGACGCCGCAGCAATCGCTCGCGTCTGCCATCGAGACCATGGCTGAGCTCGATGTGGGCTCGCTGGTTGTCATGCACGATGGCAAGATGGCCGGCATGCTGACCTTTCGCGAGGTCATGGTGGCCTTGAAGGCGCATGGTTGCACGGCTGATGGCGTCACGGTTGGCGATGTGATGGTCCGCGATCCGGTGACTGCCTACCCGGCCATGGAGGCTAACGACTTGCGCCGCCTGATGATCGAAAAGCACTCGCGCTATCTGCCGGTGCTCGATGGCAATCTGCTGATGGGGGTGATTTCCTTCCTCGACGTTGCCAAGGCCGTGCTCGAGGAGCAGAGCTTCGAGAACAAGATGCTCAAGAGCTACATCAAGAACTGGCCGGACGAACAGAAGGCCTGAGTTGGTACTGCCCAGGCAGCTGCGGCTGCCTTTTTTGTGCCCTTGGAGCCCTTCGCCGGCATGGTAAACTTGGGCCATTCACATTCCCCTGCGTCCTGTCCATGTCCGGCAATACCTTTGGCACCTTGTTTACCGTAACCTCCTTCGGGGAATCGCATGGGCCGGGCATCGGCTGCATCGTGGATGGTTGCCCTCCCGGACTTGCGCTCAGCGAGGCGGACATTCAGGCCGAGTTGGATCGTCGTAAGCCAGGTACCTCGCGCCATGTGACCCAGCGCCGCGAACCGGATACGGTTGAAATTCTCTCCGGTGTTTTCGAAGGCAAGACAACGGGCACGCCGATCGCCCTGCTGATCCGGAACCAGGACCAGCGCAGCAAGGATTACGGCAATATCGCCGAGACCTTCCGGCCCGGTCACGCCGATTACACCTACACTCAAAAATACGGTTTTCGTGACTATCGCGGCGGCGGGCGTTCGTCGGCGCGCGAAACCGCCGTCCGTGTCGCCGCCGGGGCGATTGCCCGCAAATGGCTTCTTGAGCGCCATGGCATCAGCATTCTTGGCTGGATGAGTGCCTTGGGACCGATCAATATTCCTTTCGTCAATGCGGACGAAATCGACAGAAATGCTTTTTTTGCGCCCAACGCCGACATCGTGCCGGAACTGGAAACTTATATGGACGGCCTGCGCAAATCGCTCGATTCGGTCGGTGCCCGGATAACCGTCACCGCGACCGGCGTACCGCCGGGTTGGGGGGAGCCGGTCTACGATCGTCTTGATGCGGAGATCGCTTACGCGATGATGGGCATCAACGCGGTCAAGGGAGTCGAGATTGGTGCCGGTTTCGCCTCGGTTGCGCAGCGCGGCAGTGAGCATGGCGACGAAATGACGCCGCAGGGGTTTCTCAGCAACCACGCTGGCGGCGTGCTCGGCGGACTCTCGACCGGTCAGGACATCGTTGTAAATATGGCGATCAAGCCCACTTCATCGATCGCGCAGGAGCGCCGTTCGGTTGACCGCCAGGGTAATCCCATCATGGTCGCGACCGAGGGGCGCCACGATCCCTGCGTCGGCATCCGCGCGACGCCGATCGCCGAAGCGATGCTGGCCCTGGTGCTGATCGATCATGCCTTGCGTCACCGGGCGCAATGTGGCGACGTGGTTTGCCAAACGCCGCGCATTCCGGGGCGGCTCAAGTAGAATCGTTGTAGCTGTCGTCGTTCGAGTCGATAAATTGAGAGGGAGAGATTCATGCAAGTCGAGCACCACGAACTCCAGCAGGAATTTCCGGAAATGAAGGATGCCATCGAGATCCTGAAAGCCGGTAACGCCCATTTTGCCAAGCTCTACGCTACCTACAACCGTCTGACCGGCAAGGTCGAGGATTTGGAAGAGCACGATATGCCGGTCGCTGACTTCACCATCGAAGACATGAAGAAGCAGCGCGTCCGTCTCAAGGACGAGCTCTATCACCTGCTGCTGGCCTTCCGCGCCGGGCAGCAGTCGGCAAAGGCCTGATCGGCGTTGTCCTGTAGCGGCATCCGGTAAAATCGCCGGATGCACGCTCTGCCTTACTGGCGCCTATCCGGCTACTACTTCTTTTATTTCGCCTTCATTGGCGCTTTCTCGCCCTATTTCGGGCTGTATCTCCAGTCCCTGAATTTTTCTGCCTGGGATATCGGGCTGCTGATGTCCCAGATGCAGTTGATGCGCCTCTTCGGCCCCAATCTCTGGGGCTGGCTGGCCGACCATTTCGGGCGGCGCATGGCGATCATCCGCCTGGCCGGCGGCATCGCGCTCGCCGGCTTCTCGGCTTTTTTCTGGCTTGATCGCCTGCCCGGAATGCTGGTTGCCATGGCCTTGATGGCCTTTTTCTGGAGTGCCGCGCTTCCCTTGGTCGAGACCCTGACCTTCGACCACCTGAGAGAAGAGCGTGGGCGCTACAGCCGCATCCGACTTTGGGGATCGGTCGGCTTCATCGTCGCCGTCATGGGTACCGGTGCTGTGCTCGACATCGCGCCACCGGCTAGCGTGCTCTGGGTTTGCTGGGCGATCCTGCTCGGCATCCTGGTGCTTGCAGTGGTCTTACCGGAAGCGCCGCCTCTGCCGCATGCCCGAGGCGAACAGTCAATCCGGGCGATCCTGCGTCAATCCAGGGTGCGCGCCCTTATGGCGGCCTGCTTCGCCATGTCGGCAGCCCATGGCGCTTTCTATGTCTTCTATTCGATCCATTTGGCCGGCCACGGCTACAGCAAGACCGAAGTTGGCATGCTCTGGTCGCTCGGTGTGGTTGCCGAAATTTTCGTTTTCATGGGCATGGCGCGCCTGTCGCGGCGCTATTCGCTGCGGGCCATCCTGCTGCTCTGCTTCGGTACGGCGGTCGTCCGCTTTCTGCTCATGGGGTGGGGCGTCGAGTCGGCCGCAATCATGGTTGCCGTGCAATTGATGCATGGTCTTACTTTTGGGGCCTATCACGCCTCTGCGATTGCGGCCGTCAATGCTTGGTTCCCCGGCAAGGCGCAGGGGCGCGGGCAGGCGCTGTATTCCAGTCTCTCCTTTGGTGCTGGCGGTCTGCTTGGTGCACTGATCAGCGGCTGGACCTGGGATGACTGGGGGGCGGGCTGGACTTTCGCGCTGGCCTCGGGCTTCGCGCTGATCGGTTTCGGGTTGGTCTGGCGATGGGTCTCGGGCGACGCTTCCGGAGGCTTGGTGGCTGAGGAAAAAACCCTCGATCCTGTGCCATAATCCAAAGCTTTCCTGCCTATTTTGAAGCGTTCCATGGCGAAGACACTTTACGACAAACTTTGGGAGAATCACGTTGTGCATCAGGAAGCTGATGGCACGGCGCTTCTCTATATTGATCGTCACCTGGTGCACGAAGTCACCAGTCCGCAGGCCTTCGAAGGCCTCAAACTGGCCGGGCGCAAACCCTGGCGCGTTTCCTCCATCGTCTCGACGCCGGACCACAATACGCCGACCGACCACTGGGAGGAGGGGATCAAGGATCCGATTTCCCGTCAGCAGGTCGAGACGCTCGACGCCAACATCCGCGAAGTCGGCGCCCTGGCGTATTTCCCCTTCAAGGATCCGCGCATGGGTATCCTCCATGTGGTTGGTCCGGAAAACGGTGCCACGCTGCCCGGCATGACCGTCGTCTGCGGCGATTCGCATACCTCGACGCATGGCGCCTTCGCCTGCATGGCGCATGGCATTGGCACCTCGGAAGTCGAGCACGTGCTGGCCACCCAGTGTCTGTTGCAAAAGAAGTCGAAGACCATGCTGGTTGCCGTCGAAGGCAAACTCGGCAAGGGGGTGACGGCCAAGGACGTCGCGCTGGCCATCATCGGCACCATCGGCACGGCCGGTGGTACGGGATACGCCATCGAGTTTGGTGGCAGTGCCATTCGCAGCCTCTCCATGGAAGGGCGCATGACCCTGTGCAACATGGCGATTGAAGGTGGTGCGCGCCTCGGTTTCGTGGCCGTCGACGATACGACGATCAATTACCTCAAGGGCCGTCCCTTCTCGCCGACTGGCGAAACCTGGGACAAGGCAGTGGCCTATTGGCGCACCTTGCATTCCGATGCCGGTGCGCAATTCGACCGCGTCGTGACCCTCAAGGCCGAGGACATCCGGCCGCAGGTGACATGGGGTACCTCGCCCGAGATGGTCGTGCCGGTTGATGCCGTGGTTCCCGATCCGGCCAAGGAAGCCGATCCGGTCAAGCGTGAGGGAATGGAGCGGGCGTTACAGTACATGGGGCTCAATCCCAATACGCCGATCCAGAAAATCGCCATCGACAAGGTCTTCATCGGTTCCTGCACCAATTCCCGTATCGAGGATCTGCGCGAGGCGGCCTCGGTGCTCAAGGGCCGCCATGTCGCCGCCAACGTCAAGCTGGCGCTGGCCGTTCCCGGTTCTGGCCTGGTTAAACGCCAGGCCGAGGCTGAGGGGCTGGACAAGGTGTTCATCGCCGCCGGTTTCGAATGGCGTGAGCCGGGTTGCTCAATGTGTCTGGCGATGAATGCCGATCGTCTGGAGCCGGGCGAACGCTGCGCCTCGACCTCGAACCGCAATTTCGAAGGGCGCCAGGGGCCGGGTGGTCGGACGCATCTGCTCAGCCCAGCGATGGCGGCGGCAGCGGCGATTGCCGGACGTTTCGCGGATGTCCGCGAGGTGCTCTGAGGCATGATGGGTTTGCGCATTGCGTCGTTGTTTGTCATGGTCGCCTTGGTGACTGCTTGCAATACGGCGCAGGGAATCAAGAAGGATGTCGCGATCGGTGCCGAAAAAACCGGCGAAGCCCTGCACAAAGGGGGTGAAGTCGTCGGTAGCGCATTGAACAAGACAGGTGAAGTCGTCGGCGATGCCCTCAAGAAGAGTGGCGAGGCCGTGCAAAAGGTGGTGGATTAATGGATAAGTTCGTTCGTCTGGAAGGTCTGGTAGCGCCGCTCGATCGGAGCAACGTCGATACCGATGCGATCATTCCCAAGCAGTTCCTCAAGTCGATCAAGCGTTCCGGTTTTGGCCCGAACGCCTTCGACGAGTGGCGGTACATGGATGTCGGACAGCCCGGGCAGGACTGCTCGCAGCGTCCGAAGAATCCGAATTTTGTCCTCAACCAGCCGCGTTACCAGGGCGCCGAGGTGCTGCTGACCCGCGCCAACTTCGGTTGCGGCAGTTCGCGCGAACATGCGCCGTGGGCACTGCTCGATTTCGGCTTCAAGGCAATCATCGCCGAATCCTTCGCCGATATTTTCTTCAACAATTGCTTCAAGAACGGCATCCTGCCGATCGTGCTGCCGGCGGCCGAAGTCGAGGCTCTGGTGCATCAGGTGGAGGTGACGCCCGGCTACAAGCTGGTCGTGGATTTGCCGGCACAGGAGGTGATTCGTCCTGACGGCCATGCAATCCCGTTCCAGATCGACGCATTCCGCAAGGAATGCCTGCTGAACGGCTGGGACGACATCGGCCTGACGCTGCGCCATGCCGACAAGATCAAGGCCTTCGAAGAGAAGCGCCGCATCGACCAGCCCTGGCTGTTCGCCCAATAAGAGGAGATACCCCATGAAGATTTGCGTATTGCCGGGTGACGGCATCGGTCCCGAGATTACGGCTGAAGCCGTGCGCGTTCTCAAGGCGCTCGATCTCAACTTCGAGATGGAAGAGGCGCTGCTCGGTGGTGGTGCCGTCGACGCGACCGGTAATCCCTATCCGGAAGCGACCCAGAAACTGGCCCGCGAAGCCGATGCCGTGCTGCTCGGCGCGGTCGGTGGCCCGCAGTGGGATGGCCTGCCGCGTGAAAAGCGCCCGGAGCGCGGCCTGCTCGGTATCCGCAAGGACCTGAACCTGTTCGCCAACCTGCGCCCGGCCATCCTCTACCCGGAACTGGCCAATGCCTCGACGCTGAAGCCGGAGGTGGTGGCAGGCCTCGATATACTGATCGTCCGCGAACTGACCGGCGACATCTATTTCGGCCAGCCGCGTGGCGTGCGCGAGGAAAACGGCGAGCGTGTCGGCTTCAACACCATGGTCTACAGCGAGTCGGAAATCCGCCGCATCGGCCATGTCGCCTTCCAGGCGGCGCAGAAGCGCAACAAGAGGCTGTGTTCGGTCGACAAGATGAACGTGCTCGAATGCACTCAACTCTGGCGCGACGTGATGATCGAGATCGCCCACGACTACCCGGATGTCGAACTCAGCCACATGCTGGTCGACAATGCCGCGATGCAGCTGGTCAAGGCGCCGAAGCAGTTCGATGTGATGGTCACCGGCAACATGTTCGGCGACATCCTGTCCGACGAAGCCTCGATGCTGACCGGTTCGATCGGCATGCTTCCGTCGGCTTCGCTCGACGACAAGAACAAGGGCCTCTACGAGCCGTCACACGGCTCGGCTCCGGACATCGCGGGTAAGGGGGTTGCCAATCCGTTGGCCACCATCCTGTCGGCGGCGATGATGCTGCGCTACACCTTCGGCCTTGAGGAGCAGGCACTGCGCGTCGAGAACGCGGTCAAAAAGGTACTTGCCCAAGGCTATCGTACCGGCGACATCTACGAGCGCGGCACCAACAAGGTCGGCACGAAGGAGATGGGCGACGCCGTGCTGGCGGCCCTGGGGTAAACCGAAAGGCGCATTCGTGCGTTGAACAAAGCTTAAATTCGGAGAGAAAGTCATGAAGAAGGTTGGTCTGGTCGGTTGGCGTGGCATGGTCGGTTCCGTGCTGATGCAGCGCATGGTCGAGGAGGGCGATTTCGCCCATATCGATCCGGTTTATTTCTC
>JAEUOD010000025.1 GCA_016791065.1 Dechloromonas sp. | reverse complement strand
AACACCCGCTTGCATGCGTCATGGAGGAAAACTGATGATTGCCCAGGAACTTGAAGTCAGCCTGCACATGGCTTTTGTCGAGGCGCGTCAAAAACGCCACGAGTTCATCACCGTCGAACACCTCCTGCTCGCGCTGATCGATAATCCATCGGCGGCGGAAGCCCTGCGTTCGTGCGGCGGCAAACCCGACGCGCTGCGCAAGGACCTGACCAACTTTATCAACGAACACACGCCGACTGTCTCCGGCGAGGATGACATCGACACCCAGCCGACGCTGGGCTTCCAGCGCGTAATTCAGCGCGCCATCCTGCACGTCCAGTCCTCGGGCAAGAAGGAAGTCAACGGCGCCAACGTGCTGGTCGCCATCTACGGCGAGAAGGATTCGCACGCAGTCTATTTCCTGCAAAAGCAGGGCGTTACCCGCCTCGACGTGGTGAACTTTATTTCGCACGGCATCAGCAAAGTGCCGCAACAGAAGGCGCCCTCCGAAGGCGAAGCGGAAACCGAAGGCGAAAAGGCCGAAGCCGGTCCGCTCGAGCAATACACCATCAACCTCAACGCGCTGGCGCTGCAGGGCAAGATCGATCCGCTGATCGGCCGCGACAAGGAACTTGAACGCGTCATTCAGACCCTTTGCCGCCGGCGCAAGAACAACCCGTTGCTGGTTGGCGAGGCCGGTGTCGGCAAAACGGCGATCGCCGAAGGCCTGGCCCGCCGGGTCGTCGAGGGCGACGTGCCGGAAATTCTTGCCAAGGCCAACGTCTACTCGCTCGACATGGGTGCCCTGCTGGCTGGCACCAAATACCGCGGCGATTTCGAGCAGCGCCTCAAGGGCGTCATCAAACAGCTCGGCGACAATCCGCACGCCATCCTGTTCATCGATGAAATCCATACGCTGATCGGGGCCGGCTCGGCCTCAGGTGGCACGCTCGATGCCTCCAACCTGCTCAAGCCGGCTTTGTCCTCCGGTCAGTTGAAGTGCATCGGCGCGACGACCTACACCGAGTTCCGCGGCATTTTCGAGAAGGACAGCGCGCTCTCCCGCCGCTTCCAGAAGATCGATGTCAATGAGCCGTCGGTCGCCGAAACAGTGGAAATCCTCAAGGGTCTCAAGGCACGCTTTGAAGCCCACCACGGCATCAAATACTCGGCAACGGCGATTTCGTCGGCGGTTGAATTGTCGGCTCGCTACATCACGGATCGTCATCTTCCCGACAAAGCCATCGACGTCATCGACGAAGCTGGTGCGGCGCAACGCATCCTGCCCAAGTCAAAGCAGAAGAAAACCATCGGCAAGACCGACATCGAGGAAATCGTTGCCAAGATCGCGCGCATCCCGTCGCAGCACGTTTCACTGGATGACCGTGGCGCCCTGAAAAACCTCGACCGCGACCTCAAAGCCGTGGTGTTCGGCCAGGACAAGGCGATCGATGCCCTCACCCGCGCCATCAAGATGGCCCGTTCCGGCTTGGGCAATCCAGGCAAGCCAATCGGCTCCTTCCTGTTCAGCGGCCCGACCGGCGTCGGCAAGACCGAGGTCGCCAAGCAACTGGCCTACTGCCTGGGTATCGAACTGCAGCGCTTCGACATGAGCGAGTACATGGAGCGCCATGCCGTTTCGCGCCTGATCGGTGCGCCACCGGGCTATGTCGGCTTCGACCAGGGTGGCCTGCTGACCGAAGCGATCACCAAGAAGCCCTATTGCGTCCTGCTCCTCGACGAAATCGAGAAGGCGCACCCGGACATCTTCAACATCCTGTTGCAGGTCATGGACCATGGCACGCTGACCGACAACAACGGGCGCAAGGCCGACTTCCGTAACGTGGTGATCATCATGACCACCAACGCCGGCGCCGCCGACCTGCAAAAATCGAGCATGGGTTTCACCAGTTCGAAGCAGACCGGCGACGAGATGGCTGAGATCAAGCGCCTGTTTACGCCGGAATTCCGCAACCGTCTGGATGCGACAATCTCCTTCGCACCGCTCGATCACGAGATCATCCTGCGCGTGGTGGACAAGTTCCTGATGCAACTGGAAGAGCAGTTGCACGAGAAGAAAGTGGAAGCTCACTTCAGCGATGCGGTCAAGGAATTGCTTGCCGAAAAGGGCTTCGATCCCCTGATGGGCGCCCGGCCGATGGCTCGCCTCATCCAGGACATGATCCGCTCGGCGCTGGCCGACGAACTGCTGTTCGGCCGCCTGGCCAACGGCGGGCACGTCACGGTCGACCTCGACAAGGATGGAAAGATCACGCTCATTTTCGAGGAAGAAAAAACCGAAGCTGTCGTATAAACTTCGCCCCACTTACCAACAAGCCATGCACTGCATGGCTTTTTTTCTGCCAGGGAGAAACCAATGAGCTTCAAGACCCCCGATCTATGCGACGAATTCGAAACCGAGCTGGGCAAGACTGTCCGCGTGGTCGCGCCGATGTTCCAGCGCTACGGCGGCCGCAGCAGCTTTTCAGGTGAAATCATCACCCTGAAAATATTCGAGGACAACTCGCTGGTCCGTGAAGCCTTCGGCGAAAACGGCCAGGGCAAGGTACTGGTCATCGATGGTGGCGGATCGCTGCGCTGTGCCTTGGTCGGCGACCAGCTCGCCATCCTGGCCAAGAAAAACGGTTGGGAAGGTGTCGTCGTCTATGGCTGCATCCGCGACTCTGGCGATATCAACGGCATCGACATCGGCGTGCGGGCGCTCAATACACACCCGCAAAAAAGCATCAAGAAGGGTGTCGGCGACCGGAACATCGCCGTGACCTTCGGCGGCGTCACGTTCAACCCGGGCGAATGGCTTTACGCCGACGAGGATGGCTTATTGGTCTCGGCCAAACCACTGGTTTAATTGGCAGGCGGGGATCGCCCCCGCCCCCAAGCTCAGCCTTCGAGCAGCACCCCGCTGTCGCAGCCAATGCGCAGCCCACCCCAGTGGCGACCATCGACCATGATCGGCAAGTTGATTTCGGAGAGCACCTCCCCGGTATCCCGAGCGTAGGTCTGCAAGAGCAGCGGCTGCGTATTTTTCGCGGCACGCTGACCGGTCTGATCCTCCCAGATGCGACGCGTCCGGTTGCCGACGAGGTCGACCTCGTATTTACCGGTCAGCGGCTTGGAGTATTTCAGGTTGTGGATGGCACCATAACCACGCGTATCCACCATCAGGGCATAAACCCCGCCCTTCAGCGAGGCCAAGGCTTCTTCGGCGATCGGCTGGATTTCACGCTCGAAAGCACTGGCATAGCCGACATCGTATTTCTGCGGACTGGTATTGGCGATCGGGCGATAGTTCTGATCCCAGATATCGACGCCACGCTTCGCCAGATCGGACAAGCGGTCCTGGATTTTCTGCAGGGTCAAACGCGCCTGATCAACGTTGTAGTCGAAAGAGCCACGCCCGATCTTGAAGCGTGAAACCAGTTCCTGGACGCTCTCTGTTGCTTTGGAGAGCATACCGGTCGAGGCTTCCGACGACTTCATGCTGTTCGAAACCTCGTCGGACAAGGCATGCACCTGACTCACCGCCTCGTGTACCTGGCCGTTGGTTGCGGTCAGCTCCTCCATCGCCGCGGCAATCTGGTTGAGTTGATCGCCCGTCCGCTCGAAATCGCTGACCATACGGTTGAATTCCGAGGACGAGCGTTCGACGACCTGACGCGTCTGCAGAATATCCTGATTGATCACCTCGTTCTCGCTCTGGGTTTCCCGCACCAGCGCGATCATGCCGCCGATCCCGTCGGTAATTTCCTCGGTTGCAACATTGACGCGCTCGGCCAACTTACGAACCTCGTCGGCCACCACGGCAAAACCGCGCCCCATCTCGCCGGCCCGCGCCGCTTCAATGGCCGCATTCAACGCCAGCAAATTGGTCTGGTTGGCAATATCCTTGATCAGACCGGCGATTTGCCTGATGCCATCGGAGCGTTCGGCTAGATGTCCTACCGTGTCGTTGAAGACCGACAGCTTCTGACTGACGGTCTGCACCTTGCTCACGATCTCATGCATCTCCCCCAAAGAGGAGCGCGCCGTTTCGAGATTGGCATCTGTCGACTGCGAGATCAGTTCAGCCGACGCGGAAACCTCGTGAATCGCCTGGATAGCTTCGCTACTGGCACCAAATACAACGTTGGCAATCTCCCCTTGGCGAACAGCGCGCTCAGCTGTGAAGGAGACGGTTTTCTTGACCAGCACCGCCTCACGGGCAATGTTGACGCTCATCTTGCGCACTTCGCTGATGATTTCGCGCATCTTGTCGGCAAAGCGGTTGTACGACTCTGCCAGGGTCCGCAATTCGTCATGGGTGATGGTGGGCAGGTTGCGAGAAAAATCTCCCTCGCCACGCGCAATCTCGTCGAACACGGTCGTAATGAGACGAACGGGCCGGAGAATCAGATGCCGGATATAAAGGATCTGAAGCAAATTCCACAGAAGGGCGACAACAGTCAGCGCGACCATCAGCATCAAGCCATGGTCCAGCCCCTCTGAAATGCGCCGCACAACCTCGGCCGACGCTCCCGAGCGGCTCAGTTCCTCCAGCACGACACGCTTCTGGTAGAAGTAGATGCCGAGATAGAACGTGTCGATCAGGAATAGCACCAGGAAACTCATCAATTTCTTGGTCAGCGAGTTCCAGAACGTTCGTTCATTCCACTCGTAAAGTCGACACAGTGCTTCCATTTTTAAACCTGAAAATTACAAAATTGCCGGATTCAACACTGCTTTATCTTTCCACGTCAAGCTTACGAAAAACTGTCATATAGCGTCGTAATATCCTTCCCCTCAAAAAAATTGCTGCATTGCATTTCACGGAAGCGAATAGCGTTTCACATCGCAAAATACAGCCCATAACAACATGTTTTTTAATGAAAATTTATTGTCTTATGTCTTATATAAGACTATTGCTGCCCTGCAAAAAAAACTCTATACTTCTTCACATCGGCAAGGCACCATAGTTTTCGGCGCCTAAGCCGTACCCCAAACCAACTTACCTGAGGATTACACATGAGCACTCGCGAACAGCAAATCGCCGCCCTCGAAAAAGACTGGGCTGAAAACCCCCGCTGGAAAGGCATCAAGCGCGGCTACTCCGCAGCTGACGTCGTCCGCCTGCGCGGCTCCTTCCAGGTCGAGCACACCCTGGCTCGTCGTGGCGCCGAGAAGCTCTGGGATCTGGTCAACAACACCCCCTACGTCAACTGCCTGGGCGCCCTGACCGGCGGCCAAGCCGTTCAGCAAGCCAAGGCCGGCATCAAGGCCATCTACCTGTCCGGCTGGCAAGTTGCCGCCGACAACAACGAGTACGCCGCCATGTACCCGGATCAGTCGCTGTACCCGGTTGACTCCGTGCCGAAGGTTGTCGAGCGCATCAATAACGCTTTCAACCGCGCCGACGAAATCCAGTGGTCCAAGAACATCAACCCGGGCGATGCCGGCCACGTCGAATACCACCTGCCGATCGTTGCTGACGCTGAAGCCGGTTTCGGCGGCGTTCTGAACGCCTACGAACTGATGAAGGCCATGATCCGCGCTGGCGCTGCCGGCGTGCATTGGGAAGACCAGCTGGCTTCCGTCAAGAAGTGCGGCCACATGGGTGGCAAGGTTCTCGTGCCGACCACCGAAGCTGTCCAGAAGCTGATCGCTGCCCGTATGGCTGCCGACGTCTATGGCGTGCCGACACTGGTCATCGCTCGTACCGATGCCGAAGCTGCTGACCTGCTGACTTCTGACTACGACGAAAACGACAAGCCGTTCCTGACCGGCGAGCGCACTGCCGAAGGCTTCTACAAGACCAAGAAGGGTCTGGAGCAGGCCATCTCCCGCGCCATCGCTTACGCTGACTACGCCGACCTGGTGTGGTGCGAAACCGGCACGCCGGATCTGGAATTTGCCCGCAAGTTCGCCGAAGCCGTTCATGCCAAGCACCCGGGCAAGATGCTGGCCTACAACTGCTCGCCGTCCTTCAACTGGAAGAAGAATCTCGACGACGCCACCATCGCCAAGTTCCAGCGCGAGCTGGGCGCCATGGGCTACAAGTACCAGTTCATCACCCTGGCTGGCATCCACTCCATGTGGTACAACATGTTCGATCTGGCCCAGGACTACGCCAAGCGCGGTATGTCGGCCTACGTCGAGAAGGTCCAGGAACCGGAATTCGCAGCCCGCGACCGTGGCTACACCTTC
>JAEUOD010000155.1 GCA_016791065.1 Dechloromonas sp. | reverse complement strand
ACCTCGCTGATCTACGCCAGCTTCACCTTCATCTTCTTCGCGCTCGAAGCGGCGATCATGGCCTATGCGCTCGAGCTTGCCTTCGGCCTGCCGCCCGCCTGGGGTTATCTGGTTAGCGCGTTGGTGGTGATTCCGCTGGTGACGCACGGGGTGACGGCGATCAGCAAGCTGCAGGCGTGGACGCAACCCTTGTGGATCTTCCTGCTCGTGCTCCCTTATGCCTTTCTTTTCCTCGAGGAGCCGCAGGCACTGGCCGGGCTCTGGCAATACGGCGGTGCCCAGGGTGGGGGCGGCGGTTTCAATCCGCATCGCTTCGGCGCGGCGCTGACTGTCGGTATCGCGCTGGTGACGCAGATGGCCGAACAGGCCGATTACCTGCGTTTCATGCCCGAGAAGATGCCGGTCAATGCCCGCCGCTGGTGGTTGGGCGTCATCGTCGGCGGGCCGGGCTGGGTGCTGCCTGGCGTCCTCAAGATGCTCGGCGGTGCGCTGCTCGCCTGGCTGGTGTTGCGCAACGGCAGCCCGTCGGACAAGGCAGTCGATCCCAATCAGATGTACCTGATCGGCTTTTCGCACGTCTTCAGCAACACGACGTTGGCGATTGCGGCGACGGCGCTCTTCGTCATCGTCTCGCAGCTCAAGATCAACGTCACCAACGCTTACGCCGGCTCGCTGGCCTGGTCCAATTTTTTTGCACGGCTGACGCACAGTCACCCCGGGCGCGTCGTCTGGGTGGTATTCAATACCCTGATCGCACTCTTGCTGATGGAACTCAACGTCTTCCAGGCGCTTGGCCAGGTGCTCGGCCTGTATTCGAACGTCGCGATTTCGTGGATGGCGGCAGTGGTCGCCGATCTGGTGATCAACAAGCCGCTTGGCTTGTCGCCGCAGGGGCTCGAGTTCAAGCGCAGCCATCTTTATGACATCAACCCGGTCGGTGTCGGCGCGATGGCCGTGGCCTCGCTGCTCTCGGTGTGCACCTTCGCTGGCTTCTTCGGCACCGGCCTGCAGCCTTATGCGCCTTTCGTCGCGCTGGTCACGGCTTTCCTGGTTTCGCCCCTGATTGCGTGGTTGACCGCAGGACGCTACTACCTGGCGCGTACCCCTGCTACTGCGGCGAAATCTGCGGTCGACGTGCAGAAATGTGCCATTTGCGAGCGCGACTACGAGGCCGAAGACATGGCGCACTGTCCGGCCTACGCGGCGCCGATCTGTTCGCTGTGCTGTTCGCTCGATGCGCGCTGCCATGATTTGTGCAAGCCGCAGGCGAATCTTGAGGCGCAGTGGCACGGACTGCTGCGCCGCGTGCTGCCGCGCGTGGTCCAGCCCTATCTCGATACCGGCCTCGGCCACTATCTGCTGCTTATGGCCGGCATCATGCCGGTGCTCGGACTAGTTCTCGGCGTGCTGTACACGCATGAACTGCTGGCGCTGGGCGAGGCGGCGCCCGCCGCGATCACCCGCCTGCAGGATACCTTCATAAAAACCTACGCGGCCTTATTGCTGCTGGCCGGGGTGATCGCCTGGTGGATGGTGCTGACGCAGGAAAGCCGGCGCGTCGCGCAGGAGGAGTCGAATCGCCAGACGCAGCTGCTGGTGCAGGAAATCGAATCGCACCGGCGCACCGATGCGGCGCTACAGCAGGCCAAGCTCGTCGCCGAGCAGGCCAACCAGGCCAAGAGCCGCTACATCACGGCGATCAGCCACGAGCTGCGTACACCGCTCAACAGCATCCTCGGCTACGCGCAAATCCTCGCCGCCGACGAGGACATCCCGCCCAAGCGCAAGCAGGCAGTCAGCGTCATCCGCAAGTCCGGCGACCACCTGCTGTCGGTGATCGAGGGCACGCTCGATATCGCCCGCATCGAAGGCGGCAAGCTGACGCTGGAGGTCAAGGCGCTCGACCTGCCCGAGCTGATGCAGCAGATCGTCGGCATGTTCGAGCTGCAGGCGCGCAACAAGGGCCTGACTTTCGACTATCGTCCGGCCGGCGAACTACCGGCTTTGGTCCGTGCCGACGAGAAGCGCCTGCGTCAAATCCTCATCAACGTCCTCGGCAATGCTGTCAAATTCACCGTGCGCGGCGGCGTCACCTTTGCCGTCGAATTCCGCCGCGACATGGCGATCTTCGAAATCCGCGACACCGGGCCAGGCATCCCGCCAGGGGATATCGAACGCATCTTCGAGCCTTTCACCCGCGGCAGTACGGCACAGGCCGGCGGCAGCGGCGTCGGGCTCACCATCGCGCGCATGCTGACCGATCTGATGGGCGGCGAGATGCAGGTTTCAAGTACGCCGGGCGAAGGTAGTCTGTTCCGCATCCGCCTTTTCCTGCCGCAGGTGTATTCGGCCATGGCGACGGCCTTGCCCAAGCTGAACCGAGTTGGCTATGTGGGTCCGCGCAAACGGATTCTGGTGGTTGATAATGAAAAGGTTGACCGCGACCTGCTGCAGAACGTCCTTGAACCCCTGGGATTCGTTGTTGAGCAGGCGGCTAGCGGCTACGAATGTCTGGCGATCGTGCCGCGTTTTCTACCGCACCTGATTTTCATGGATCTCGGCATGCCCGGCATTGATGGTTGGGAAACCATCCGCCGCTTACGACGACAGGGGGAGGGGGGCGAAACGACGTATACACACATGATGCATCCACACATCGCGGTGCTTTCGGCCAATGCCTTCGACAAGAACCTGGAAAACGACGCCGGGATTACGCCCGATAACTTCATCGTCAAACCCTTCAAGCTCACCGAACTGCTCGATTGGCTGGGGCGGGTACTGGCGCTGGAATGGGTGACGGCCGATCGGCAGATAGCGCCCGAAGCTGCCGTTCCCGCCGAGCCGGCGCCCCTGGTGCCGCCGGCCGGGAGCGAACTGGCCGCACTCGACGAGCTGATCAATCTCGGCTACCTGCGTGGCATCCT
>JAEUOD010000149.1 GCA_016791065.1 Dechloromonas sp. | reverse complement strand
GCGCATATCGACCGGCTTTTCAGCGACGACATCAACTGGCAGATGATCGAGACTCATCTGCCGGACATGCTGCGCGTGGCAGTTTCCATCAAGCTCGGGAAAATTTCAGCATCGGCTATCCTGCGCCGCTTGGGTACTTACCAGGCCGTTGAAAAACCCTGCCCAAGCGGGCGAGGGGATAGAATTTGATCATAGCCAACCCTGACACGCTGATTCCGATGCGAGGCAAGACGATTCATCAAGGCGCGATGTTCTCCTACGTGAGCCTGGAAGACCGCATCCCCAAGAACCATCCCCTGCGCCAGCTGCGCCTTCTGGTCGATGCGGTGCTGGCGAGCATGGACAAGGAATTCGAGGCGGCCTATGCCCAGACCGGGCGACCGTCGGTGCCGCCGGAGCGGCTCCTGAAGGCCATGCTGCTGCAAATCCTGTTCACCATCCGCTCCGAGCGCCTCTTGGTCGAGAGCATCGACTACAACCTCTTGTATCGCTGGTTCGTGGGGCTGGCCATCGATGACCCGGTCTGGGACCACTCCACCTTCAGCGCCAACCGGGAGCGTCTGTTCAACGAAGGACTGGCCCGGGTGTTCTTCGAGCGGGTCAAGGGCTTGGCCGACTGGCGGCGGCTGACTTCCAGTGAGCACTTCAGCGTCGACGGCACGTTGATTGATGCCTGGGCATCGCACAAGAGCTTCCGGCCCAAGGACGGTGATGGCCCGAGGCCGCCGGGGCGCAATCCCGAAGTGGATTTCAAGGGCCGCTCCCGCGCCAATGACACGCACGTCTCGACCACGGACCCGGAGGCCCGCCTGTTCAAGAAGGCCGAAGGCACGGCCTCCCGGCTGTGTCACATGAGCCATGTGCTGATGGAGAACCGCAACGGCCTGGTGGTGGATGTGGCCACCACGCTTGCCACAGGCAAGGCTGAGCGGCAGGCGGCCTTGAAGCTTCTGGCGCGTCACGCCCGGCGCGGCGCCACGGTTGGGGCAGACAAAGGCTATGACACCGCCGACTTCGTCGCGGGCTGTCGCCGACTGGGCGTCACGCCGCACGTCGCGCGAAAGAAGACTGGCTCGGCAATTGATGGCCGGACGACGCGGCATGCGGGCTATCAAACCTCCCTCAAGGTGCGCAAACGGATCGAGGAGGCCTTCGGCTGGTTGAAGACGGTAGCGGGCTTGCGCAAGACGCGTCTGATCGGCCAGGCGAAGTTGGCGGGCCAGGCGCTGCTGTGCTTTGCTGCGTACAACCTGGTTCGCATCGGCAGCCTGTCCGGCTGGTGGGATGCGCAGCATGTGTAGGGCGAAATCCGCCCGGATTCCGCCCCAAGGCGGAAAAACGGCTGGAAAACCGGCCAAATTGGCCCTCAACCAGGACTGAACAGGGTCGTATTGAGGCGATAACACCGAAAAACGACCGTTCAGGAATGGGTTGGGGAGGTTGAACATAGGTTTTTCAACGGCCTGTTACAGCCGAAAGAACAAGCTGTATTTCGCCTTCAAGGAACTCGGCAAGGTGGTCCGAACCATGTTTTTGCTGAAATACGTTGGCGATGTCGAGCTACGCCGGCTCATTCACGCTGAGACCAACAAGTCGGAACAATTCAATGGCTTTGCGAAAAAGCTCTTTTTCGGCGGGGAAGGCGAGATCGCCGAAAACCTACGCCACGAGCAACGCAAGGTCATCAAATACAACCATCTCA
>JAEUOD010000146.1 GCA_016791065.1 Dechloromonas sp. | reverse complement strand
TGTTGAGGGCGGTCAGGCGCTCGACGCCATTGAAGGCGGTGCGCAGGAGGGCCGTCATCACTTCGATGTTGGCTTTTTGGGCGGCGGCCAGTTGTTCGATATTCGGGTTGCTCATCTTGATCTCCACTTTGGTATTTTTGTTGCAACAATTGAAAAGCCCCCGCACGCTGGCGGGGGCTCGGGCAAGAATTACTTGCTCTTCTTGGCAGCGGTGCCAACGGCCTTGACGGTGGCGTTGGTGGCGGCAGCAACGTTGGCTTCAGCGATTTCAGCGACTTGCTTGGCAGCCTTGTTCATGTTGTCGAAAGCGGAGTTGGCGGCGGCGATGGCGCTCTTGACGGCAGCGACGGCAACGTCGGAACCAGCCGGTGCGGACTTGGCAGCCTGATCGAGCAGACCAGCAACGGTCTTCTGGAAGTCGCCGAACTGGGCTTCAACCAGCTTGGAGAGTTCTTCCTGGCTCTGGGCGGAGATTTCGTAAACGCTGCGCGAGTAGGCAACGGCCTTCTCGACATTCGGCTGGGCCAGCGAAGCCTGGATGGACAGGTCTTCCTGAACGTCCTTGGCACCCATCAGGGCCTTGGCGCCGGAGACGGAGTCTTCGACCAGCGAGCGGGCGGTGTTCAGGTTCAGGGCAGCGATGCGCTCGGCGGAGGCCAGGGCGGTGTTGGCCAGCGACAGCAGGGAATCAACGGTAGCCTTGTTGGCGGTGGCGAATTGCTCGGGGGTCTTGAACATGGGTATCTCCTAAATTGAAAAGGTCATGCTTAACAGTAAAACCGTTGCAGCGCCGTTTCTAACCGATGTTGCACTGCACCATGTCCTCGATTATAGAAATAAAACCCAGATTGTCAACAATATTTTTGTGCGGTGCACAAATGCGCTCAAAAACAATAAAAATCAGATATTTGATACTTTTTGTAAGGTCTGTGTAAGGGTTGTGATGTTGCGCCTGCGCTGTGGTCTATGCACTATTGTTGTGCGGCCGGCAGAGTCAGGCCGGCTGCGCCTTTAAGTTCCAGTTTTTCGCCACGGGCGGCAGGACGTTCCGGCTCGCTGCCCTTGTTCTTGGGCTGGATCGTGGCCCGAACGCGGGCGGGGGGGGCTTTCGGATCGCGCGTTTCGCCGGCGGTCACCAGGTATTTCTCGCTGATTGCGTCGTACCAGATGTAGTCGCCCTTCACTTCGTCTTCTCCGCTTTTTACCCAGGCGCGATGAAACAGCTCGGCGACTTCGTTGGCACTGTTGTACTCGATGCGCTCAGCCTCGCCTTCCATGTACTCTTCCTTGCCCTCGCGCTTCTGGCGGAAGCGCGCCAGACCCCCCTTGCCGCTGAAGGCAGTCCCTTTCTGGAAGCCGTACTGGTCCTCGGTGATGACGATCCGGTCAGCCTTGAGGCTCATCGTCCCCTTGGTGATCAGAACGTCGCCTTCGAGAATCTGGATTTTTCGGGCATCGTCGATGGTGACGCGATTGGCTTCGAGTTGCATGGGTTTGTCGCGGTCCGCGCGTTCGGCGATGGCGGCCGGAGGGAGGGCGAGAAGACAGAGGCTGAGGGTGGCGAGGCGGAGAATCATGGCGTTGCCTTGGGTCGGATGTACAGGCCGGTCACCTGCGATTGCAGCACGAGGGTCGAGGTGTTGTGGTCGATGTGTGCCCCGACGCCCTTGGCCCATGACGGGCCCTGGGTGATTTCGACCGGACTGTTGGTGAAGGCGAAGCCGGCATCAGGCTGTGCCGTGAGATCGGGCATGCGTGCGACGAGGGTCGGGCGCTCCGCCGTGGCGGCACGGGTGACGTTGACATCGTCCCAGAGGAAGACCGTTTCGCCCTTGGAGGTGACGATGGCGTTATTGGCGCGGACCTCGACCGGTGGCGTATCGGGACGATAACTGACGAGCACCGGCGATTTCAGTTCCGAGGAGTCGTCGTCCGGAAAGTGAACGAGGGAAGGGCCAGTCAGGCGGTACTTCACGTGGCCGGTTTCGTCGAAGCGGCGTATCTCGAAATTCTCTGCCATCGCATCCGGATCGTGGCGCAGTTTGCCGTCGTTGCGAACCTCGTCGAACTGCACGGCGCGTTGCAGCAGGAAACTGAGCCCGGCGAGCAAGGCGAGCATGACTATCGGGAAAATCTGCGTGGGCCAGTGTTTCATTGCTCGGCGGAATGGGCGGCGCGGGCGGTTGCTGCCATCAGATTACCTTGGCAGTAAACAGGTCGTGCATGTTGAGGGCGCCGGTGAGAAGGCCTTGTGCGTCGGTGACGAGCAGGGCGTTGATGCGCAGGCGCTCCATCATTTCGACGGCTTCGACGGCCAGGCGACCGGCGGCAATGGTGTGAGGCGCTGGGTGCATGACCGAGGCGATCTCGCCCTGGCGCAGATCGATGCGCTTTTCGAAAGCGCGACGCAGGTCGCCATCGGTAAAGATGCCGAGCGGACGGTCGTCGGCATCGATGATGGCGACGAGGCCGAGCCCTCCGCGCGACATCGCGACGACGGCCTCGGTGATCTCCGTTTGCGGTGCGACTGCAGGGACAGCCGCGCGCGCTCGCATGACGTCGCCGACATGGGTAAGCAGGCGACGGCCAAGCGAACCGCCGGGGTGCGAACGAGCGAAGTCTTCCGGTCCGAAGCCGCGGGCATCGAGCAGGGCGACAGCGAGCGCATCACCAAGGGCCAAGGCGGCGGTGGTGCTGGCGGTCGGTGCCAGGTTGTGCGGGCAGGCCTCCTGTTCGACGCCGGCATCGAGATGGATGTCGGCTTCGCGCGCCAACGTCGAATTTGGCACGCCTGTCATCGCGATCAGTCGGGCCCCTTGGCGCTTGACCAGCGGCACGATGCGCAGCAGTTCCTCGGATTCGCCGGAATTGGATAGGGCGAGCAGGACGTCGTCACGGGTGATCATGCCGAGATCGCCGTGGCTGGCTTCGGCTGGGTGGACGAAATAGGCGGGAGTGCCGGTGCTGGCCATGGTAGCGGCGATCTTGCGCGCGACGTGGCCTGATTTACCCATGCCGCTGACGATGAGGCGCCCGCAGCTATTCAGAATGAGCGCCACGGCCGCCGAAAAATCGCCATCGAGCCTGTCCTTGAGCGCGCCGACCGCATCCGCTTCGATGCTCAGCGTCTGGCGACCCAGTTCCAGAGCGCGTTCCGGCGAGTAGCGAGGGGCAGATGAGCTTGGGTTCATGGGCTGGCAGCGGTTATGATGGCCGAAGTATACCTGAATCGCTAAACGCCCCTTGAGCGCACTTTCTCTCGTCCTTCTGCTGCTGGGTGCTTCGGTGATGGCCGTTGTCATCTTCCGTCGCTTCAACCTGCCGCCCGTGCTCGGTTATCTGCTCGTTGGCAGTGTGATCGGCCCGCATGCGCTCAACTTGATGACGGACATCCACCAGGCCGAGTATCTCGCCGAGTTCGGTGTCGTCTTCCTGATGTTCTCGATCGGCCTCGAATTCTCGTTGCCCAAGCTCTATGCCATGAAGCGCATCGTCTTCGGCTTGGGCTTGCTGCAGGTGGTGGTGACCTTGCTCCTCATCATGCTGCTGGTCATGGGCCTGGGTATCGGCTGGCAACTCGGCATCGCGCTCGGTGGCGTCTTCGCCATGTCGTCCACGGCCGTGCTGACCAAGTTGCTTGCCGAGCGGATGCAACTCAATTCTGCGCATGGGCGCGAGATCATGGGCGTGCTGCTCTTCCAGGATTTGGCGGTGGTGCCGCTGCTGGTAATCATTCCCTCGCTGACCCAGCCGCCGGAAAAAATGGCGGTGTTGCTTGGCATCGCCCTGCTCAAGGCGGTCGGCGTTCTGGCGCTGATTCTCGTCTTCGGCCAGCGCTTGATGCGCAAGTGGTTCCATTTCGTTGCCCGTGCCAAATCGTCCGAGGTGTTTGTCCTCAACGTGCTGCTGATCACGCTCAGCCTCGCCACGCTGACCGAACTGGCCGGTCTTTCGCTGGCGCTTGGGGCTTTCGTCGCCGGCATGCTGATTTCGGAAACCGAATACCGCCTGCAGGTGGAAGAGGACATCAAGCCTTTCCGCGATGTCCTGATGGGACTGTTCTTCGTGACCATCGGCGTCAAGCTCGACCTGCATATCCTGGTCGGATTGTGGTGGCAGGTTCTACTCGTCTTGCTCACGCTATTTGTCATCAAAGGGCTGGTCGTCGGACTCCTCTCCTGGCGACTGGGAGGCACGCCGGGCAACGCCATCCGCTCGGCCTTGTGGCTTTGTGCCGGTGGTGAGTTCGGTTTCGTGCTGCTTGGCGAAATCACACGCCTGCCCAAGGAGATCGAGCAGGTCGCCCTGACCGCATTGGTACTTTCCATGCTGATCGCACCTTTCATCGTGCAGTACAGCGAAAAGCTGGTCATGCGCTTCGTCGCCAGCGAATGGCTCATGCGCTCGATGTACCTGACGCAGATCGCGGCTCAGTCGATGGGGACGGAGAAGCACGCCATCCTCTGCGGTTTCGGGCGCAATGGCCAATACTTGGCGCGTTTTCTCAGCCAGGAAGGGGTCAATTACATTGCTCTCGATCTCGATCCCGACCGCGTGCGGGAAGCCGCTTCAGGCGGCGAGAGCGTTGTCTTCGGTGATGCCGGACGCAAGGAGGCATTGATCGCGGCCGGCCTGATGCGAGCCAGCGTCGTCATCGTGACTATGGCCGATACGCCACTCGCCGAGCGCGTGCTGCATCACGTTCAAGAATTGCGTCCTGATCTGCCGGTAGTCGTCCGTACTTCCGATGAGCGCGATATGAGCCGTCTGGCCAAGGCGGGGGCGGCAGAAGTCGTGCCGGAAACCCTGGAGGCTAGCCTGATGCTGGCTTCGCATGCCCTGGTCCTGGTCGGTGTGCCGATCAACCGCGTTTTGAAACGCATCCGCCAGACCCGTTCCCAGCGTTACCGTCTGCTCCGGGGTTTCTACCGGGGCATGAGTGACCGCGAGGAAGACGACTCACACCAGCCGCGTCTGCATTCGGTCTGGCTGGCAGCCGGTGCAGCGGCAATCGGGCAGACTTTGGCCGAGGCCAATCTCGAAGGCTTGGGTTGCGAAGTGAGCGCCATTCGCCGGCGCGGCATCCGGGCAGTGGAGCCGGCGCCGGAAACTCGGCTCGAAGAAGGCGATGTCATCGTCGTGCTCGGAGAGCCCGAGGCGGTGGCGGCGGCCGAGCAAAGGCTGCTGCAGAAATAGAAAAGCCCGCCGAAGCGGGCTTTGAATAGCCGAGTGCCTGTTCTCGAATTACAGGCTGGCGCAGACGATGTACTGCTGGCCGTCGACAATATTGGCCGTTGCCGTCGGGTTGGCGCCTCGAGCTGAGCCATTGGGCACTGCTTGCACAGAGCCGCCAGCGGTGTTGCCGTCATCCATGGTGGTATCGATTTGCCGGACATAGCGACCAAGGATGCCGTCGGAACAGACAAAGGCCGAGCCACGCATGCCATTGATGAACGGCGCGGCAACGCCCGCGGCGTTGATGCCGCTCTCGACCCCGAGGAAACCGCCATCGGCATTGCGGGGACGATAGTTCGGATCGTTCATGGCGGTTGCACCGGTTGCCAGGTTGGCCAAGCGGACGTGCTGCCAGAAGACAAAGGTTTCGGAGGTGTTTGCCGCAGCGTTCCAGTCGCCGTCGATTCGGCCGTTATTCTGGGCGCAACCGGCTCCAGCTTGGCAGGCCGTCGCCACATTGACGCCGTAGGCCGCATCGAGTTGGGCTTGCGTCTGGTCGCCCGGGAAGTTCTTGAAGCGATCCTGGTAGCCGTAAATGAGCGCGGAGGTAGTCCTGAAGTCGCCGATCATGTTCTTCACCTTGGCGCTGTTGATCAACTCCTGGCCCTTCAGCACGCCACCCAGTAGCAGGCCGATGATGACCAGTACGATGGCGATTTCGACGAGGGTGAAGCCTTTTTGCTGGCTTTTCATGGCATGCTCCGTTTAATGATTGTCGGCAAATGTTCTGCAAATTTCGTGCCGACTGCTATATGCCAGAATTTGTTATTTTTTATCCTCCTTTGCAAATAAAGTGTCGAAAAATGGACGCTTTGTTCCAGATATGAACGCTGATCGCTCTGCCGGCCTGGTTTCCCGTCTGGCCCACTGGTCGCATGTCCTGCTGGTCGGCCATCTTCTGATGCTGCATGTGCTTGCCTTCGGCGGCTGGCAGATCACGCCGGTCCGTCTGCTCTGGCTGGTGGCCCTCGGCTTGTTTCTGCTCTGGCAACCCTTTGTCGCAGGGGAGCGGCGTATCAGCCTGCGCCAGGGGGGCATCCTGTTCGCCCTTGTTCTTGCCTCGACCTGGTATCTCGGGCCCTGGTTGTTGTTGATCTGGTGCGGAGCCCTCGCCGCGGCGATCGGCGGGCGGGTGCTGGGTACCGAGCGGCCCGCCGAACGGGCCGGCTACCTGCTGGCATTCGGCTATCTCGTTGGCGTTACCATCTTCGGTGTAGTGCCGGAAATCTCCCCGGCCGTCGACCTCGATCCCTGGTTGCGGGATCTGTTTGCCCGCTTCATGCCCTTCCTGCTGCCGCTGCTCTTCGTTTTCCCCGCGCGGACGCCGCGTCGGCGGGCGGGGGATGCGTTCGACCTCTTCTACGGGATGCTCGTCTTCCTGGTGCTGGCCGTACTCGTACTGGGCGCACTGGCTTACATGCTGGTTGGCGGCGTGCATTATGTCGATTCGCTGTTCCGGACCTCGATGACCCTGGCCGGTGCCCTGCTCGTGGTGGCCTGGGCGTGGAATCCGCGGGGCGGCTTTTCCAGTATCGGCTCGGCCATGTCCCGTTACCTGCTGTCGCTTGGCATGCCGCTCGAGCAGTGGCTGGTTCAACTGGCCGAAGAAAGCGAACGCGAGGTCGACCCGGCTAGATTCCTGGCCGGTGTCATGCAGCGTTTGCTGAACATGCCTTGGGTGGTCGGTGTGACCTGGCAGGCCGAGGAGACGAGCGGAGAAAGCGGCGAGCAGACCGCCTTTCGCCATGTTTACCAGATGGGCGATCTGGCCTTGGGCGTGTCGTTGAAACTGGCGCCTTCGCCTTCGATGCGCTGGCATCTCGATTGGCTATTACGCCTGGTAGCCGAGTTTTATCTGGTCAAGCGGCAAACCCACCAGTTGCAGCGCATGAACTATCTGCAGGCGGTGTACGAAACGGGGTCGCGGGTGACGCACGACGTCAAGAATCTACTGCAATCGATGCAGGGCCTATGCTATGCCGCCGAGCAACCGGGTGATCCGGCACAGCTGGCAACCTTGCTCGGACGCCAGTTGCCGATGATCACCGAGCGGCTGAAAGTGACGCTCGAAAAATTGCAGTCGCCACGCCGCGAGGCCGGTGAGCAGATTCCGGCCCGGCTATGGTGGGATGCGCTGCAGGTGCGTTATGTTCGAGCGGGCATCACCTGGCATGGCACGCCGGACGAGAATGAGGCGATACCCGGTGCGTTGTTCGACAGCGTCGCTGAAAACCTGTTGCAGAATGCCTTGGCGAAGCGCTTGCGCCAGCCCGGGCTGGAGATCGCGGTAACCTGCACCTCAAACGGTTTGTACGTTGAGGACAGCGGGGCTGCTATTCCGCCGCTCCTGGCGGCGAATCTCCTGCGCGAGCCGGTTTCCTCGGAGGATGGTCTGGGTATCGGTCTTTATCATGCCGGCCGGCAGGCCGAGGCGGCGGGCTACCGTCTGACCTTGCGGGACAACGTCGAGGGCAAGGTCGGTTTCAGCCTGTCGCGCCAGCCTTGAACGGAGGCTGCTGCTCGATGGCATTTGCCTCTTGCGGGCCCAGCAGCCGATAGACCGCGGTGAAGCCCTTGCCCTTGAGCGGAATCATCTTCGGTTCGTTGAAGATGTAGTTGGGTGCGAGGCGGCGATAGGTCGTTTCATCCACCTGGATCATGCCGGGAAAGCCTTCACTCGTGATCCGGCTGGCCAGGTTGACGGTGTCGCCCCAGAGGTCGTAAATGAATTTCTTCTTGCCGACCACTCCCGCGACGATAGGGCCGGTACCGATCCCGATGCGGACGTCGAGGTGCATGTCGTTGACCGTGAAGTCCCGCCGGAGCAAGTCGCGCATGGCGAGAGCGAGATCGGCAATGGCTTTCGAATAGTTGCCGGATTCGTTGTTCAAGCCGCCGGCCACCATATAGGCGTCGCCGATGGTCTTGATTTTCTCCACCCCGTATTTTTCCGCCAGTTCGTCGAACGAGGAAAAGATGCGGTTGAGCATCGCAAAGACCTGCTGCGGCGTCATGCCCTCGGCAAGGCGGGTGAAATTGACGATGTCGACGAACATCACGCTGACATCAGAGAAACCGTCGGCAATCGTCTGGTTGTTCTGCTTCAGGCGTTCGGCGATGGGGCCGGGCAGGATGTTGAGTAGCAGGCGTTCAGAGCGCTCCTGTTCTTCCTGCAGCAGACGATGAGTCGCTTCAAGGTTGGCTTGCGTCTTGGCTTTCTCCTGGACGGCGTAGCGCAGCAGCAGGTAGACGATGCTCGAAATGGCGGCAAAGTTGAGCGCGAAGAAAAAGACGCTGGTCTGGGTCGCGATCTTGGGGCCGGCAGCCGCGAGACTGTCGGCCAGGTAATAGTCGAAGAATCCGGAGAGCGCGGTCAGGAAGATGTAGGCGGCGAACCAGGCGATGGATTCTCGCGGGCCGATGAAGAGCAGCGCGCCGATCGGCGCCAGAAGCCCCCAGAGGCTGGTGCCGCTGGCCGTGATGAAGTTGCCGATTCCCCACTGCACGGCGAAAGGGGCGAAGAGGAAGAGGGCGAGTTGCGAGTAGCGGAAGAAGTCGAAATTGCCACTGTAGAAGAAAAACAGCAGGTTGACGACGAGCAGGATCTGGAAAACGAAGGGGGCGGTCGCCGAGAACTGGGGGCCCATCTGGCCGTACAGGAACAACCAGAGCATCGAGCCGAGGCAGACCAGGCCCGTCGCGAAGATCAGCAGGGATTTCTTGAGCCGAGTTTCGGCGTCGTCGTCCGGGTCGATCCCGGCATTACGCAGGTGAAAAAGGAAGGATTGCTGGCTCACGGGGTTCGACCATCGCGCTCAAAACGTCGGCATGCAATGAGTGTGGCAGTCGTGCGAATGCAGGTCAATACGCCAAAGACCTAGGGAAGGCGGCCGGCGGCGATCAGGCGGTTGTAGACGAGGTTGGGGGAAATCCAGCTCACCAGGTCGTCGAATTCGTTGGGGCCAGCCTGAGTCAGTGTGCGCGATACGAAGAGGCGGTCGGCGTCGCCGTTGGCCTGTTCGTCGCCGCTGAGCGGCGCGGAGGCGCCATTGCGTCCGCGCGAGAAGACCACGGCAACCGCATTGTTGGAGAGATCCGTACCGGCCGCACAGGCGGCTGTTGGACCCGCGCCGGTCAATCCGGTCGCGGTGTTGCAGACGCGGAGGTCTGGCGTGAGCTGCAGTGTGCCGACACTGCCATTCCATGTCGTGCGGACAGCGTTTGCCGTCGTGAAGCAGGCGTTCGGACAGAAGGTGGCGTGGCTGTATGTTGTCACGGCGTAGCGGATGGGGTTGCCCCAGCCATCCAGCAGATAGCCGTTCTGGTCGGTGGGGGTCAGGCCCAGCGTGATTGCCGGCAAAAGACCATCCCAGGGCCGTGTGCATGTGCCGCCGCCGGCAGGCAGTTCGACCCCGGTGCTCGCCGGCGCGGCCGGACAGGGCAGGCGTCCGTTGGCGGCCATGTAGCCCAGCAGGGCATCCTGAACTTCGGCAAGGCGTTTTTGTGTTTCGGCAATTGCCATGTTGTCCCGCTGGGCCATCAGGGACATCATCAGTCCGCCCGACAACAGGGCGACGATTACCAGCACGATCGACAACTCGACCAGCGTAAATCCGGAATACCGATGGTTATTGTGCAGGGTCATTTGAATACGACGAGATCGTTGAAGCTGATGGATGTTGGGCTGGCTTCGTGGATGCCGTCGTTCGGCGACGCGTTTTCGCCCTCCAGGTAGTTGGCGATTATCGCTTTGTTGGTGCGATTCTGGAGAGCGATTGTCTGGCGTGCGACGAAGACGGCAAGGCTGATGCTGGGCGTACTGCCGACCGTCAGGCAGGTGCCGCAGGTGGGCGTGCCGGTTCCCGGCTTGTAAGCATCGGCGATGGCGTAGAAAACCTGCTCGCGCCAGTTGTCACGGAACCAGTTGTCGGTCAGGGTGCAGGCGGCGAGGCTGCCCCAACTGCTGAGCATTAGTGGATTGGTGCCGACGATCGGGCTGCAGGCGATTTCGGAGGGGCCATCGCCGCCGCTGGCGCACATCTGGTCCGGAATCCGGCCAAACAATACGCCCGGGGTATCGTCGTAATTGCCGCTCGCGGACGTAGCCATGCTGGCCGGCCAGGGGTAGCGCCCCAGGTTGTTGCTGACGCCGTCGTCGTACGCGGCGTAAGCCGTCAGGCAGTTCATGACGGTCGAAGCGACCTGCTTTTCGAGCAAGGGCATCAAGTCCTGGTAGGTGATGGGCAGGATCGTGTCGTTGACGATAATCCTGCCTTGCGCATCGCGAACGATGCCGGAGACGAAGCCGTTGGCTGCGCCATCGACGAAGTCGGCGTTATCCTCGGTCGCCGATTTGTCGAGGTAGCTGTCGGGATTGTTCTGCCCTGCGCCTGTACGGTCCTGGGCAGCGGCGTCGCCGAGACGCTGCAGGGGGGCACCCGGCGCGATGACAACGGCGATCACGTTGGGAATGATATTGCCCTGAGCATCCACTACCTGGATTGTTCCCGTGGTGTCGCTGTTGAGCGGAAGGCGCCGCGTGCTTTCCTTGAAATTGTTGGAGACGGCGTACCAGAGCCGTTCGCCATCGGCGTCGCGCAACTCGGGAATGCCAAGGCTTCTCCAGGGCAGGCGCCCAAGGCGGCTCGCCTGATTGCTGCCGGACGCACTTCCGCAGGAGCTTTCCTTCCTGCCGTCATTGTCGGTGTCGGGGCAGGGCAGATCGCCGGGCCGATTGTTTCCGGCGGGGTAGACCGAGGCTGCGTAGGCAATCAGCGCCTGTTTGGCGCTGATCAGGGCTTGTTCGGTGGCACGCTGTCGCGTCGACTCTCCCGTGCTGCTCCCCAGGGCGGAAAGTACGATGGCCGCGGCAAGACCAATGACAACAAGCAGGAACAGCAACAATGCGATTCCTTTTTGCGAAGAGCGCGAGGTCGCCATGCTCAAGGTCCGGTTGGTGCCGGCCTGACCTGTATTTTCCCGCCTCGCAGCAAGTCCTCCCGCTCCCCCGTTCCGGGATGGAAGGTGTCGCCCACGGCGACCGGCGGCCGGCCGCCGGCGGTGCTTGGTTCCGCCGCGCCGTTGACCCAGCGCGTATTTCGTCCGGAACTGCGGCGGACTTCGCCGTTGAGGGTCAGGCTGCTGGCACCATCGTCGGCTTGCGGGCCACCGGGGTTTGCCTGGCGCTGGCGGTCGAGCGTCTGGCGCTGCTCCGGCGTCAGAAACAGCCGGCCAAGGCTTTCCTGCTGCGCTTGCGGGGAAAGCGGCAGGAGGAGCAGCACGAGCGGGGGGAGGATCAGGTGCGGTTTCATTTGCCTTCAGTGGCTCGCTGAACGGTGATCCACTGCAATTCGCAGTCGGCCGCCAGCTGCGGCGTCAGAGGGCGCGTTTCCGTCGTTTCGGACTGTCGCGCCAGCTTGCAGTCGCGGATCAGCACCATGGCCCGCGCTTCCCGTTGCAGGCGGTTCAGGAAGAGGAGCAGATCCTGTTCGTGCAGCAGGCGAAGTTGCAGGCGCATCGGGCTGGCAAAATAAGCATAGGCGACACCGTTGACGCTTTCCAGTTGCTTCTGGGCGCCCAGTTCATAGGTCATGCCGGGCAGGCGCAGTTCGCGCTGGAGCTGACGCAGCAGCTCGGTCCATTCGAGGCGTTTTTCCGGACCGACCATGCCGCGCGCCTGCATGGCCTGGAAGACCTGGGTGCGTTCCTTGACTTCCTGTTCTTCGGTTCTGACCTGGCGCAGCCGTTGTTCGATCTGCAGCCTGGCATTCGCCGCGTCGTTTCGTTCCTGGCTGGCCTGCTGTCCGGCGAGCGTGCTCCACCAGGCGAGCAGGCTACCGAGGGCGAGCAGCGCCAGCGCCACGAAAAGTGGCAGGCGAAGCCGGAGCAGGTCGCGGCTCGTGAGTTTCATGGCGTAATTTTCCGGATCAGTTCGAGCGTGAAGGCTTTGGGCTCGCTCGCGCTGTCGTCGCCATCGCCGCCGCGCAGGGAACGTCCCGACTCGAGATCGAAGGGCTGTTGCAATACTCTGAGCGCCAGGTCAGGGTTGGCCTTGAGCAACTCGGCGAATTGTTCGGAACTGGCTAGTATCTGGCGCGGCGTGGCGGCCCGGGGCGGTATTACGCTGGCCTTGATGATAGCGATTTCTTCACTGCCTTCGATGCCGCCACTGCCGGCAACGGGGCGGCCGATTTTCCATTCGATGCTCTCCAGCCGGATATTGGGCATCTGGTCGAGCGCACGGCTGAGTACCTGGTAGAAGGGGCCGGGCTGGCGCTGCTGTCGGGCGAATTCGGCCTGGCGGCTGGTCAGGCGGCGCAGGGTATCGGTATCGATGCCGATCTGCGGGAAGGTGGCCGAGATTTCCTGGTAACGCCAGTTGAGATCGGCTTCGCTGGCCCGCAGGGCGAGCGCTTCCTGGCGCAAGGCCCGGGTGTCGAAGGATTCCTTGGCGGTAAACAACAGGCCGCCGAGCAGGCCGACCAGGCCTGCAGCGAGGAGTCCCTGGCGGAGCTGGGAAAGGCGGTAGTCGTGGCGCAGCGGTTCATCGGCAAATTGTTGGCGGGGCGGTGCGGTCGCCAGCAGGTGAAGGAAAAGATAGTCGCTGCGATTGTCTTCTGGCGGGCTGTGCAAGCCCAGTTTGCCGGCGGCCTGATGGCTGTCGATGATGGAGAAGCTGAGTTGCCCGCGATCCGGGCAAGCCTTGTCGATCGCCGGAATGGCCGGCGGGTAGGCGATGATGAAGACCGGCAGGTTTTCGTCGCGGCCGATCAGACGCTGGCCGATCAGGTACTGGTGCAGTTTCCCGGCTTCGGCGGCGAAGCTGCTGGCAATGCCGGCGATACTGCTGTCGGCGATCGGCGCCATGCGCGAAAAGATGGTCTGGCCGTCGGC
>JAEUOD010000110.1 GCA_016791065.1 Dechloromonas sp. | reverse complement strand
GATCCGGCACCTGTTTTCTTAGGAGACTTACGCTCATGGCAACCCCGCAAGACGTGATGAAGATGGTCAAGGAAAACGACGCTAAGTTCGTCGATTTCCGTTTCACCGATACCCGTGGCAAGGAACAGCACGTCACCGTGCCGGTCTCCGCTTTCGACGAAGACAAGTTCGAGAACGGTCACGCCTTCGACGGTTCCTCGATCGCCGGCTGGAAGGGCATTCAGGCTTCCGACATGCAGCTGATGCCTGACCCGGACACCGCCTACATCGACCCCTTCTTCGACGAAACCACCGTCGTTCTGTCCTGTGACGTCGTCGATCCGGCCGATGGCCGTGGCTATGACCGCGATCCGCGCTCCATCGCCAAGCGCGCTGAAGCCTACCTGAAGTCTTCCGGCATCGGCGACACCGCCTACTTCGGTCCGGAACCCGAGTTCTTCATTTTTGACGGCGTCGAATGGTCTGTCGACATGTCCGGCTGCAACCTGAAAATCCATTCCGCCGAAGCGGCCTGGAATTCCGGCGAGAAGAACGAAGGCAACGGTGCCACCGGCCACCGTCCGGGCGTCAAGGGCGGCTACTTCCCGGTTCCCCCGGTCGACAGCCTGCATGACATCCGTTCGGCCATGGTTCTGACCCTGGAAGCCCTGGGCGTGCCGGTCGAAGTTCACCACCATGAAGTCGCCAACGCCGGCCAGTGCGAAATCGGCACCGTGTTCTCGACCCTGGTCAAGCGCGCCGACTGGACCCAGATCCTCAAGTACGTGGTGCACAACGTTGCCCACCAGTACGGCAAGACCGCCACCTTCATGCCGAAGCCGATCGTCGGCGACAACGGCTCGGGTATGCACGTTCACCAGTCGATCTGGAAGGACGGCAAGAACCTGTTCGCCGGTGACGGCTACGCTGGCCTGTCCGAAACCGCCCTGTTCTACATCGGCGGCATCATCAAGCACGCCAAGGCCCTGAACGCCATCACCAACCCGGGTACCAACTCGTACAAGCGCCTCGTGCCGCACTACGAAGCTCCGGTCAAGCTGGCCTACTCCGCCAAGAACCGTTCTGCTTCCATCCGTATCCCGTACGTCGCTTCGACCAAGGCCCGTCGTATCGAGACCCGTTTCCCGGATCCGATCGCCAACCCGTACCTGTGCTTCTCGGCGCTGCTGATGGCCGGTCTGGATGGTATCCAGAACAAGATCCACCCGGGCGATCCGGCTGACAAGAACCTCTACGATCTGCCGCCGGAAGAAGACGCGCTGATCCCGACCGTTTGCGCCTCGCTCGAAGAAGCCCTGGCCAACCTGGACAAGGATCGCGAGTTCCTGACCCGTGGCGGCGTCTTCTCCAACGACTGGATCGATGCCTACATCGCCCTGAAGATGGAAGAAGTGAACAAGATCCGCATGACCACCCACCCGGTGGAATTCGATCTGTACTACTCCTGCTAAGCGCGGCTTGTACTCGAAAAGGGCGGGGTTTCCCCGCCCTTTTTTTGTTCACTTTTTGGTTCGCTGGACGTTAACCCGGTACACTGGAATGCTTACGAGGATCGATGACAATGACACGCAGTAGCCTTGCCTTGCTGATTTCCGTCCTGGCTTTGCCGGCCTCGGCGCAGACCATCTACAAATGCGTCGATGCCAGCGGCGGCACCCTGATCTCGAACACCAAGGTCGACAAGAACTGCAAGGCGATCGTCAGCAGTCATGAGAATACCTTGCCGGCACCGAAGGCACGGCCGGCCGGGGCAGCCGCCAATCCGACGCCGTCGAATTTCCCGCGGGTGCAGGAAGATACGCAAAAAGCCAGGGATAGCGACCGCCGCCATATCCTTGATCAGGAACTGGCTGGCGAACAACGTAACCTGGAGCAGGCGCGCAAGGATCTCGCCGAGCAGGAAGCCACCAAGGCCACTCCCGACCGTCTGGCGCCCTACCGCGACCGCGTCGGCCAGCACGAGCGCAACATCCAGGCGATCCAGAAGGAGTTGGCTAACCTGAAGTAGTGCGTTTGCTGCCAGCAAGCATGGAGGGAGCCTTGGCGCCCTTTGCTTTTGCTAAGAGCGGATGATCAACAACTAGCTTTTCACCTTGTACCAGGCTGCATAGAGCGCCGGCAGGAAAAGCAGCGTCAGGGCGGTGGCGACGATCAGGCCGCCCATGATGGCAACGGCCATCGGGCCGAAGAAGTCGTTGCGCGAGAGCGGGATCATCGCCAGGACGGCTGCCGCGGCGGTCAGCACGATCGGCCGGAAGCGCCGGACGGTCGATTCGACAATGGCTTCGCGGCGCGCCTTGCCGGCTGCCAGGTCCTGCTCGATCTGGTCCACCAGGATGACCGAGTTGCGCATGATCATGCCGAACAGGGCAATGGTGCCGAGTAGGGCCATGAAGCCGAAGGGCTGCCGGAACACCAGCAGAAAAAGCGCCACACCGATCAGGCCGAGCGGTGCCGTGAGCAGCACCATGAGCACGCGCGAGATGCTCTGCAACTGGATCATCAGGATGGTTACCACGGCGAGGATGAAGATCGGGATGCCGGCCATCACCGAGCCCGACCCCTTGCCAGACTCCTCGACCGAGCCGCCGACGGCGATACGGTAGCCCGGTGGCAGGGCTTGTTCGATGGCGGCGATCTGTGGCGCCATGCGTTCCACCAACGTCGCCGGCTGGGTCTTGCCGTAGAGATTGGCGCGTACGGTGATGGTCGGCAGGCGGTCACGGCGCCAGATCAAGCCCGGTTCGAAGCTGTAGCCAAGCCGAGCGATCTGGCTGAGCGGAACGCTTTTGCCGCTGCGGGTCGGTACCGCAAGATCGGCCAGCGAACGCAGTTGGGTGCGTTCGGCGCGATCGCCGCGCAGCACGATATCAATGCTCTTTTCACCCTCGCGATAGCTGCTGACGACGTAGCCGTTCAGCGACATGTTGAGCAAGGCCGCCAGATCCTGGCTCGAAACCCCGAGCAGGCGAGCCTTTTCCTGGTCGATTTCGATTTCGATGGCTTTCGACAACTCGCTCCAGTCGAAGTTGACGTTGGAGAGTTCCGGGTTGGCACGCATGACGGCCGCGATTTCGCCGGCCAGTTTGCGCAGGGTGGCCGGATCCTCGCCGGAGACGCGATACTGCACCGGGTAGCCGACCGGCGGGCCGTTCTCGATCCGGCTGATGTTGCCGCGGGCAGCGAAGCCGCTGTCGGCAAAGTAGGCGATCAGGCGACTGCGCAAGGCCTCGCGTGCCGCCAGGCTGCGCGTCACGATGACGAACTGACTGACGTTGCTGGCCGGCAGTTGCTGGTCCAGTCCCAGGAAGTAGCGCGGCGCGCCGGAGCCGATGTAGGCGATGTAATGCTCGAAATCGTCGTGCTGCCTGCGGTCTGCTTCCAGCCAGGCTTCGAGGCGCTTGCTCTCGGCGTCGGTAGCAACCAGCGAAGCGCCCTCTTGCAGGCGCAATTCGACATTGAGTTCGAGGCGGGTCGAATTCGGAAAGAACTGTTTCTGTACTTTATTCATGCCGACGATGGCCAGTGCGAACAAGGCCGCGGTCAGTCCAATGACCAGCCAGCGACGAGCGACGCACCAGGCGACAAGGTGCCGGAAGCGGCTGTAGAACGGTGTGCCGTAGACGTCGTGATCCTCGGCATGGGGCGGGCCGCCGAGGCCGAGCTTGGCGGCGAGTGAAACGACTCGCGGTAGCCGCCGGGCGAGCAGGCTGGGTCGATGCGGTGCGCGCGGATCGGGGAGCAGCTTGTAGCCGAGCCAGGGAATGGCGACTACCGCCGCCAGCCAGGAGAGGAGCAGTGCGAAGACATTGATCTGGAAAAAGGCAAAGGCGTATTCGCCGACCGCCGATTTGGCCAGCGCGATCGGAATAAAGCCGGCCACCGTGACCAGCGTCCCGGAGAGCATCGGTCCAGCCGTGCTGGTGAAGGCGAAGGAGGCGGCGCGGGTGCGCTCCCAGCCCTGTTCCATCTTCACCCACATCATCTCGACGGCGATGATCGCGTCGTCGACCAGCAGGCCGAGTGCCAGGACCAGGGCGCCAAGCGAGACCTTGTGCAGGCCGACGTTGAACAGGTGCATGGCGAGGAAGGTGGCGGCGAGGACGAGCGGAATCGAGATGGCGACCACCATTCCGGTACGCAGGCCGAGGCTGATGAAGGTGACGAGCAGCACGACGATGACGGCCTCGGCCAGCGCCTGGACGAACGCCTTGATCGAGCGTTCGACGGCGCGCGGCTGGCTGGCAGCCTCGGCGAGCGAAACCCCGAGCGGCAGGCGCTGATTGATTTCGGCGATGCGGGCATCGAGCGCCTTGCCGAGCTGGATGATGTCGCCGCCCTTGGTCATTGCCACACCGATCGCCAGGCTGCGTTCGCCACCGAAACGGACCAGGGTGTTCGGCGGCTCGGACGTACCGCGCCGGATATCCGCGATATCGCCCAAGCGGAAACTGCGGCCGTTGGCGCGGATCAGCGTATCGGCGACACTCTGGACGGTGTCGAAGGCGCCGCCAGGCCGAATCTGGATGCGTTCGCTGGCGGTTTCGAAGAAGCCGGCGCCAGCGACGGCATTCTGCTGGCTGAGGGCCTGGACGATGCTTGCCTGGTCGATACCCAGCGTCGCCAGCTTGGCATTGGAGAGTTCGATGAAGATCTTCTCATCCTGAATGCCGATAATTTCGACCTTGCCGACATGCGGGACGCGCAGCAAGTCGTCGCGGACGCGCTCGGCAAAGTCCTTTAGTTGGGGGTAATCCAGTCCGGGGGCGCTGAGGGCGTAGATGTTGCCGAAGACGTCGCCAAATTCGTCGTTGAAGAACGGGCCCTGGATGCCGGCCGGCAAGGTGTGGCGGATGTCGCCGATCTTCTTGCGCACCTGGTAATAGACATCGGGCACCTGCTGCGCGGGCGTGTTGTCCCGGGCGACGAACATCACCGTCGACTCGCCGCCCCGGGAGTAGCTTGAGACGCGGTCGATGTTGGGTGTTTCCTGAAGCTTTTTCTCGATCTTGTCGGTTAGTTGTTGTTCGACCTGGCGGGCGGTGGCGCCCGGCCACAGGGTGCGAATCACCATCAGCTTGAAGGTGAAGGGCGGATCCTCGGCCTGGCTCAGCTTGCCGTAGGCGAAGACGCCCATCAGGGCGATGGCGAACAGGAAGTAGCCGACCAGGGTGCGGTGGTGCAGGGTCCAGTCGGACAGGTTGAAACGGTGCGACACGGGCTAGCGCTGTTGCGCCGGCAGGGGCGCTTCCCGAGGTTCGACATCCTGGCCGGTAACCAGGCGCTGGGCGCCGGCGACGACGATTTTTTCTCCCGCTCGCAGTCCCTCAGCAATGGTAACGCCGTCCTCGCGGAAACTGAGCGGCCGGACCGGGCGCGGCATCGCCTTGCCGGCCTCGACGACCCAGACCTGCGGGCCTTTGCCCTGATCGACTACCGCCCCCAGGGGGGCGAGCACAGCGCTCTCGCCCGAGGCGCCGAGTGCGACGCGTGCGGTCATGCCGAGTTTGACTTCCGGCGGTGGATTGGCGATCCGGATGCGGGCGGCGTAGGTGCGCGTGACCGGATCGGCTGCCGGCGAAAGCTCGCGCAGCTCGCCGGCCAGGCTCAGTTCGGGCAAGGCCCAGAGGGCGACGCTCAGCCGTTTGGCCGCTTTCAGTTCGGCAAAGCGGCTTTCCGGTACGGCGATCAGTACCTCCTTCTCCTCCGGGCGGGCCAGGCGTAGCACGGGCTGCCCCGCGCTGACCACCTGACCGGCGTCGGCCAGCACGGCGGTGACAACGGCGGGGTACTCGCTCTGCAGCGTGCCGTACTCGGCCTGGTTGCCGCTGATCCGGCTTTGCGAGCGCGCTTGTTCGAGGCGGGCGCGGGCGCTGTTGTAGGCGTTGTCCCGGGCTTCGAAAGCCGCCTGGCTGACGAATTTCTTCGCGACCAGTCCGGCGTAGCGTTCGCGTTCGGCCTGCGCGGTGGCGAGGTCGCTTTCGGCGGCGGTGAGCTGGGCGCGGGCGGCGGCCGCCGCCAGTTGCAGGTCGGCTGGGTCGAGGCGGGCCAGTGCTTGGCCGGGCCGGATTTCGGCGCCGACGTCTACCAGGCGGGCGGCGAGTTTGCCGCCGACGCGAAAGCCGAGGTCGACTTCGTGGCGGGCGCGGATTTCGCCCGTGTAATAGCGCGTATCGATATCGCCCGGCACGGCCGACTGGACCAGGACCACCGGCTTTGCCGGCGGCGGGGGCGGTGCATCGCCACAGCCGGCCGCCATGAGTGCGGTCGCAGCCAGCAGTACGGCGGGAGGAGTGAAAATCTTGGGCATGGTCGGGGCCTGGGGGCGATTCGAACAATGATAATGAACGATCGGTCAGTAAGGCAAGTTGTCTGATCAGGTGCCGCCAAGCCGCTACAATACGGCTCATGAACGTTACCCACGCTTCCTACGCCGGGCTCGATTTGCTGGCATCGGCGGTCCTCCTGCTCGATGAACGGCAGCTCATCCGCTATATCAATCCGGCCGGAGAAAATCTGCTGGCGGTCAGCGGTCCGGCGGTGGTTGGGAAAACGCTCGCCGTTGTCTGTACCTGCTCGTCGGTCCTGCAGTCGGCGCTCGATAACGGTCTCAACAACAATTGGGGCTACACCGGGCAGAACATCGACCTGAAGCGGAGCGACGGCGAGATGTTGCACCTCAATTGCACGGTGACGCCGCTACGCCCCGAGTTGGCTGGCGGCATGCGCCTGCTGCTCGAACTGCAACCGATCGCCCACCATCTGGCGGCGACCCGCGAGGAGCGCCTGATCGAGCAGCAGCAAGCCAGCCGCGAACTGATCCGCAACCTGGCGCACGAGATCAAGAATCCGCTGGGCGGTATTCGTGGCGCTGCCCAGTTGCTGGAGCATGAACTGGCCAATCCCTCGCTCAAGGAATACACCCAGGTCATCATCAAGGAGGCCGACCGTCTGCAGGATCTCATGCAGCGCTTGCTCACGCCGCACCGGGCGATGCTGCCGACCACCGTCAACATCCACGAAATCCTCGAACGGGTGCGTAGCCTGCTGACCGCGGAGTTCTCGCGATCGCTGCAGATCGTCCGCGACTACGACACCAGCCTGCCCGAGTTGATCGGCGATCGCGAACAGTTGATCCAGGCCGTGCTCAACATCGCCCGCAACGCGGCGCAGGCAATGGGGGGCGAGGGCGAGATCGTGCTGCGTACCCGTGCCCTGCGCCAGGTTACGCTGGCCAAGAAGCGCTACCGACTGGCCATGGAGATCAAGGTTATCGACAATGGTCCGGGCATCCCCGACGACATCCGCGAGCGCATGTTCTACCCGCTGGTTTCAGGGCGGGAAGGCGGGAGTGGTCTTGGGCTGACCATCGCCCAGAATTTTGTCCAGCACCATCACGGCACGATCGACTGCTCGAGCCGGCCGGGCAATACCGTCTTCACGCTGCGCCTTCCTGTAGAGCAGGCCTGAGTTTTGCTTCATTTTGGTTCATTCCAATGACAAGATGAGCCAAGAAAACATGAAACCGGTCTGGATCGTTGATGACGATCGCTCCATCCGCTGGGTTCTGGAAAAGACCCTCTCCCGCGAAGGCATCCCGTTCAAGAGCTATGCCTCGGCCAGCGAGGCCATCTCGCAGCTCGAACAAGGCGTCGAACCGCCGCAGGTCCTGATGTCCGACATCCGCATGCCAGGCCAGTCCGGGCTTGAATTGCTGCAGGAAGTCAAAACCCGTTTCCCCTCGGTGCCGGTCATCATCATGACCGCCTATTCCGACCTGGAAAGCGCCGTCGCAGCTTTCCAGGGCGGCGCCTTCGAATACCTGCCCAAGCCCTTCGATGTCGATCAGGCCGTCGAATTGATCCGGCGGGCAATCGACGAATCGATGCACCAAAGTGGTGCTCTTGAGGAAGAGGGCCTCGTGCCGGAGATTCTCGGCCAGGCCCCCGCCATGCAGGAAGTCTTCCGGGCGATCGGTCGTCTCGCGCTGTCGCACGCCACGGTGCTGATCACCGGCGAGTCCGGTTCGGGCAAGGAGCTGGTTGCCCGTGCCCTGCATCGCCATAGTCCGCGCGCCGACAAGCCCTTCATCGCCATCAATACGGCGGCGATTCCCAAGGATCTGCTCGAATCCGAACTCTTCGGCCATGAGCGTGGCGCCTTCACCGGGGCGCAAGCCCAGCGGCGTGGCCGTTTCGAGCAGGCCGAGAGCGGCACCTTGTTCCTCGACGAAATCGGCGACATGCCGTCCGAACTGCAGACCCGTCTGCTGCGTGTGTTGTCGGATGGACATTTCTACCGGGTGGGCGGCCATTCGCCGATCAAGGCCAACGTCCGGGTCATTGCCGCGACGCACCAGAACCTCGAAACGCGCGTCAAGGAAGGCCTGTTCCGCGAGGATTTGTTCCATCGCCTCAACGTCATCCGCATTCGCCTGCCCTCGCTGCGCGAACGTCGCGAGGACATCCCGCTGCTCACCAAGCATTTCCTGCAAAAGAGCGCGCGCGAACTCGGCGTCGAGGCCAAGCGGCTGTCCGAGGCGGCGCTGAAATATCTGAGCGGTCTGGATTTCCAGGGCAACGTTCGCCAGCTCGAAAATCTCTGTCACTGGCTGACCGTGATGGCCCCGGGCCAGCAGGTGGAAATTGGCGATCTGCCCGGCGAGCTGCGTGATTCAGCACCGGTGGCAATGGCCACTGACTGGGAAAGCGCCCTCGAAGGTGAGGTCGACCGCTTGCTGGCACGCGGCGTCGCCGATGTCCATGGCGTGCTGTCGCAGACCTTCGAGCGCATCCTGATTTCCCGTGCCCTGGCGCATACCGGCGGGCGGCGGATCGAAGCGGCGCTGGCCCTCGGCATCGGCCGCAATACGATTACGCGCAAGATCGCCGAACTCGGGATCGACGGCGCCAAGGAAGCTGTCGCGGAGTAAGGGGTTTTTCCGCAGGGCGGGAAAGTAATACTATCCGCCGCATGGCTCTGATCGACCTTGTATTGCTTAAAAGCCGGCTGGGGGATTGCTCCGGGCGTTTCGACGTGGATGCGCTGGACGAATGCGATTCGACCAGCAGCGAACTGGCGCGGCGCGCCGAACGGGGAGCTCCGGCCGGCAGCGTGATCGTCGCCGACCGGCAGACGGCCGGGCGTGGCCGGCGTGGTCGCGCCTGGTTGTCGGCCCCGGCGGACAGCTTGACCTTTTCGCTGCTCTGGCGCTTCGAAGGTTCGCCAGCCCGCCTCAGTGGCCTGTCGCTTGCGGTCGGCGTCGCCTTGGCGCGTGGGTTAAGGCGTTTGGGTATTGCTGGCGCCGGCCTGAAGTGGCCGAACGATGTTTTGCTACGGCTCGGTGATGCTCATGGCAAGCTGGCCGGCATTCTCGTCGAGCTCAGCTCTGACCGTCGCGGCACACAGGCGATCATCGGCATCGGCATCAACCTGCGGCCGCCAAATGGCGACCTGGCGCAAGCCGTGGCAGGCCTGAGCCAGGCGGCGAGCCTGCCCGAGCGCCATGAACTGCTCGCCGTCCTGCTCGCCGAACTGGCTGGCGCGATGACGCTCTTCGATGAACGGGGCTTTGCGGCCTTCCGGGCTGAGTGGGACGACTGCAATGTCTGGCGCGGACAAGCCGTACAGATTCTCGCCGAGGGGCAGGCCCCGCTGCTGGGTAGCTGTCTCGGTGCCGATGCCGACGGCGCCTTGCTGTTGCATACCGCGAACGGCATCGAGCGCATTTTTTCCGGCGACGTCAGTCTGCGGCCGGCATGATCGTCTGTCTCGATAGCGGCAACACCCGCATCAAGTGGGGTGTGCACGATGGGCGTGCCTGGCTGGCCCAGGGGGCGGTGGCGCACGACGAGGTCGGCCTGCTGGCTTCACTGATCGCCGATTGGCCGCGTCCGCACAAGGTGCTGCTGGCCAACGTGGCTGGCTCCGAGGCCGGGGAGGCCATTCGTCAGCAACTGCTTGCGTGGGCGCCGCTGATCTCCGAGGTAGTGTCGACGGCCGAAGCGGGCGGGGTCAAAAATCTCTATCAGCGCCCCGCCCAGCTTGGTGTCGATCGCTGGTGCGCCCTGATCGGCGCCCGCAGTCTCAGCGTTCAACCCTGTATCGTGGTCATGGCGGGCACGGCGACGACGATCGACAGCATCGATGCCGAGGGGCAGTTCCTCGGTGGCATGATTCTTCCGGGAAGCGCCCTGATGCTGCGTGCGCTTGCTCGCGACACGGCCGGCCTGCCGTTTGCCGATGGCCATCATGCGGCACATCCACGCTGCACGGATGATGCCATCGTCACAGGGGCGATCGAGGCGCAGGTGGGGGCGATCGAACGGGCTTATGCCCGCCTTGCCTCTCCGGCTGGGCAATGCATTCTTTCCGGGGGGAATGCCGACGTCCTTGCCGGGCACCTTGTCATCCCCTGTCGCGTGGCGCAGAATCTGCCGCTGGAGGGCTTGCGGAAACTGGCTCTCGATCTTTAAGCGCCAGGGAGAACATGGAGATTGTTTCGGTCGCCGACCTCAAGATCGGCATGTTCGTCGCGGAGCCCGATTGTGCCTGGACCGAATTGCCGTTTGCATTGCAAGGGTTCGTGATCTCGACGCCGAAGCAGGTCGATGTCTTTCAGCAGACATGCCGCTTCGTCTATATCGACCGGACGCGCTCGCTCGATGAACATTACCGAGCCGCGAAGCGCGAGTTCGATCGCCCTTTGCGCGGAATGCCAGGGGGGCTCGGCCAGGCGTCGGTGGCCGAGCCGCAAGCCAGGCGTCGTCCCGGTCTGGTCATCAGCGAAGTCAGCGATCAGATCCGTTTCCGTCGGCAACGTTTTCTCGGCTTCCTGCACCAACAGGACAGCAGCGAATATTCCCGTGAGTTGTCCGGCGAGTTGGCCTACATCGAGCCGCGTTTCGACGAATTCCAGACGGCCCTGCAAAGCACCTTTCAGGGTATCGTCGCCGAGCAGCAGATTGACACCCGTCATGTGCGGGAGGGACTGAACGACATTTCGGGCAGCCTCCAGCGCAACCCCGATGCGCTGATGTGGCTGCTGCGCCTGCGCCGTATCGACCAATACAGCTTCGACCACGCGGTCGATGTCGGCGTCTATCTCCTGCTGTTCGGCAACCATGTCGGCTGGCGCGGCCAGAAACTCATTGAACTGGGCATGGCTGGCTTGCTCCAGGATGTCGGCAAGAGCCAGTTGCCGGCCGAGTTGTTGGCCAAGACGGCGGCGCTGGATGCAGCGGAGCAGGCGACGATCCGTTCGCATGTTGCCACCTCCCTGGAAATTCTCTATTCCCATGCCCAGTTGCCGAGCGATGTGCTGGTAACCGTGTCGCGTCACCATGAGCGCTGGGACGGAAGCGGTTACCCGCGCGCATTGAGGGGCGAGCAGATCGGCTTGGCGGCCGAAATGGCCGGTCTGGTGGATTCGTTTTGCGCCATGCTCAAGCCCAAGCCCTATCGCGAGGCGATCGGTCACCAGGCCGCGCTCGAGGAGCTCTACGCCTTGCGTGGTCAGGCCTTCAGCCCAGCCTTGGTCGAGCAGTTCGTCCAGTGCGTTGGTCTGTACCCGATCGGTACGCTGCTTGAACTCGACAACGGCGAGGTCGGTGTCGTCATCCAGCAGAACCGTGTGCAGCGTTCGCGGCCTCGCATCCTGCTCCTGCTCGACCGGGAGAAAGCCGTCGTACCGGGTTACAAGGTGCTCGACCTGCGCGCCAAGGCCCATCAGGATCGGCGCGTCGCCCGGGCGCTGCCGGCGGATGCCTACGGATTATCGGCTGATGACTACTATCTCCGCTGAGTTGCCGGGCCGGATCGATCTCGCTGCCTTCGGTCTGCAGCCGGAGGATCTTGCCTCGCTGCAGGCACTGTCCGGAGAATGGTCGGCCGCCGTCGCCGAAGCCTTCTCCACCAGCGGTGCCGACGCGCATGCTCTCGCCTTCGCCGACCTGACGGCCGGTCTGGCAATGCAGCTCGGGGCCTTGCGCTGGCAGGACGAATGGCTGCGTGCCTGGGCCAGGCTGCATACCCAGGGTATCCCGACCTCTACGCTGGTGGCCACCCTGAATGCGGCGCTCGATCTCTGTGCCGCGGCACTTTTCGGCGCAGGCCGGGTGCCGCATGTGCACCTCGATCTGTTCACCCTGCTGCGCCGGGCTGTGCTGGCCTTGCTCGCTTGTGCTGTCGATCTCGGCGAGGAAGCCCGTGCCGAAACGAGCGGCATGCTCGATGAGCGGGCGGCGCTGGCGAGAATCCGGGGCTTGCTGGCGGAGGGGCGTCGTCTCGCACTGCTCGCGCTCTCGGCCAATAACCGCGATGCCTTGGTGCACCTGTCGGCAAGTGACCTGCAGAGCGTGCCAGGACTGGTCGCCGGGCGCATCGAAAAGCTGCTGCGTGACAGCGACGACCTTTTCGCCGGGCGGGATGGCGAATGGCTGCTCGTGCTGCCGGACATTCATTCCATGGCCCAGCCGGCCTTGGCTGGCTCGCAGATCCTGCATGAATTCTCCCAGCCTTTGCGCTTGCCCAGCGGTAAGCCATTGGCCTTCGACGTCCGAATCGGCGCGGCGATGGCGCCCGAGCATGCCGGCGAGGCCGAGGGCTTGCTGGCAGCAAGCCGACTTGGTCGCTGGGGCGCGCAGCTTGGCCGCGAAGGTTTTGGCTGGTTCCATACGGAAATCGAGGCTGCCTGGAAAAAGCGCTTCCATCTGGCCGCCGAATTCAAGCAGGCCTTGGACAATGAGCGCTTGCAGTTTTTCCTGCAACCGCAGGTCGATGCGGCTACTGGCCGATGCTTCGGGGCCGAATTGCTCTTGCGCTGGCAGTGTGCCAGTGGCGAATGGATTTCACCGCAACGCCTGATGGAGGTTGTCGATGAAAACGGCTGGCGGCGGCAATACACCGACTGGATGTTGCGCCACGCGATGCGGATTGCCGCGGAAATCGAAGGCGTCGAAACGGGTTTTCGCCTGTCGCTCAACCTGACCTCGGACGACCTGAACGACGAGGACTGCGTCGACATGATCCGCCAGCGTCTCGATACCTGGCAGATGAGCGGCGAGCGCTTTACGCTGGAACTGACCGAGTCGGCCATGATGGCCAACCGCGAGCGCGCCCTGGATACGCTGACTCGCTTGCGAGACCTGGGTTTTAGGCTGGCCATCGATGACTTTGGCACAGGCTATTCCTCGCTCAGCTATCTGGTTGGCCTGCCGGTCAAGGAGATCAAGATCGATCGCTCCTTTATCGTGGCCATGGGGCGATCGGACGAATACCGGCGCGTCGTTCGCTCGATCATCGATCTGGCGCACGATCTTGACATGATGCCGCTGGCCGAAGGGGTCGAGGAAAAGGCACAGGTCGAGCAGTTGCTCAGCCTCGGCTGCAGCCGTATCCAGGGCTATTTCTACGCCCGGCCAATGCCGCCGGAAGCTTTTGCGGGCTGGCTAGCCGCCCGCCAGGCTTGAGTAAACGGCGGCGAGCAGGGACAATCCTTCGTCGCCGAATCTTGCCAGGGGAATAACGTGTTCGATCCGCTCATCAGCAGCCTGCCGGCCTTCGCCAGTTTCTTCCTGACCGCGGTGGCACTGCTCGTCGCCTTTCTCTGCCTCTATGTGCTGGTCACGCCCTACAGCGAAGTGGCGCTCATCCGGGCCGGCAACGAGGCCGCGGCAGTCAGCCTGGGCGGCGCGGTGATTGGCTTTGCGCTGCCGATCGCGGTTTCGGTCGCGGTCACCCACAACCTCTACCTGATGATCGGCTGGGGCGTCGTTGCCGGCGTCGTGCAGCTGATCACCTTCACGGCAGCACGCATCGCGTTGCCCCGCATCAACCACAGCATTCCCGAAGGCCGTCTGGCCTCGGGGATATTCCTCGCATCGCTCTCGATCGGCACCGGCATCCTCAATGCCGGCTGCATCATCTGATCATTCAAGGAGGCAACATGGCACTGATGGACTTCATCAAGAAGCAGTTTATCGACATCCTGCAATGGACCGAGGATGGCGACGGCACGCTGGCCTGGCGATTCCCGATGCAGGAAATGGAAATCCAGAA
>JAEUOD010000094.1 GCA_016791065.1 Dechloromonas sp. | reverse complement strand
ATCGTCCGGCAGACCGCCAAGGAAGTCGGCAAGCGCGCCAACCTTGATATCGTCGGTGGCCAGGTTGAAATTGACCGGTCGGTGCTCGACAAGATGCTCGGGCCGATCGAACACATGCTGCGCAATTCCGTTACCCACGGGGTCGAAGACCGTGAGCAGCGACTGGCTGCAGGCAAGGGTGAAGTCGGTGAAATTACCCTGGCGCTGTCTCAGGAAGGGAATGAAATCATTCTCGCCTTGAGCGATGACGGCAAGGGCCTCGATGCCCAGCGTATTCGCGCCAAGGCTGAATCCCTGGGGCTCATGGAGGCCGGACAGGCCGCCGACGAAGCAGCACTACTCGATCTCATTTTTCAGCCCGGTTTCTCAACGGCGGCCGAACTTACCCAAGTGTCCGGGCGCGGCGTCGGCATGGACGTCGTCAAGACGGAAGTGACGGCGCTCGGTGGTCGTATCGAAACCTTGTCGCAACCGGGGGCGGGAACTACTTTCCGTCTCTACCTGCCACTAACCCTGGCGGTGACCCAGACGTTGCTCGTCCGGGTTGGCTCGCAGCGGTATGCCGTGCCCTCGACCATGATCGAGCAGGTCATGGAGGTCAAGGAAAAGCAACTCACGGCCTTGCGCGAAAAGGGCGAGGCCGAATGGCAGGGCAATCATTACCCGCTCCACTTCCTGCCCCATCTGCTAGGCGATGCTGAGGCTGTTCCCGAGATGCGCCGCCGTTTCTGGGTCTTGCTGCTACGTTCCGGTTCGCAACGCGTTGCGGTCCAGGTCGATGAGCTAGAAGGCAACCAGGAAGTCGTCGTCAAGAATATTGGCGCCCAACTTGCCCGGGTTGTCGGCATTGCCGGCGCGACCGTGTTGGGCGATGGTCAGGTCGTCCTTATTCTCAATCCGGTGGCACTGGCCAGTCGCGGTAGTCAGGCCCAGGCCGCCGCCGTCAAGGCGCTGCTGCCAAGCGCGGTGACGGTTCCCGTCGAGGCGCATCCGCCAACCGTGATGGTGGTCGATGATTCGCTCACCGTTCGCAAGATCACCAGTCGCCTGCTCGCACGCGAGGGTTATCAGGTCATCCTGGCCAAGGATGGGGTCGATGCGCTGGAGCAACTGATCGAGGTCATGCCCGATGTCGTCCTGTCCGATATCGAGATGCCGCGCATGGATGGCTTCGACTTCGTACGCAACCTGCGTGCCGACGATCGCCTCAAGAATCTGCCGGTGATCATGATCACCTCGCGGACCGCCGACAAGCACCGGAACTATGCCTTCGAGATTGGCGCCAACCATTATCTCGGCAAGCCTTACGACGAGGAAGAATTGCTGAGTCTCGTCGCCGGCTATATCAAGGCCAAGGCCGCCGGTTAGTCCGGCTTCTTGACCACCGCGTAACGGGCCAGGGTGCGTTCCCTGGCCTGTGCGTGGTCGACGATCGGTCCAGGATAGTCGCGGCCGATCACCACGCCCAGCCCTTCCTGCTCGATCCGCCCCATCAACCAGGGGGCGTGGATGTATTTGTTCGGCACTGCGGCTAGTTCGGGGACGTAGCGGCGAATGAACTTGCCCTCTGGATCGAATTTTTCCGATTGGGTGATCGGGTTGAAGATGCGGAAATAGGGTTGGGCATCGCAGCCACTCGACGCAGCCCATTGCCAGCCTCCGTTGTTGGCCGAGAGGTCAAAATCGTTGAGTTGGTCGGCGAAGTATTTTTCCCCGAGACGCCAGTCAATGCCGAGATCCTTGCTCAGAAAGGAGGCAACGACCATGCGCAGGCGGTTGTGCATCCAGCCGCTGAAATTGAGTTGGCGCATGGCCGCATCGACCAGTGGGTAGCCGGTGCGGCCGGCACACCAGGCAGCGTAACCCGCTGGCCAGTTTTCCCAGCGGATGGCATCGTATTCCGGCTTGAAGGCGTTGCGCTCGACCTGCGGAAAGCGGTCGAGGATCATGAAATAGAAATCGCGCCAGATCAATTCGTTGAGCCAGGTGTCGGCCCCTTCGGCGAGCGCGGTACGGACCAGTTCACGAATCGGGATGGTGCCGAAACGCAGGTGAACGGAGAGATAAGAAACCCCCTTGATTGCCGGAAAGTCGCGCAGCGCGCCATACCGCTTGATGCGTCCGGCGCGGAATTCATCCCACAGCGCACGTGCCCCGGACATGCCGGGTTGGATGCCGACTTCTTGCAGGTCGGTCGCTTCAAAACCGATCTCGGTCAGGCTAGGTACGCCGGCCAAGGCGCTTCCGGCAAACACGCCGCTACAGTCGAAGCGAGCGTAGTCGGCGCTGGTCAGACGCTTGAGCCAGGCATTCTTGTAGGGAGTGAAAACCGAAAAGGCTTTCCCGGCCTGGGTCAGCACTTCGTCGCACTCGAAGATCGCCTGGTCCTTGCAGCCCTGAAAGGAAATGCCCATTTCGCTGAGCGACCGCGCAACCAGGGTGTCGCGATACTTCGCGCTGGGCTCATAGTCGCGGTTGGCGAAAACGGTGTGGACCCCGAGTTCATGGGCCAGCGCAGGGATTTCCTCGCTGGCTCGGCCGTGGCGGACGATCAGGCCGCCACCGCGCGCCCGCAAGGCAGTATCGAGTTCGACGAGTGACTCGCGGATGAAGTGCACGCGCCTGTCACGGCGTGAAGGCAAGGCATCGAGGATGTCCGTATCGAAGACGAAGGCACAATGGACGCGGCCTGCCGCCTGCAATGCCGCGCTCAGGGCTGCGTGGTCGTGATCGCGCAGGTCGCGGCGAAACCAGACAAGGGCGGAGTCGATGCTTTGCATGGAGGTGTTCGGTCGGGAGGGTAAAGGCAGCAATTAAGGCGCAGACGCCGCGATTTGTCGACTTCATCCGATTTCATTGCGCGGTCATCTCCTCGGTCCGTCCAAGCGGGTGCAGGTCTTTTCCATTAAAATGGGGCGTATGGACAGCGTGAACCTCACCGACAATTTCCTGATCGCCATGCCGACGCTGGAGGATCCGTATTTCTCCAACGCGCTCGTCTACATCTGCGAGCATAACGAAAACGGCGCGCTGGGCATCATCGTTAACCGGCCGATCGACATGGACCTGGCCGGGCTGTTCGAGAAGATCGACCTTAAGCTCGAAGCCGAGGGCATGGCCCGCCTGCCCGTGTATTTCGGCGGTCCGGTCCAGCTCGACCGCGGGTTCGTCCTGCATCGGCCGATCGGCAACTGGCAGTCGACGCTGGTCATCAACAGTGAGATCGGCCTGACCAGTTCGCGCGACATCCTGACTTCCGTGGGCAGCGCCGGCCTGCCTAGCGAAATCATCGTCACCCTCGGTTATGCCGGCTGGGATGCCGGACAGCTCGAGGATGAGCTGAGCCAGAATTCCTGGCTGACCGTGCCAGCGAAGGCCAACATCCTCTTCGACATGTCGCCCGAAGAGCGCCTGCCGGCGGCGATGCAGAACCTCGGCATCAGCTTTTCGCAATTGTCCGACGTGGCCGGACACGCCTAAGGCGGCATGGGAACCGTCCTCGCCTTCGATTTCGGCGAAAAGCGGATTGGTGTGGCCACGGGCGAGACCCTGCTCGGCAGCGCCCATCCACTGACCGTCATCCATGCCGAATCCAACGACGACCGCTTTGCTGCCATCGGCAAGCTGATCGCCGAGTGGCAGCCGGAACAACTGGTGGTCGGCCTGCCCACTCACGCCGACGGCACCCCCCACGAGATGACCCGTCTCGCCACCAAGTTCGCCGAACGGCTGCAACGCCGTTTCAAACTGCCGGTCGGCCTAGCCGACGAGCGCATGACCTCGCTCGATGCCGAGGCCAGACTGCGCGAAACCGGCCGCAACAGCAAATCCGCCAAGCCGTTGCTCGATGCGGTGGCCGCACAACTCATCCTTCAAACCTGGTTCGAAAGCCCGCACCATGTCCTCCCTGCCCAACCCGCTGCCTGATGCCGAGGCCCAGTGCCGGCAACTGGCCGACCTGATCCGCCCACATCTCGATCGCCAGCCCGCCCTGGTCGGCATCTACAGCGGCGGCGCCTGGATCGCCGAACGCCTGCGCGACCTCCTCGGCCTGACCGACGACATCGGCCTGATCGACGTCTCCTTCTATCGCGACGATTTCGCGGCCAAGGGGCTGCATCCGCAGGTCAAGCCGACGCTGATTCCCTTCGACGTCGAAGGGCGCCACATCATCCTTGTCGATGATGTGCTTTACACCGGGCGCACGACGCGGGCAGCGATCAACGAACTGTTCGACTACGGTCGTCCGGCCTCGGTCGCCCTCGCCGTGCTGGCCGATCGCGGCGGTCGCGAACTGCCGGTCGGCCCGACCTGGTGTGGCTGGAATGTGGAATTGCAGGAGGCCGAGAACCTGGTCCTCGAAAAATCCGACAATGGCCAACTCGCCTGGAGGCTGGAGCATGTATAACCCGCAGTTGAACAAGGATGGCGAACTGTCGCACCTGCTCTCGATCGAGGGCCTGCCGCAACGCATCCTGACGCAGATTCTCGATACCGCCGAATCCTTCATGGAAGTCTCGGCCCGGGAAGTGAAGAAGGTGCCGCTGCTGCGCGGCAAGAGCGTCTTCAACCTGTTCTTCGAGAATTCGACGCGTACCCGCACCACCTTCGAGATCGCCGCCAAGCGGCTGAGTGCCGACGTCATCAACCTCGATATCAACAAGTCGTCGACGGCCAAGGGCGAGACGCTGCTCGACACCATTGACAATCTGGTGGCCATGCATGCCAACCTCTTCGTCGTGCGCCACGCTTCCAGCGGCGCGCCATTCCTGATCGCCGAGCACCTGCAGCGTATCGGCCGCGACGATGTGCATGTGGTCAATGCCGGCGACGGGCGCCATGCGCACCCGACGCAGGGCCTGCTCGACATGTACACGATCCGCCACTACAAGAAGGACTTCACGCAGTTGCGTGTCGCCATCGTCGGCGACATCCTGCATTCGCGCGTCGCCCGCTCCGACATCCATGCCCTGACCACGCTGGGCGTGCCGGAAGTCCGCGCCGTCGGGCCGGAAACCTTGCTGCCCAAGCATCTCGACAAGCTCGGCGTGCATGTCTTCCACGACATGAACGAAGGGATCAAGGATTGCGACGTGATCATCATGCTGCGCCTGCAGAACGAGCGCATGAACGGCGCCCTGCTGCCGTCGGCCGGTGAGTATTTCCGCCACTACGGCCTGACGCCGCAGAAGCTGGCGCTGGCCAAGCCGAACGCCATCGTCATGCACCCTGGGCCGATGAACCGCGGGGTCGAAATCCATTCGGCGGTGGCCGACGGTTCGCAGGCCGTGATCCTGCCCCAGGTCACCTTCGGCATTGCCGTGCGCATGGCCGTCATGAGCATCGTTGCGGGGAACTGAGATGAACATTGTTATCGAGAACGGCCGCGTCATCGACCCGAAGCATGGTGTCGACCGTAGTGCCTCCCTCTACATCGCCGACGGCAAGGTTGCCGCGCTAGGCGAAGCGCCGGCCGGTTTTGTGGCCGAGCAGCGCATCGATGCAAGCGACTGCGTCGTCTGTCCGGGCCTGATCGACCTTGGTGCCCGGCTCAACAGCATTGAGGCCGAACTGGCTGCCGCAGTGGCCGGGGGCGTGACCTCGGTCGTCGTACCGCCCGATGCCGACCCACCGCTCGACGAGCCGGAACTGGCCGACCGTCTGGTGCATCGCGGTGCCGAAATCGGCAAGGCGCGCGTCCTGCCGCTCGGCGCGCTGACGCTGGGCCTCAAGGGCGAGCGCCTGGCCGAACTGGCCGGTCTCAAGAAGGCCGGCTGCGTCGCCTTTTCGCAGGCCAACGCGCCGGTGGTCGATACCGAGGCCCTGCTGCGCGCCATGGAATACGCCGCCACCTTCGGCTTCGCCGTCTGGCTGCAGCCGCAGGATTACTGGCTGTCGCGCAACGGCATCGCGCACGAGGGCGAGGTGGCCAGCCGTCTGGGCCTGGCCGGCATTCCGGTTGCCGCCGAAACCATCGCCATCGCCACCATCGTTCAACTGGTGCGCGATACTGGCTGCCGCGTGCATCTGACCCGTCTGTCGTCGGAGTCCGGTGTCGACCTGGTGCGTCAGGCGCGGAACGAAGGCCTGCCGGTCAGTTTCGATATCGGCGTGCATCACCTGCTGCTCACCGAAAACGACATTGGCTTCTTCAATCCGCATGCCCGTTTCTGCCCGCCTTTGCGCACCCAGAAGGATAGGTTGGCGCTCTCCGAGGCGGCGGCCGGGGGGCTGGCGGCGATCTGTTCCGATCACACCCCGGTCGGCGTCGACGACAAATTGCTGCCCTTCGGCGAGGCCAAGCCGGGCGCGACCGGGCTTGAAGTCCTGTTGCCGCTTACCCTGAAATGGGCTGAGGCGGCGCATGTGCCCTTGCCGCTGGCGCTGGCCCGCATCACCTCGGCGCCGGCCGAGGTGCTGGGCCTGGAGAGCGGGCATCTCGCGGTCGGAGCCGTGGCCGATGTCTGCGTCTTCGATCCCTGCACGACCTGGCAGCTGACGCCGGAAGCGTTGAAGAGCCGGGGCAAGAATTCGCCCTGGCTGGGTTACCTGATGGCTGGCAAGGTCAAGATGACTCTGGTTGGCGGGAAGGTCGTCTTCGGTGGCTGAGCCGGCATGAGCCGGCTTGTGACGATGGTTTTATGTCATTAGAATAATTTTCGCCCGGTGGCCTTGCCCCGGGCGTTTTTCTAATCGAATCGTCCGATCACAAGGGAAAGGCTCATGATGAAACGTATTCTTGCAACGATCCTGATCTATCTGGCTGGCATCGGCTTGGCATTGGCGACCGTCAATATCAACACGGCCTCAGTCGAGGAGCTCGAAGGGGTGAAGGGTATCGGCCCCAGCAAGGCCAAGGCGATTGTCGACTATCGCGGCAAGAACGGGCCGTACAAGTCGCTCGATGACCTCAAGGGCGTCAAGGGCTTCGGTGAGAAAAGCGTCGCCAAGCTGCGCGGTGAGCTGACTGCCGGCGAAGTTTCGGCTGCTCCGGTCAAGGCAGCGAAGAAATAGCCTCGCGTGCGGTCGTTTACTCCTGAAGCAGGGTGGCGACTGCGGTCGCCGTCGTGCCCCGGACTTCGAGAATCTTGTGGCGCGAGGTCTGGCCGCTGACCAGGCTGACCGCCGACTTGGCCAGGCCGAGTCGTGCGGCCACAAACTTCACCAGCGCCTCGTTCGCCTTGCCATCGACCGGTGGGGCGGCGAGGCGAATTTTCAGGGCTTCGCCATGCAGCCCGGCGAATTCGCTTTTCTTCGCGCCGGGCTGGATGTGCAGGGTCAGCGTGATGCGGCCGTCGGCGGCGACGCGGAACCAGTCGCTCACAGGAACATCAGCAGTGCCTGCAGGAGCAGGATCGCCACCAGCGGCGAGAGGTCGATGCCGGAGATGGTCGGGACGATGCGGCGGATCGGGTCGAGCACGGGGCGGGTCAGCTGGTGCGCCGGCGCACTCAGCGGCGAATACGGATTGACCCACGAGAGCACGGCCTGGAGGATCATCGCCCCGATCAGGATGTAGATGGCGAGCCGAAGCAAGGCACGCAGGGCGAACCAGAAGGCCATCAGGGTGATGGCCCCGGCGTCGGTCGTGATGCCTGCCGGGCTGGAAATGCCGAAAATGATCAGCGAAAGCAGCAATTGCAGACCCAGTGCGGCCAGCAGGCTGGACCAGTCCATGCCGCCCAGGCCGGGCACGACGCGGCGCAGCGGCTTGACGGCCCAATTGGTGAGCGAGACGACGAAGTTGCCGAGCTGGCCGGCAAAGGAAACCCGCAGTGCCTGCATCATGAAGCGCAGGATGAAGAGGGCGCAGAAAAAGCTAACGACCGCGTCGAGCAGGAAGAACAGTGCCTGCATCAGCCCGCCCCGAGCAGCTTGCCGAGTTCGCGACCACGCGCTTCGGCGGCCTTGACGCCGGCGACGATGCCGTCCTTGACGCCATGTTCGGCCATCGTGCGCAGCGCGGCCTCGGTGGTACCGCCCTTGGAGGTGACGCGTTCGCGCAGTACCGAGGCCGGCTCGGTCGACTGAGCGGCAAGAGCCGCGGCTCCCTGGATGGTTTCGATGGCGAGCTGGCGGCCCTGTTCCGGCGTGAAGCCAAGGTCGGTCGCCGCTTGCTGTAGCGCTTCGATGAACAGGAAGACGTAGGCCGGGCCACTGCCTGAGAGGGCGGTGACACCATCCATTTTGCCCTCGTCGGCAATCCAGACTGTGCTGCCGACGGCGCTCAGGACGCGTTCGGCGGCGGCGCGTTCGTTGTCGTCGACTTCAGGCGCAGCGCAGAGGCCAGTAATGCCCGCCCCGATCAGGGCCGGCGTATTGGGCATGCAGCGCACGATCTTGCGGTGGCCGCCAAGGAAGCGGGCGAGGGTCGCGATGTCGAGTCCGGCGGCGATGCTGACGACGACGGCCTTGCCGAGTTTGCCGACGAGCGGTGCAGCAGCTTCCTTCATCTGCTGCGGCTTGACGGCCAGTACGAGGAGGTCACCGACCTCGGGAAGTGCATCGGTAGATGCGTGACAGACGACGCCGTAGCTCTGCGCGAGCTTGTCGCGGGCTTCGCTGCCAGGGTCGATGACGGCGATGTCGCTGGCCGCAAAGCCTTTATTCAGCATGCCGCCGATAAGTGCGTTGGCCATGTTGCCGCCGCCGAGGAATGTGATTTTCATGCGTAGTGTCTTTCACCAAAAATGGCCGTGCCGATGCGGACGATGGTCGCGCCTTCGGCGACGGCAGCTTCGAGATCATGGGACATGCCCATGGAGAGGGTGTCGAGCGGCAGTCCGCTCGCCCGGATATGTTCAAAGAGTTCGCGGAGCTGGCGGAAGGGCGCACGCTGCGCTGCCGGATCGTCGCTCGGTTCGGGAATCGCCATCAGTCCGCGCAGACGGAGCCGGGGCAGGGCGGCAAGGGCGCGGCAGAGTTCGAGGGCTTCATCAGGGGCGCAGCCGCTCTTGCTGGCCTCGCCGGAAACATTGACCTGGACGCAAACCTGAAGCGGCGGCAGGTGATCCGGGCGCTGGGCCGAGAGCCTTTCGGCGATCTTCAGGCGCTCGATCGAATGGACCCAGGCGAAGTGTTCGGCGACTGGTCGCGTCTTGTTGCTTTGCAGTGGGCCGATGAAATGCCAGATCAATGAATGGCCGGCGCTGGCCTCGGCTTTTTCGACGCCTTCCTGGACATAGTTTTCACCGAAGGCAACTTGCCCCGCCGCGACGGCTTCGAGTACATGACCAAGCGGCCAGGTCTTGCTCACCGCCAGCAGGCTGACGCTTTCGGGCGACCGCCCCGCAGCCTTTGCGGCATCGGCGATTCGCGTCCTGACGGCTTGCAGGTTGCTGGCTATTGCGCTCATAATCCTTTGGGAATTCCTGATTAAATCAGTATACACGCGCTCCGAGGACGATCCGCATGGACATCACCGAACTGTTGGCCTTCAGTGTCAAGAACAAGGCTTCCGATCTTCACCTCTCCTCCGGCTTGCCGCCGATGATCCGGGTGCATGGCGATGTCCGCCGCATCAACCTGCCGGCCATGGAGCACAAGGACGTGCACGGCATGGTTTATGACATCATGAACGATGGTCAGCGCAAGGTTTATGAAGAAACGCTGGAGTGCGACTTTTCCTTCGAAATTCCCAACCTGGCGCGTTTCCGGGTCAATGCCTTCAACCAGCAGCGTGGTGCCGGCGCCGTCTTCCGGACCATTCCCTCGAAAGTACTGACGCTGGAAGAATTGAACTGCCCGAAGATTTTCAAGGAAATCTCGGAGTATCCACGCGGCATCGTGCTCGTCACCGGGCCGACCGGTTCCGGCAAGTCGACGACGCTGGCCGCCATGGTCAATCACATCAACGAGAACGACTACGGCCACATCCTGACCGTCGAGGATCCGATCGAATTTGTTCATGAAGCCAAGAAGTGCCTGATCAACCAGCGCGAAGTCGGGCCGCATACCCTGTCGTTTTCCAACGCCCTGCGCTCGGCGCTGCGTGAAGACCCGGACGTCATCCTGGTCGGCGAAATGCGCGACCTTGAAACCATTCGCCTCGCCCTGACGGCGGCCGAAACCGGACACCTCGTGTTCGGCACCCTGCATACCTCGTCGGCCGCCAAGACAGTGGACCGTATCGTCGACGTGTTCCCGGCAGCGGAAAAGGAAATGGTTCGCTCCATGCTTTCCGAATCGTTGCGTGCCGTCATCTCGCAGACCCTGCTCAAGACAAAGGACGGCCAAGGGCGCGTCGCGGCGCACGAGATCATGATCGGCACGCCGGCCATCCGTAACCTGATCCGCGAGAACAAGGTGGCGCAGATGTACTCGGCGATCCAGACCGGCCAGAATTTCGGCATGCAGACGCTGGACCAGAACCTCGTCGAACTGGTCCGCCGCAACGTCGTCTCCAGCGCCGAGGCCCGCTTCAAGGCCGCCAACAAGGATGCCTTCCCGGCTTAACCCGCCGTTCGTCACAAAAACCAGGGGTAAATATGGAACGCGATCAGGCAATGAAATTCATGCACGATCTTTTGCGCTTGATGTCGCAAAAGAAGGGTTCAGACCTCTTCATCACGGCCGGTTTTCCGCCCGCGATCAAGATTGACGGCAAGATCACGCCGGTCTCGAATCAGGTGCTCACCGCTTCGCATACGGCCGAACTCGCCCGGTCGATCATGAATGACCGTCAGGCTGCCGAGTTCGAAGCCACCAAGGAATGCAATTTCGCCATTTCGCCGGCCGGAATCGGCCGCTTCCGGGTCAATGCCCTGGTCCAGCAAGGGCGGGTCGGGGTCGTTTGCCGGACCATCAACATGAGCATCCCGACGCTCGACGAACTGCAGTTGCCGCCGGTGCTCAAGGATCTGGCGATGACCAAGCGCGGCCTGATCATCTTCGTCGGCGGTACCGGTACCGGCAAGACGACGTCGCTCGCCGCCCTGGTCGACTACCGCAATGAAAATACTTACGGTCACATCATCACGATCGAGGACCCGATCGAATACGTGCACGAGCACAAGAACTGTATCGTTACCCAGCGTGAGGTCGGCGTTGATACCGACGACTGGGGGCCGGCCCTGAAGAACACGCTGCGTCAGGCGCCCGATGTCATCCTGATGGGTGAAATCCGCGACCGCAATACCATGGATTACGCCATTGCCTTCGCCGAAACCGGTCACCTCGCCTTGGCGACGCTGCACGCCAATAGTTCGAACCAGGCAATCGACCGGATCATCAACTTCTTCCCGGAGGAGCGCCGCCAGCAATTGCTGATGGACCTTTCGCTCAACCTCCGCGCCATGGTCTCGCAGCGCCTGATTCCGAAGAAGGACGGCAAGGGCCGGATGGCGGCGATCGAAGTGATGCTCAACTCGCCGCTGATTTCCGACCTGATTTTCAAGGGCGAGGTGCACGAGATCAAGGAAATCATGAAGAAGTCCCGCGAACTTGGCATGCAGACCTTCGACCAGGCCCTGTTCGACCTCTACGAGGCCGGCAAGATCACCTACGAGGATGCCCTGCGCAATGCCGACTCGCTGAATGACCTGCGCCTGCAGATCAAGCTGCATGGCAAGGAATCCAAGGACCGCGACCTGAGCACCGGGATCGGTCACCTCGACATCGTCTGATCGGAGGTCATCATGAATCGCCTGCTCGCACCCGTCTTCGCCCTGCTTCTTTCCCTCTCCGCGACGGTGACAGCGGCCGGGCTGGATGCCATCTCCAGTGGCGACGCCAGTGCCGGGGTCAAGGAAGCGCTGGCCACCGGGGCGGACTATGCCGTCGCCTCCTTAGGCAAAAGCAACGGTTTTCTCGGGAACAGCAAGGTAAAGATTCCGTTGCCCAGTTACCTGCAGAAGGCCGAAAGCGCGCTACGCATGTTCGGCATGGGCAAGCAGGCTGACGAACTGGTCGAAACCATGAATCACGCGGCGGAGAATGCCGTCGCCGAGGCCAAGCCGATACTGACCGATGCCATCAAGAAGATGACGGTGCAGGACGCCAAGGCCATCCTGACCGGCGGCGACGACAGCGTAACGCAGTATTTCCGCAAGACCTCCAGCGAGCCCCTGACCCAGAAGTTCTCGCCGATCGTCAAGAAGGAAACCGGCAAGCTGCAACTGGCCGAGCAGTACAACAGCTTCGCCGGCAAGGCGGCAAGCGCCGGCCTGATCGACAAGAAGAACGCCGACATCGATGCCTACGTGACTCAAAAGGCGATCGACGGCCTCTTCCTGATGATCGCCGAAGAAGAGAAGAAACTGCGCGCCAACCCGCTCGGGGCCGGCAGCGACGTGCTGAAGAAAGTGTTCGGCGCGCTCTGAGTTTTCTCGGGAGAAGGTAATCCCGACAGATTTCGTGGGTTTTTACTAAAGTCTGGCGATCTTCTGACGACAATAAGTCAAGGAGATCGCCCGATGAAATCCAGCCGCCTCAAGTCCACGACCGAAAGCCACACCCGCGCAGCGGTGGTGCGGGCGCGTCTGGCGGCAACCCAGGAGACTCGGCGGGTCGAGACGCCGGAAGGCATCGAGGGTGACCGGCAGCGCAGCCTGCAGCAGGAACTGACCGACGAAAACCTGCCGTCGCGTTCCTCGGGCGATGCGCGCGAGGAGGCACGCCACGTCGCGGAGCAATTGCTCGACGCCCGCGATCATCTTGCGGATCTCGTGAAGACGCCGACCCTACCCGCTGGTTTCAGCATCGTCGATGAGCGCATCTGATCGCCTGCCATCGCCATCTGCGTCGGAGTAAAATCGAGTCCTCCAGAACATCGCGCCCCGGCCTGCCGGGGCGCAGTCTTTTTGCAGCATGAGCGGCCTCAATCCACAACAGCGCGAAGCGATCCATTACCTCGACGGCCCTCTGCTGGTGCTGGCGGGCGCCGGCTCGGGCAAGACGCGGGTGATCACCCAGAAGATCGCCTACCTGGTGCAGGATTGCGGCTTCCAGCCACGCAACGTGGCCGCCATCACCTTCACCAACAAGGCGGCGAAGGAGATGCAGGAGCGCATCGGCAAACTGTTGTCGTCGTCGGCGGCCAACGAACTGCAAATCTCAACATTTCACTCGCTCGGCGTGCGCATCCTGCGCGAGGAAGCCAAGGCGCTGGGCTACAAGCCGCGCTTCTCGATCTTCGATTCGGCCGACTGCGCCGGCATCCTGAGCGAGGCAGCCGGTACCGTCGACAAGGCGACCGTGCGCATCCTGCAGTCGCTGATCTCGAACTGGAAGAACGGCCTGGTCAGTCCCGAGGCCGCCAGGCATCTGGCGCGCGACGAACACGAAAAGCTCGCCGCCCACGCCTATCTTTCCTACGAGGCAACACTCAAGGCTTACCAGGCGGTCGATTTCGATGACCTGATCGGTCTGCCCGTTGTCCTGTTCCAGAAACATCCGGAGATCGCCGACAAGTGGCAGAACCGCTTGCGCTATTTGCTGGTCGACGAATACCAGGACACCAACGCTTGCCAGTATCAGTTGCTCAAGTTGTTGACTGGTGTACGCGCTCAGTTCACCGCGGTCGGTGACGACGATCAGGCGATCTATGGCTGGCGTGGCGCCGACATCGAGAACCTGAAGAAGCTGCCGGCCGAGTTCCCAGCGCTCAAGGTCATCAAGCTCGAACAGAATTACCGCTCCACCGTCCGCATCCTGAAGGCGGCCAACAGCGTCATCGCCAACAACGAAAAGCTGTTCGACAAGAAGCTCTGGTCCGAACTCGGGCATGGCGAGCAGATCGTCGTTACCGCCTGCCGCGACCAGGATGCCGAGGCGGAGGGCGTGATCATGAAGCTGCAGGCGCACCGTTTCGAGCATCGGGGCAAGTTCAAGGATTACGCCATCCTCTACCGCTCCAACCACCAGGCGCGCATCTTCGAGGAATACCTGCGCGACCACCGGATTCCCTATCTGTTGTCCGGCGGCAAATCCTTCTTCGACAAGGCGGAGATCAAGGACATCATCGCCTACCTGCGCTTGCTGGCCAACGAGGATGACGATCCGGCCTTCATCCGTGCGGCGACCACTCCCAAGCGCGGCATCGGTGCGGCGACCCTGCAGGTGCTCGGCACCTATGCTGGCGAGCGCCATATCTCCCTGTTCGCGGCGGCTTTCGAGGAAGGTTTTGCCCAGCGCGTGCAGAGCCGCCAACTCGAGCCGCTGCTCGAATTCTGTCAGTTCATCAATCGCACCCAGGGGCGGGCTGCCAAGGAGCCGGCACACCAAGTACTGCCCGACCTGCTCAAGGCGATCGATTACGAAACCTACCTCTACGACCACGAGGAGGAGCGTACGGCGCAGACGCGCTGGGGCAATGTCTGTGAGTTCGCCGCCTGGCTGAACAAGAAGGGCGAACTGGACGGCAAGACCCTGATCGACCTGACCCAGAGCATCGCCTTGATCAACATGCTGGACAAGCAGAACGACGAGGAATACGACGCCGTGCAACTGTCCACGCTGCATGCGGCCAAGGGGCTGGAGTACCCGCATGTCTTCCTGGTCGGTGTCGAGGAGGGCATCCTACCGCACCGCGAATCGCTCGAGCCGGCCAAGCTCGAGGAGGAGCGTCGGCTGATGTATGTCGGCATCACCCGTGCCCAGCGTACGCTGAACATTTCGTGGTGCGAGCGGCGCAAGCAGATGCGCGAGTTCATTCCCTGCGAACCCTCCCGCTTCATCGACGAAATGGGCAAGGACGATGTTCGCTATACCGGCGGCAAGCAGGCTGCGCCGCCCGACAAGGCGACCGGCAGCGCACGCCTGGATGCCATGAAGGCGATGCTTGCCGGCAACAAGCGCTAACGACTTGGTCACAGCGCGTTACAGCGGGTTACTTCTCTCCTGACATCCGTGGCCCCTTGTGCCGCGTTATTCGGCACAAGGCAGCGCAATCCTGCAAAGCCGGATCAGAAACCGAATAAACCCGTTCAAGGAGATTCACCATGACCAAGCACCTGTTTGCCATCGCTATCGCCGCCGCTTTCGGTATCGCCCACGCCGCCGACGTCAAACCGGCTGTTGCCGAAACCAAGGCTGCCGCACCGACCGCTGCCGTCGTCAAGACCGAGGCACCGAAGGCGGCTGAAGCCGTGAAGGCACCGGAGGTCAAGCCGGCCCAGGCTGCGACGGCCGAAGCGCCGAAGGATGCCGCCAAGCCGGTCGAGAAGGCCGCCAAGAAGGCCAAGAAGGCTGCCGCGCCGGCTGAGGCCAAGGCTGCGCCGGAACCCGCCAAGGCTGAAGTGGCCAAGGCTGCCGAGCCGGCCAAGAAGTAAATCTCCGGCGTTTGGCCGGTTGCCGTCCTCCAAGCACGGTTCCGGTCCGGGGCGCCCCGCGAAGGGCGCCCTTTTTGCGTCCACGAAAAAGGGAGGCCGCAGCCTCCCTTGTCGTGAAACCGGACGGGATTACTTGACCTTGCTCAGGATGTAATCGACCGCGCCCTTGATTTCGTCATCGGAGAGGCTGGAACCACCCTTCGGAGGCATGGCGCCCTTGCCACCCAGCGCGCTCTTGTAGAGCGCATCCTTGCCCTGGCCGACGCGCGGTGCCCAGGCACCCTTGTCGTCGATCTTCGGAGCGCCGGCTGCGCCACTGTTGTGGCAGGCGCCGCAGACGCTGTTATAGACGGTCGGGCCATCCTTGGGGCCGGCAGCAGCAGGGGCTTCGGCCTTGGCCAGTTCGAACTTGGCGACCGGCTGGATGCGGATATCGGCAGCATCGCTGCCGCTGGCCGCATCGGCGGCAGAAGTGGATTTCTTGACGGTCAATGGATAGACGATGGCGATCAGGACGATCGCGACGATGATCGTTTTCCACATGATGCTGCTGGATGAGCTGTTCCCGGCCATGCTGAATTCCCTCGGAGCGCAAAAAATAAAAGTGCGCAATTATAACGGCTCAGGCAGCCAAAACGGGCAAAAAAAACCCCGCCGATGGCGGGGTTGGAAGTTCTCGAAAGGGGGGATTTCGAGAGGAGGGGTTCAATGCACAATTGCAGTGTAGGGGCTCGTCGTCCATGCGTCTGTCTTACTTTCGTAGCCTTGTGTAACAGTTTGTTGCATTGCGACATGACAGTCCTCCGGCTTTGGGACATGATGCAAAAACGTGCCTATTTACAAAACACACGTTTGTTCTCTGCGACACCCAATAATCCATGGAGGAGACACCATGCAGAAGTCGCTTCACATCGATCCGGCCAAGTGCACCGGCTGCCTGCAGTGCGAAATGGCCTGCTCCTACGAGCATACGGGCGTGATCAACCCGTCGAAATCCCGTATCAAGGTCTTCAGCTTCGAGCATGAGGGGCGCAAGGTGCCCTACACCTGTACGCAATGCGCCGACGCCTGGTGCATGAATGCCTGTCCGGTCGAGGCCATCGTCATCGACGCGGCGACCGGCGCCAAGGTGGTCAAGGAAGCGACCTGCGTCGGCTGCAAGGTGTGCACCATCGCCTGTCCGTTCGGTACGGTCAATTACATGGCCGATGTCGGCAAGGTGCAGAAATGCGACCTCTGCGCCGGCGATCCGAAGTGCGTCAGCGCCTGCCCGACCGCCGCCATCACTTACGTCGATGCCGACTGGACCGGGCTCGACCGCATGCGGTCCTGGGCGGCCAAGGCCAACACTGCGGCCTTTGCGGCTTAAGGAGAAGAGATCATGGGATGGAACCGTAAAGTCCTGCGCGTGAATCTCACCGCCGGCACCTGTACCCCCGAGCCGTTGAACATGGCCTGGGCCAACGATTACCTGGGCTCGCGCGGCCTGGCCTCGAAATACCTGGTCGAGGAAATCGACCCCAAGGTCGATCCGCTGTCGCCCGACAACAAGATGATCATGTCGACCGGTCCGCTGACCGGCACGATGGCTTCGACCGGCGGCCGCTACACGGTGGTCACCAAGGGAGCGCTGACCAATGCCATCGCCTGCTCCAATTCGGGCGGTTATTTCGGCGCCGAGATGAAGTTCGCCGGCTGGGACATGATCATCTTCGAAGGCCGTTCGCCGAAGCCGGTCTATCTCTACCTGGAGAATGACAAGCCGGAGTTGCGTGACGCCGGCCACCTGTGGGGCAAGACCTGCTGGGAAACCGAAGAAACGATCAAGGCCAGCCATCAGGACCCGCTGATCCGGGTGTCGTCGATCGGCGCAGCCGGCGAGAATGGCGTGCTCTTCGCCTGCATCGTCAATGACCTGCACCGGGCTGCCGGGCGCTCCGGCGTCGGCGCCGTGATGGGCTCGAAGAACCTGAAGGCGGTCGCCATTCGTGGCACCAAGGGCGTTTCCGGCATCAAGGACTTCCCGGCCTTCCTGGCGGCGACCACGGCGGCCAAGAAAGTGCTCGCCGATAACGCGGTGACCGGCCAGGGGCTGCCCAAGTACGGTACGCAGGTGCTGATGAACGTGATCAACGAGATCGGCGCCCTGCCGACGCGCAATCACCGCGACGTGCAGTTCGAGGAGGCCGGCAAAATCTCGGCCGAGGCCATGCACGAAAAGCGGCCGACCGACGGCAAGCCGCATCTGGTGACCAACGCTGCCTGCTTTGGCTGCACCATTGCCTGCGGGCGAATCTCGAAGATCGACGAGACGCATTTCAGCGTCAAGAACAGCCCGAAATACTGGGGCGCTTCCGGCGGCCTGGAGTACGAGGCCGCCTGGGCGCTCGGCGCCGCCAATGGCGTGGGCGATCTGGAGGCGCTGCAGTACGCCAACCTGCTGTGCAACGAGCACGGCATGGACCCGATCTCGTTCGGGGCGACGGTCGGTGCGGCGATGGAACTCTACGACCTGGGTATCCTGAGCAAGGAGCAGATTGGTGTCGACGCCAGGTTCGGCTCTGCCGAGGCGCTGTGCAAGCTGGTCGAGATGACGGCGCACGGCGAAGGTTTCGGCAAGGAACTCGGCCTGGGCAGCGCCCGCATGTGCGCCAAGTACGGTCGGCCGGAACTGTCGATGAGCGTCAAGAGCCAGGAATTCCCGGCTTACGACTCGCGCGGCATCCAGGGCATGGGCCTGACCTACGCCACCTCGAACCGCGGCGCCTGCCACCTGCGTTCCTATACCGTTGCGTCCGAAGTGCTCGGCATTCCGGTCAAGACCGATCCGCTGGTCACCGAGGGCAAGGCCGAACTGGTCAAGGCTTTCCAGGATGCGACCTCGGTCTTCGACGCCGCCGGCATCTGCATCTTCACCAGTTTCGCCTGGACGCTGGCCGACGTGCAGCCACAGGTGCAGGCCGCCTGCGAGGGCGACTGGTCGATGGATAAGCTCAACGAGGTGGGCGAGCGCATCTGGAACATGGAGCGCCAGTTCAACCTGGCGGCTGGCTTTACGGCCGCCGACGACGACCTGCCGCCGCGCCTGAAGACCGAACCGGCCAAGACCGGGCCGGCCAAGGGGCTGGTCAATGGCATCGACAAGATGAAGCCGGAGTACTACAAGGTGCGCGGCTGGAGCGCGGACGGGGTCCCGGAGAAGGCGACGCTGGAACGCCTCGGCCTGTAACGGCTGGCGCTTAATCGGAAGCGGGGTCGCGCCAGTCGCCACCCCGTTTTTTCTTCCCTGTCGGAGCGGAACATCATGAAACACATCATTCTCGGCAACGGACCGGCCGGTGTCGTGGCTGCGGAAGCCCTGCGCCGGGCAGCCCCGGCGGACGATATCCTGCTGGTCGGCAATGAGGTCGAGCCGCCGTATTCGCGCATGGCGATTCCCTACCTGCTTGAAGGCAATATCGACGAAGTAGGCACTTACTTGCGTAAATCGGCCGATCACTTCGACGGCCTGTGCATTCGCCAGCTACGCGGTCGGGCGGTAGCACTGAACACCGAGAAGTGCACCGTCTTGTTCGACGATGGCCATTTCGAGGACTACGACCGGCTGCTGATCGCCACCGGCTCGCATCCGGTGCGGCCGCCGATTCCCGGTATCGACCTGCCCGAGGTGCAGACCTGCTGGACGCTGGCGGATGCGCGTGCCATCGCGCAGCGAGCAAAACCCGGCTCGCGCGTGCTGCAACTGGGCGCCGGCTTCATCGGCTGCATCATCATGGAAGCCCTGGTCAAACGTGGCGTACAGCTGACCGTGGTCGAGATGGGCGATCGCCTCGTGCCGCGCATGATGACCGCGGAAGCCGGCGGCATGATCAAGCGCTGGGTCGAGAAGCAGGGGGTAAGGGTGGTAACCAAGGCTGGCGTCGAGTTCATCGAGGCTGGGCAGAAGGCGCCGCTCAACGTGGCACTGTCCACGGGTGAGCATGTCGACTGCGACTTGCTGATCGTCGCCGCTGGCGTTGCGCCCAACGTGGCCTTCCTCGAAGGAACGGCGGTGCATGTCGCCAAGGGTGTGCTGGTCGACGACACGATGCAGACCTCGGTGCCCGGCATCTATGCGGCCGGTGACGTGGCCGAAGCACCGGACCTGTTCAGCGGCCGTCACCTGGTCGCCGCGATCCAGCCCAACGCGGCCGACCAGGCGCGTGTCGCGGCGCTCAACATGGCGGGTCAGAAGGCGCGGATGAAGGGCGTTCTGGCCATCAACGTGCTCGATTCGATGGGCCTGATTTCCTCGTCTTTCGGCGAATGGCAGGGGGTGCCGGGCGGCCAGGGGGTTGAACGGGCCGATGAGGCCAATGGCCGTTACATCAGCCTGCAGTTCGACGGCGAGGTGTTGGTCGGGGCGACATTGATCGGTCTGACCGAGCATGTCGGCGCTCTGCGCGGGCTGATCCAGGGCAAGACCCGGCTCGGGGCGTGGAAGCAACGATTGCTCGAAACGCCGACCCGTTTCGTCGAGGCCTATATCGATTGCCAGCGTCCGAACAGCTAGCCGCATGCGCCTGACCATCAAGCTCTACGCCACGCTCGCCGATTATTTGCCGGCTGGCAGCAAGAACAACCGTATCGAAGTCGAGGTCAGTGAGGGGGCGAGCGTGACCTCGGCGCTTCAGCCCTTCGGTTTGCCGCCCAAGCTGACGCACCTGGTGCTGGTCAACGGGGTCTTCGTGCCGCCCGAGGCGCGGGCGACGACGTCAATGCGGGAAGGGGATGTGCTGGCCGTCTGGCCGCCGATTGCCGGTGGCTGAAAGCAGGTTTCCGTGGAGCGGGGAGCGGGTCCGACGGATGAACAGTTCACCGGCCGAATTTCGGCGGGCGCTGGTTCAGGCCTTCGGAGACGCCGTCAGCGAGACGGCGGACGGTGTTCTTCTGGTCGTCGGCGAGGTGCAAATTTTGTTCGTGCTGGATAGCCTGCCAGCACGCAGAATTGGTGCACTGCAAATCGCCGATCTGCGCGTCGACATCAGCCTGCAGAGCGGCGAATCGCCAGCCGCCGAGCGGCTGCTGGCGCAGGTCGACCGGGCGACCTTGCGGGGAGGCGGTTAGTCCTCGATGCGGCAGATCACCACGGCGCTGGTCGGAATCTGGTAATCCGCTGCCAGCTGTGCCTTGGCGAGATCTTCGATGGCCTGTCCTTCACTCCTGGCGAAGCGGCGCGCACCGGCAAAATCCTGCGGAATGCCGGCGCGATCCTGAGTGATGCGATAGTGCACCTTGACGTTCATTTTGCTGTAAACCTTTTATGTGTTTTTAAATCCTGCACGCGCAGTCTAGGCTGTTTTTGTTGCGCCGCAATACGGGTTTTCCACAAGTCAGCTATGCTGAATCAGGTCTTGCAAGGTGTTGAAATTGCGGAAGGCTGCCGGCTGGTCGTCGAAGTCGACCATGCTGGCGCCCATCTCCTGGCACCATTCGGCGACGCGGCGGCCGCCGCCCAGCAAATATTGCTCCAGTTCGTCGCGCAGTTCGCGGCGGCATAGGCAGAAGACCGGGTGTATTCGACCTTCGGCGCGGGCGATGGCCAACGAGCTGCCGGCAGCGACTAGTCCGGCGTGCAGACGGCGGACCAGATCATCTGGCAGATAAGGGGAGTCGCAGGGAGCGGTGGCGACCAGCGGGGTCGAAGTGGCGCCGAGCGCCGCATGCAGTCCGGCCAGCGGGCCGGCGAAATCGGGAATGTCGTCGCCGAGCAGCGGATAGCCGAAGGCGGCGTAAGCGGCCTGGCTGCGATTGGCGTTGATCATCAACAGCCCGACCTGGGGGCGCAGGCGTTCGGCGACATGGGCCACCAGCGGTCGCCCGGCGAGCAGTTGCAGGCCCTTGTCCACGCCGCCCATGCGTCGGCCTAGGCCGCCGGCCAGGATGACGCCGGTGATCGCCTGCGCGTCCATCAGAAGACCAGTGTCCGCCAGTCCGGGTCGAGGGCGCGGCCAACGAAGGCGGTGGCGCCGGCATGGCCGGCAGCGGGGAGCAGCGTTTCGCCTGGCTCGATCCAGGCAGCGCGAGCCATGCCGCAGGCGTAGAGGCGTACCTCGGCGGCGTGCACTTCGCGCAGGAAATCGCCGATCGACTTTTCTTTGGCGGGCGTCGGAAAGGCGCTGTCGGCGACGCCGTCGACCAGCCAGCGCACGGCCGGGCCGGCAAAATGGATTTCGACCTCGGCGTCGAGCGCCCGGGCGGCCAGCGCATGCACCAGTGGCGTCACGGCCAGTTCAGGGTGCTCCGGCGTCGCTGCCCAGATCAGCAGGGCCAGCCGCTCAGACAAAGCATGCCTCCGGCTCGATGCGCCGGATATGGGCACGGTAGGCGGCGGCGTCGACCAGCAGCGCTTTTTCCTCAGCCCAGCGGGTCGGACGGCCACGGGCCATCCAGCCCCGGCCGTAGGGCTCTTCGTTGACCAGGCGCGGCCGCTCCTCGGCCTCGTCGTTGCCGGCCAGGAGTGCGAAGGAAATCGGCGCATGCACGGCGAGCACCGTTTTGCGGCATTCCACGGTGCCCATGCCGCGCCCGAAATCGAGCTCGGCACCGCGCGGCTTGCTGGTGAAAGCGATGATCTCGCCGGCCAGGAAGATGCCGAAGGCGGTGGCGCCGATCAATACCTCGCCCTCGCCGCATTCCTGCACCCACATGTCGTACTGCGGGCAATAAATTCGGTCGTCGGGGATGGCGCCGGAGAAAGGAGTGTGTGCCATTTAGCGCGGGGAAATTGGCGGAAGAGAGCAGGAGTCGAACCTACCCAAACCTGTCTGACAGGTCCTGCCGGTTTTGAAGACCGGCCGTCCCACCGGGGAACGATCTCTTCCGTTGTTCATGAACCGAATTGCTCCGGCGAGCCGCGCAGAATGTGCGTATCGCGGACCCGCCGAGTGTAGCCGATGCGGTCGAAGAATTCGAGGATATGGATGGCGACCTTGCGGCCGCCGCCGATTTCGTCACGCAGCGGCGCGGCGCGGGCATGACCGTCGCGGGCGTTGAGCGCGGCGACGCGGCGGGCCAGGTCGGCGACCGCCGTCGCGGTGAAGTAGTGGTCGTGCGCAACCGGCCAGGCCTCGCCGTGGCGGGCGACGCGCTTGAACAGCGCACGCACGGTGTCCTCCGGCACGCCGCTGGCCCTGGCTACGTCGCGGACGCGCGGCGGGCCGTAAGGTGCGGCGTCGAGCAGCGGTTTCAAGGTCTGCCACAGGTCGCGGTCGGCTGCGGCCAGTTCGACCCGGTGGCCGGGCAGGTGCAGCCAGGCATTGGTCTGGGCGATGCGGCCGTCGGCCAGCGGCGTCGCGAGCAGGGCATCGAAGGCGGGGCGGGACAGCGTCGGCAGGGTCAGGCGGCGCAGGCGGTCGCGTTCGACGCCGGTCAGGTCGGGGGCTCGCTCGTGTTCGGCGGCGAGCGCCGCCAGCAGGCGCTCGGTCAGGGCCTGCCAGCGCGCCGGGGCGAAGGCGGTGGTGCCGACGACGGTCAGTTGCAGCTTTCGGCAAAGGGTGTCGAGGCTGGCGGCATCGAGGTTGTGGTTGAGCGCCCAGGGCAGCAGGTCGACGCCGGCCGCCTGCTGTTCGGCGGCGAGGCGCAGGGCGACAAGCGGGTCGGGGTCGGCCAGCGCGGCGAGCAGGGCGAGGCGTTCCGCGCTGCGTTTCTTGCGGCTGGGCGGGAAGATGTCGAGCACGACACCGCCGCCGAGCGTGTGGCGGGCGCCGGCATCGCGCAGGATGAAGCGGTCGCCGGCCAGGGCACCGATCTCGCGTTCCAGGATCAACTGCGCCCAGCCGCTGCTGCCCGGGGCTAGCTCGTCGGCGTCGAGCAGGGCGACACGGGCCGGCACGTCCTCGGCGCCGAGATGCAGGTGGACCTGTGCCCAGTGCCTGAGGGCCGGCTGTCCGGGCAGTACCCGCAGGCGTGCGTCGAAGCGGCGCACCGGGGCGTGCAGCGACGGGTCGAGCAGCCACATGCCGCGCGCTACCTCGCCCTTTTCGATACCGGCGAGGGCTAGCGCGATGCGCTGCCCGGCGCTGCCTTGCTCGGCCGGCGCATCCTGCACGCGCAGGCTGCGCACGCGCACAGGGCGCTTGGGCGGTGAGAGCAGCAACTGGTCGCCGACTTTGACCGTACCGGCGAAGGCGGTGCCGGTGACGATGGTGCCGGCCCCGGCAAGCGTAAAGCAGCGGTCGATCGCCAGGCGGAAGCCGCCGCCGTTTACCCTGGCCTGGGCTGCGGCAGCCGCCGTTTCGAGATGTTCCCGGAGTTCGGCGATGCCTTCGCCGCGCGTTGCCGCGACCGGGAATACGGGGGCGCCGGCCAGGGCCGTGCCGGCAAGCAGGGCGGTGATTTCCTCATGGGCCTGAGCGAGGCGTTCGCTGCCGACGGCATCGATCTTGGTCAGCGCCACTGCGCCCTGGCGCAGGCCGAGCAGCTCGAGGATCTCCAGGTGCTCGCGGGTCTGCGGCATCGGCCCGTCGTCGGCGGCAATGACGAGCAGCGCGAAGTCGATGCCGGTGGCGCCGGCCAGCATGTTGTGGATCAGTTTTTCGTGGCCGGGCACGTCGATGAAGCCCAGCGTCGGCGTGTAGGCATAGCCGAGATCGACGGTTATGCCGCGCGCCTTCTCTTCCTTGAGTCGGTCGCAGTCGACGCCGGTCAGGGCTTTGACGAGGGTCGTCTTGCCGTGGTCGATGTGTCCTGCGGTGCCGATGATCATGAAATTCCGTTTCCGTTGTAGATGGGTGGCCCGAAGTCGGGCCACCCGCAAGATTAGCCGAACATGTCCTCGTACATGCGCCCGGCCCAGGCGAAATCCTCGGTGACCAGTTCGTCGCGGCGCAGGTTGTCGTCGTCCTGGTCCTGGATGATGACGCCCTTGTCGTTGACCCAGTACTTGAAGCGCACGGCGATGTCCTCGCGCGGCGCGGTGTTGACCATCATGAAGCAGAGATTGTCGGGCAGTGCGTACTTCGGATCGCGGCCCTTGACGCGTTCGGCAATGTACTTGGCGACGATCTTCGCATGCGCGTTGGCGACGTGGCCGGCCTTGGGGTAGAAGTTGAACTGCGGCGAAACGACGCCCACGGCATCGCCGATCACATACACGTCCGGGTCATCCTTCATGTTCAGGAAGAAGGGATCGACACCGGCCCAGCCGGTCGGCCTGCCTTCGGCGTTCTTACCGATCAGCCCGGCCTTCCAGGCCATGTCGCCGGCCTGGTGCGGGGCCATGAGGATGGCGTGGTCGAACTTGAAATCACCGGCCGCCGTCTTGATCTGCTTGTTGAAGGGATCGACTTCCTTGATCCCGGCCTTCGGCACGTAGGTGATCTGGTCCTTGTACAGGTTCTCGAAGGCTTCCTGGAAGCCGCCGGTGATCGGCATCGGGCTCGGCTTCGGATCGAGAATGGTGATCCGGCCCTTGATCTTGCGCTCCTTGAACAGGCCGGCGATCAGGCAGGCGCGCTCGTAGGGCGAGGGCGGGCAGCGGTGCGGCGGGGGCGGCAAGGTCATCACCAGGTCGCCGCCCTTGAAGTTCTGGATGCTCAGCTTGAGGCGGAAATGCTCGGCATTGGGAATGTAGGCCGCCGGGAACATTGCCCGGGTGTATTCCGCCGCCTTGCGGTCGTTGCCGAACCAGGCCTCGTAGTTGTAGCGGATGCCGGCGCCGACTATCAGGTAGTCGTAGTCGAGCCAGCCCTGGGCGGTGACGACGCGCTTCTTCTCGCGCTCGAAGGCGGTGACCTCGGTCTGGATGAACTTGTAGTCGTACTTCTGGGCGACTTCAAGGTAGCTGAAGGTCAGGAAGTTGGTATCGACGACATCGACCAGCCACTTGTTGCTCATCGGACAGGAGAAGAAGACCGGGTTGCGTTCGAGGACAACGACCTCCAGCGAGGGATCGAGTTTTTTCAGATGCTTGGCGGCGCTGATGCCGCCCCAGCCGCCGCCGCAGATGACTACGCGCTTGCTGCTTGCCTTGGGCAGTAGCGGATCCGATTGCATGTTGATGAGGAAGGGGAGCGGGCTGGTCGGCTGGGCGATGGCCGCCGTGGCCCCCAGCGCTGCGCCCGCCGCCAGGAATTGCCGGCGATCGAAGGTCATGATGTTGTCTCCATTGAATAAGCCACCCGGACACGGAGATGCCCGGATTTACAGGTGCGTCCTCGCGGACGCGGAAGAAGGCAGCAGGCGGTACGCAGACCGCCTATCGAGGCTGCTTTCAAAACTTCAGATGCTGCAACTGCGCGACGAAACGTGCTTCGTCTTTCGCTTCCAGGCAGCGCAGGTCGAGATGATAAGCATCGTCGCGGATGTAACCAATGACCGGCATGGGCAGGCTGCGGAAGGCGGCTTCGATGGCGAGCAGCGCCTTGCCCGGCTTTTTGGCGTTCGGGCTGAGGCGCAAGGCTATCGATGGCAGACGCTCGACAGGCAAGGCGCCGCTGCCGATCTGGCTGCTGCAGGGGGCGACGCTCACCGTGGCCTGGGCGCCGATGGCGCCTTGCACATCGGGCTGCAGGCGTTCGGCCAGCGCCGTGATGTTGTCCAGGGGACGAGTCAGCAGGCGCAAGGTCGGCAGGCGTTCGGCCAGGCGATCCGGGTCGCGGTACAGCCGCAAGGTGGCTTCGAGCGCCGCCAGCGTCGTCTTGCCGACGCGCAGGGCGCGCTTCAGCGGGTTTTTCTTGATCTTCGCGATCAAGTCCTTGCGGCCGACGATCAGCCCGGCCTGCGGGCCGCCGAGCAGCTTGTCGCCGGAGAAGGTGACGATGTCGGCGCCGGCGGCCAGCGCCTGCTGCGGTGTCGGCTCGGCCGGCAGGCCGTGGGCCGCGAAATCGCAAAGCGTGCCGCTGCCGAGATCGATGACGAAGGGCAGACCGGCGCCATGGGCGATGCCGGCGATGACTTTCTCGTCGACCGCCGCCGTGAAACCGGTGACGGCGTAATTGCTGGTGTGGATCTTCATCAGCAGCGCCGTCTTCGGGCCGATTGCCTCCTGGAAATCCTTGGCATGGGTGCGGTTGGTGGTGCCGATCTCGTGCAGTTTCACCTGAGCCCGGCGCATCACGTCGGGGATGCGGAAGGCGCCGCCGATCTCGACCAGTTCGCCGCGCGAGACGACGGCTTCCTTGCCCTGGGCCAGGGCATTGAGCGTCAGCAGCACGGCGGCGGCATTGTTGTTGACGATGGTGGCCGCGATCTCGGGCGAACCGCCGGCCACGATCTCGGCGAGCAGGCCGGAGACCAGGTCGTCGCGGTCGCCACGGCCGCCGGAGGCGAGGTCGTATTCCAGGGCGCAGGGGGCGCGCGCCGCCTCGACCATGGCGGCGATGGCTTCCTCTGCCAGTTGGGCGCGGCCGAGGTTGGTATGCAGCACGGTGCCGGTCAGGTTGAAGACCGGGCGCAGGTTGGCCCGGCCCGCCTCATCGGCGCGGCGCCGGATGGCGGCGTACAGGGTGCTTTCGTCGGGCAGCGGCAGGCCATGCCTGAGGCCCTCGCGGGCGGCTGCCAGTTCGGCGCGGACGCAGGCGGTGACCATCTGGCGGCCGTGCGCCGCGATCGATTCGGGGAGTTGCTGCAGGACGCGGTCGACCGCGGGAAGTCGTTGGATGTCGTTCATGGCTTTCACCCGGACCGGGCAGAAAGGTTGGGGGAAGGGTGAGTTCAGCCGCTGTAGGCGCCGATGAGCAGGAGGTTGGGGCCGCTGCGGCCATAGCCGGCTTCGTCGGCCAGCATGTCGAGGGCGAGCGTCGCGAGGTCGTCGGCGACCGGGTCGACGCGCGGATCCTTTTCCTGATAGACGATCTTCAGGTAGCTCTTGCAGTCGTCGCAGGTTTCGGCGCGGACGGCGCCCTTGTTGCCTTCGACCTCGTGCAGCGCGACCGTCTTGTCGGAAGCGCAGGCCGTGCACGTGGCGCGCGGCACGTTCCATTCGGTGTTGCACAGCGAGCAGTGCAGGTAGCGCAGGTTGTTGATGGTGGCGCCGAGACGGACGATGCTGGCGACCGGCAGGCTGCCGCAGCAGGGGCAGACGCCGTGGGCATCGAGTTTTTGCAATTGGCTGGCGTCAAGCTGGCCGGCCAGCCGGGTGTAGGCGATCTGCAGGGCGGCGCCGACGAAGGGCAGCAGGGCGGCCTGTTCGGCCGTCGGTTCGCCAGTCAGCAGCATGTCGGCCAGTTGTTCGAGTTGATCGTCGGTGGCGGCCAGCAGTGTGTTCAGCGCAGCATGCGCCGGCGCCGGGATGTCGTTGCCGAGTTGCCGGGCCATCTCGCGCAGGGCATCGCGCCAGGCGGCTGGGCGCCGGGCCGGGTCGAGCGGCGGCATGCCGTGCTCGCGCGCCTGGGCGAGCTTCGCGCCATCGGGCAGCGGCAGCTCCGGCAGGGCTTCGAGGGCTTTGTGCTGGGCCCGGCTGAGCTGGCCAAGGAATTGGAGCCATTCGCCCAGGCTGTGTCCGGCGGCCAGTGCCTCGAAACGCTCGGCGCGTTCGGCGAAAACGGTATTGGCGACCGGCAGGAGAATGGCGGCGGCTTCTTCGGTCGGCGGGTGGAAATCGATCGGTTGGGTCTGCATGACAACTCAAAAAAACGGGGGATGCGGCGATATTCTCCGCAGAGCCCCCTGAACGCAAGAAAAAGCGGTTGATCCGTCATGCCCGCTTTCGCGGGCATGACGGCGATACGTTACTTGCCGGTGACCTGACGATACCAGCCACGATGGTGCTGCTTGGCCCAGGCGCGGGTGACCGTGCCGTACCACATGGCGCGGATGGTGCCCTTGACCCAGATGGCGGCATAGACGTGGACCATGATCAGGCCGATCATCACGGCACCGGCGGCGGCATGCACCACGGCGCCCATACGGACGAGCGTGATGTCGAAGCCGAACCAGGCGCGCCAGATGAAGATGCCGGATACCGTCATCAGCAGCATGCACACGGCCAGGGCCCAGAACATGACTTTCTGGCCACCGTTGTACTTGCCTTGTTCCGGCATGTTGTGGTCGTCGCCGTCCACCATCTGCTTGGCTTTCGACAGCCATTCCTTGTCCGCCGGCGTCATCTTGTTGAGATGCTTGAAGCGGAAGAAAAGGCCGAGAAAGGACAGCGCCATCAGCACCCCGAGGTAGGGGTGGATGATGCGCGCCCAGGTCGGGCCGCCGAACAGCTGGGTGAGCGGGAAGAACGCCGGGTGGAAGAAGGCCAGGCCGGAGAGCGCGAGCAGGATGAAGCTGATTCACACGACACAGTGGTTGGACCGTTCCTGGGGCTCGTAAAGCTTGATGACTTAAGGATCTAGGATCATTATGCTAACTCCTTGAATTAACGTTCGATCTCGTCCTCGATCTAC
>JAEUOD010000075.1 GCA_016791065.1 Dechloromonas sp. | reverse complement strand
ATCGTGATGACTTCCAATCTCGGCAGCCAGATGATCCAGCAGATGGCCGGCGACGACTACGGCGTGATCAAGATGGCGGTGATGGCCGAGGTCAAGACCTACTTCCGGCCGGAATTCATCAACCGGATCGACGAGGTCGTGGTCTTCCACGCGCTCGACGAGAAGCACATCGCCGGCATCGCGAAGATTCAACTTGGCTATCTGGAAAAACGCTTGGCCCAGCTGGAAATGGCCATCACTGTCGACGACAGCGCCCTGGCCGAACTGGCTCAGGCCGGCTTCGACCCGGTATTCGGGGCCCGGCCGCTCAAGCGGGCGATCCAGCAGCAGATCGAGAATCCGTTGGCTCGGTCCATTTTGGAAGGCCGGTTTGCCGCCAAGGATACGATTCGGGTCAGTTGCGAAAACGGCATCATGCGTTTCAACAAGGCCTGATTTTCCTTGCTTGCAAAGTCAAACGGCGATGTGAAAACCTCGCCGTTTTTTTAACCGGAATTTGCGGCTTCAGGTTGCAGGTCAGCAATTGCCTTTCTTGGCCTGACCCGGCGGGCAGTGATAGCCGCCGCCACCCTTGCCGCCCTTGTTGCCGTGACCGGTGTAGTACTTTTCGCCGCGCGGGCCATTGTGGTCGCGCCAGTAGCGCTCGTCACGCCAGTCGTAGCCGTCCCAATAGTAACCACGCTTGTCGCGGCTGCCGAAAGTGATCGTGGCGCCCGGCGTGTCGATACGGACATTGCCCAGGTTGACGTTCACATCGACTGCCTGGGCGAGCACCGGGGAAAGGGCGATCAGGGTGCATGCAATCAGCTTTTTCATGTTTGGTATCCTCGGGTAAGGTCGGGTAGCGGATTATCTTGAGCTAATTAACGGCTTGACGGTCAAATGGATAACAGCAGACTTGTGAAGATATGTCAGACGAACTGAAAAATTGGCAAAAAAAACGGATTGACGAATTGTCCGCGCCCGAAAGCTGGCTAGGGCTGGTCGGTCTGTACTGGTTGCAGCCCGGTCTCAATCGCGTTGGTGGCGCGGCCGATGCTACGGTGGTGCTACCTGATGCTCCAGATTATATGGGCGACTTGCATTGGGCTGGCGGGGTTGTTGAATGGCTGCCGCTTGATGGTTCGGCACAGGTGTTGCAGACCGATCTGCGGGGGGCGCCCAGTGTCGTGGAACACGGCGATCTCTCCTTCTTTGTGGTCGATCGCGAAGGGCAACTGGCGGTGCGGGTGCGGGATCGCGCCTGGGCAGGAAAGATCCACTTTGCTGGACTGGATTACTTCGATTTCGCCCCGGCATGGCAGATCGACGCCGAATGGCAGGCGATCGATCCGCCGCTGCTGATGGAAGTACCCAACGTCAGTGGCGATCTCAAGGCGGTCAGTGTCGCGTATCGTGCCGTGTTCTCGGTGGCGGGTGAGACGGTTTCCCTGCTGCCGATGGCCGTTGGACCGGACGAGGTCTTTTTCGTCTTTCGCGATCGGACGAGTGGTAAGGAAAGTTATGGTGCCGGCCGTTTCCTGAAGACGGCGGCACCGCGTGAAGGCCGGATCACGCTCGATTTCAATCGGGCCTACAACCCGCCCTGTGCGTTCACCCCGTTCGCTACCTGTCCCTTGCCACCGCCGGAAAACTGGCTGCCGTTCCCGGTGCTGGCGGGCGAGAAGAAATGGCAGAAAGTGGAGTGATTGTCGCGGTGCAGCATTTTTGCTAATATAAGCGTTCAATTATTTGTTTATGTAGGTGATCCATGCTGCGTTTCGATATCGCACCGATCTGCGCCAATGCTTACCGTTTCCAGGCTGCCATGAGTTTCAGCATTGCTGCGCTCTACCTGTTCACCCCGTACAAGTGGGTTGCTTTCCTGCTGGCTTTCGGCGGCTTGCTGCGCGGTTTCGTGTCGCCGCACCGTTGCTTGTCCTACAAGCTGTTTTCCGGACTGACCCGGCAATTCGGCCTTGCCAAGCAGCAGAACGCCGGTTCCAAGATGTTCGCCGACAAGGTGGTTTTCATCGCCGGCAGCGTCATGGCGATCAGTTGGCTGATGGGTTCCGAGATCGGCATGATCCCGGCTACGGCGATCCTGGCATTTGCCCTGCTCGATCTGGTGACCGGTTTTTGCGCCGCCTGTTGGGCCTACGGCCTCTGGTACAAGATGAAGGCCGCCTGACCTGGCGCAGCCTCTCTCCTGAAAAAGCGCGGTCAAGACCGCGCTTTTTTGTTTTCAGCCCTGAATCGCGTCGAGTGCCTCGGCCAGGCTGGCAACGGTGCGTTCCGGGTTGTGCAGCTTTTCCAGACCGAACAGGCCGATACGGAAGGTGCGGAAATCGGCCGGTTCGTCGCACTGGAGCGGCACGCCGGTGGCCGACTGGATGCCTTGGGCGAGGAATTTCTTGCCGTTCTGGATGTCCGGGTCGGTGGTGTAACTGACCACCACGCCGGGCGCCTGGAAGCCTTCAGCAGCGACGCTGGGGAAGCCCTTGGCGATCAGCAGTTCGCGGACGCGGCGGCCGAGTTCCTTCTGCTCGCGGCAAACCTTGTCGAAGCCGTAGGCCTCGGTTTCCAGCATCACGTCGCGCAGGGCGGCCAGCGCATCGGTCGGCATCGTCGCGTGGTAGGCGTGGCTGCCATCCTCGAAAGCTTCCATGATCTGCAGCCATTTCTTCAGATCGCAGGCGAAACTGCTGCTCGTCGTCCCATCGATCCGGGCGCGCGCCCGTTCCCCGAGGGCGACCAGGGCGCAGCAGGGTGAGGCGCTCCAGCCCTTCTGCGGGGCGCTGATCAGGACGTCGACATTGTTTGCCGCCATATCCACCCAGACTGTGCCGGAAGCGACGCAGTCGAGCACGAACAGGCCATCGACGGCATGCACCGCAGCCCCCACGGCGTGCAGGTAGTCATCGGGCAGGATCATGCCCGAGGCGGTTTCGACGTGCGGCGCGAAGACGACATCCGGCTTGTGCTCGCGGATGGCGGCGACTACCTCTTCGATCGGGGCCGGCGCGAAGGGCGCCTGCGCGCCGCTGCCGACCTGGCGGGCCTTGAGCACGGTGCATTCGGCAGGAATGCGGCCCATCTCGAAAATCTGTGTCCAGCGGAAACTGAACCAGCCGTTGCGGATGACCAGCACCTTTTTACCAGTGGCGAACTGGCGGGCCACCGCTTCCATGCCGAAGGTACCGCTGCCCGGCACGACGATGGCGGACTTGGCGTGATAGACCTGTTTGAGGATGCGCGAAATGTCGCGCATGACGCCCTGGAAGCGTTGGGACATGTGGTTCAGGGCGCGGTCGGTATAGACCACGGAATATTCGAGCAGGCCAAGGGGGTCGGGCTGGGGCAGCAGGGCGGGCACGTTGTCTCTCCGGATATCTTGTGGGTGTTAAAACGCTCGGGAGTCGGCAGCATAAACCGAAGGCTGGAGGAGGCGCCAGTCGCTCGCGATGAAACTGCCAACGCTTGATGCTGTCATCGCAATATCGGTAATCTTCAAGCCGTGCTGTCTCGATCGAAGCAGGTCAGGGGAGGGAGTGCATGGACATCAAGCTGCGCGAAGCCATTCGCCTGGCCTACCGGCGCGACGAAGCCGCCTGCGTTGCAGCGCTGGCCGATGAGTGGGCGCGCATCCAGCCTGCGCGAGCCGCAGTTGCCGAGCAGGCCCGCCGTCTGGTCGAGGCGGTCCGCCGCCAGCGCAGCCAGGCCAGCGGAGTGGATCACCTGATGAACGAGTTCTCTCTCTCCAGCCAGGAGGGGATCGCCCTGATGTGCCTGGCCGAGTCCTTGCTGCGCATTCCCGACAGCGCCACGGTAGACCGCCTGATCCGCGACAAGATCAGCCATGGCGACTGGAAGGCCCACCTCGGCCACAGCGCTTCGCTGTTCGTCAATGCGGCGACCTGGGGGCTGATGCTGACCGGCAAGTTGGTGGCGACGTACAACCACGGCGCCTTGGGGCAAGCCCTGAGCCGCCTGCTGGCCAAGGGCGGCGAGCCGCTCATCCGCAAGGGCGTCGATTTCGCCATGCGCCTGCTCGGCCAGCAGTTCGTCATGGGCGAGAGCATCGAGGCCGCGCTCGCTCGCAGCGCCGGGAACGAGGCGCGTGGCTACAGGCATTCTTTCGACATGCTGGGCGAGGCGGCCTTGACCACGGCCGATGCCGAACGCTATTTCGCCGCCTACGAGGCCGCCATCCACGCCATCGGCCAAGCCAACGCCGGGCGCGGCATACAGGCCGGACCGGGCATCTCGATCAAACTCTCGGCGCTGCACCCGCGCTATGTGCGCAGCCAGCGCGAGCGGGTGATGAGCGAGCTGGGCGAACGCCTGACCCAACTGGCTCAGCTGGCCCGCCAATACGACATCGGCCTCAACATCGATGCCGAGGAGGCGGATCGTCTGGAACTCTCGCTCGATCTCCTCGAGCGGCTTGCCACCGAACCGGGACTGGCCGGCTGGAACGGTCTCGGCTTCGTCATCCAGGCTTACCAGAAGCGCTGTCCCTTCGTCATCGACTGGCTGGTCGACCTCGCCCGGCGCAGTGGCCGCCGCCTGATGGTCCGCCTGGTCAAGGGGGCCTACTGGGACAGCGAGATCAAGCGCGCCCAGGTCGATGGCCTGGCCGACTACCCGGTCTATACCCGCAAGGCCCACTCCGACCTCGCCTATCTGGTTTGTGCAGGCAAGCTGCTTGCCGCGCCGGATGCCATCTACCCGCAGTTCGCCACCCACAATGCCCATACCCTGGCCAGCATCTTCCAGATGGCCGGCGAACGGGGCGTGACCGACTACGAGTTCCAGTGCCTGCACGGCATGGGCGAGCCGCTCTACGACAACGTGGTCGGCGCCGAACAACTCGGCAAGCCGTGCCGCATCTACGCCCCGGTCGGTACGCACGAAACCCTGCTGCCTTACCTGGTACGCCGCCTGCTGGAAAACGGGGCGAACTCCTCCTTCGTCAATCGGATCGTCGACGAGGCGGTCTCGGTCGATGAACTGATCGAGGATCCGCTCGACCGCATCCGCCATGAGGGAGGCTCCCGCCATCCCGCCATTCCGCTGCCGGCAGCGCTCTACGGCGGCCGGCTGAATTCGGCTGGCCTTGACCTCGGCGATGAGCCGACCATCGCGTGGCTCGACCGCGAACTTGCCAGCCTGGCCGGCCGCGACTGGCGGGCGACGCCGTTGCTCGGCGGTACGCCGCCGGCCGGGCACGGGGAAGGTCGGCCAGTGCTCAACCCGGCGCGTCTCGGCGAGGTGGTCGGTCAGGTCGTCGAGGCAGGGCCGGGCGAGGTCGAGCATGCCCTGGCCGTTGCCGCCGATATTGCTGAAGCCTGGAGTGCGACGCCGGCCGAGCAGCGCGCGGCGATGCTGCTGCGGGCGGCCGACCGGCTCGAGGCGAACACCCTGCCGCTGCTCAGCCTGTGCCTGCGCGAGGCTGGCAAGACGCGCGCCAATGCCATGGCCGAGGTGCGCGAAGCAGTCGATTTCTGTCGCTACTATGCCGAACGCCTGATGGCCGGCGATCTGCCGGGCGGCCTGGCTGCCCCGGGGACGGTGGTCTGCATCAGCCCGTGGAATTTCCCCCTCGCCATCTTTCTCGGGGAAGTCAGCGCCGCGCTCGCTGCCGGCAGCCCGGTGATCGCCAAACCGGCCGAGCAGACGCCGCTGATTGCCGCCTTCGCCGTCGGCCTGCTGCACCAGGCCGGCGTGCCGCGCGCCGTGCTGCAGTTCCTGCCCGGCCGGGGCGAATCGGTCGGTGCCGCGCTGGTCGCCGATGCGCGGGTACGCGGCGTCGTGTTCACCGGATCGACCGAGGTGGCCCGCCTGATCAACCGGGCCGTCGCCGGTCGCGACGGGGTGCGGCTGATTGCCGAGACGGGCGGCCAGAACGCCATGATTGTCGATTCCTCGGCGCTGCTCGAGCAGGTCGTCCAGGATGTGCTGACCTCCGGTTTCGACAGCGCCGGCCAGCGCTGTTCGGCCCTGCGCGTGCTCTGCCTGCAGAGCGATATCGCCGAGCCGACGCTGGCCATGCTCAAGGCGGCGATGGCGGAGTTGCGCATCGGCGATCCGGCCGATTTCGCCACCGATATCGGCCCGGTGATCGACGACGAGGCCCGCCAGCGCCTGCTCGGCCATATCGAACGGATGCGCCGGCGCGGCCGGGTGGTCTTCCAGCTGCCGCTGCCGGCAGAGTGCCTGGCCGGCAACTTCGTAACGCCGACGCTGATCGAGATCGATACGCTCAGCGACCTGGAGGGCGAGGTCTTCGGCCCGGTCGTCCATGTGCTGCGCTTTGCCGGCGACCAGCGTGAACGTCTGGTCGAGGGCATCAACCGGCTGGGCTATGGGCTGACCCTGGGCATCCACAGCCGCATCGACGAAACGATCGATAGCGTCGTCCGGGAGGCCCATGTCGGCAATATCTACGTCAATCGCAACATGGTCGGCGCCGTGGTCGGTGTCCAGCCTTTCGGCGGCGAGGGCCTTTCCGGCACCGGGCCGAAGGCCGGCGGGCCGCTCTACCTGCCGCATCTGGCTGGCTGCGAGCAGGTCTTGCCCGGCCAGCTGGCCGGGCGGGCCGATGATCGCCCGGTCGATCCGCCGTCGTCGTTCCAGGTGCTTGCCGAGTGGGCTTTGCAAATGGGCCGCCGCGAGTTGGCCCGGGTGTGCACGGAATACGCCGAACTCAGCCTGTTGAATGCTCGCTTCATCCTGCCCGGGCCGACCGGTGAACGCAACGCGTTGTTCTTCGCCCCGCGCGGCCGGCTGCTCTGCCTGGCTACGACCGAGGAAGCATGGCTGTACCAAGTGGCGGCCGCCTTTGCGACGGGTAATGCGGTGGCGGCAGTCGAAGGGAGTCTGGCGCAGCGCCTGCGTGGGCTGTTGCCGGCCGAACTTGGCGAAGCGATCGCCTGGCGGGCGGTAGGCGATTTCAGCGGCCTGGCCGGCGTGCTTTGCGAACATGCCGACGCCGATCTGCGCCAGCGCCTGGCCGGAGAACCCGGCCCGCTGATTCCGGTCTACCAGCCAGCAAGAAAAGGCGCATGCTATCCGCTGTATCGTCTGCTGGCCGAGCGGGTCGTCAGTACCAACACGACCGCCGCCGGCGGCAACGCAACGCTGATGACCCTCGGAGCCTGAAAGGAATAACAATGACAACCAGCAGCTCGCCGCATCTTCCTTCCTATATTTCCGCCGAGAACGTCGGTCCTTGGCACATCTATCTGCACCAGGTCGATCAGGTCGCGCCGCTGCTCGACAAGTCGCTCTGGCCCTGGGTGGAGACCCTGCGCAGGCCGAAACGGGCGTTGATCGTCGATGTGCCGATCCGTCTCGACAACGGCGAAACGGCGCACTTCGAGGGCTATCGCGTGCATCACAACACCTCGCGTGGGCCGGGCAAGGGCGGCATCCGCTACCACCAGGACGTGACGCTTTCCGAAGTAATGGCCCTGGCCGGCTGGATGACGATCAAGAACGCCGTGGTCAATGTGCCGTTCGGTGGCGCCAAGGGCGGCATCCGCGTTGATCCGCGCCAGTTGTCGCTCTCCGAACTGGAACGGCTGACGCGGCGCTATACCAGCGAGATCGGCACGATGATCGGTCCGGACAAGGACATCCCGGCGCCGGACATGAACACCAACGCCCAGGTCATGGCCTGGATGATGGATACCTATTCGATGGGCGAGGGACGTACGGTGACCGGTGTCGTCACCGGCAAGCCGCTGGCGCTTGGTGGCTCGCTCGGCCGGCAGGATGCCACGGGACGCGGCGTTTTCGTCACGGCCCGCGAAGCCGCGAAGAAGCTCGGTTTGCCGATCGCCGGCGCACGCGTCGCGGTGCAGGGCTTCGGAAATGTCGGCGAGGCGAGTGCCCGGATGTTCGTCGAGGCCGGGGCGAAGATCGTCGCCATCCAGGATGTCAGTGCAACGCTTTACAACCCGGCAGGCCTGGATATCAAGGCCTTGAAGGCTTACCACGCGGCCGAGCGGACCCTGGTCGGGGCGCCAGGCGCCGAATCGATCGCACCGCAGGATTTCTGGACGGTACCCTGCGAGTTCCTGGTACCCGCGGCGCTGGAGTCGCAGATCAACCAGTACAACGCGGCGGGCGTTCAGGCTCGGATCATCGTCGAGGGCGCCAACGGTCCGACCACACCCGAGGCCGAGGCCATCCTCGCCGAGCGCGACATTCTCGTCGTCCCCGACGTGCTGGCCAATGCCGGCGGCGTGACGGTGAGCTATTTCGAGTGGGTTCAGGATTTCTCCAGCTTCTTCTGGAGTGAGGAGGAGATCAACCAGCGCCTTGAGCGCATCATGGCTGAGGCATTTGGCGCCATCTGGCAACTGGCAGATGACCGCAAGCTCTCCTTGCGCACCGCTGCGTTCGTCATCGGCTGCAGCCGCGTCCTCGAGGCGCGTCTGGTGCGCGGACTTTACCCCTGAGTAGCGGCTTCAGCGGGTGATCACCACTTTCTGGTAAAGGCCGCCGAAGGCGGTGGTCTTATCCAGATTGGCGAAGCTTGCATCGGCGGGCAGGAAACTCGCGATCTCATGCCGCCACAGGTCGAGCGCGAACGGTTCAAGCAGCTTGAGCACCCCCTTCATGATGTAGCGGAAAGGGTTGCCGGCCTGCGGAAGGTGGTAGTCCACAATCACGATCTTGCCCCCGGGACGCGTGACGCGCAGGGCTTCGGCCAGGGTCGCACGGCGCACTTTTTCCGGCTGCTCGTGGAGCAGGAAGAAGAGCAGGGTCGAATTGAAGCTGGCGTCCGGGAAGTGCAGGGCACTCGAATCCTGCTGGTGCAAATGCACGCGGGCATCCGGCGCGAGCTTGGCGCGCAGGTTGTCGAGCTGAATGGGGGCGACGTCGATCACATCGAGTTGCCCGGGGCCGCTCAATCGCGCGGCGATGCGCTGGGTGAAATCGCCATAGACGCAAGCAACCTGCAGGACTTTCTGCTCAATCGATTTGCCCAGTTCGGCTAACGTAGCATCGCGCAGGCGGGCGAAGTTTCCCCAGAGAATGAGATTGACCAACCATTGCCGCTCGAAGAGGCGGACGGCATTGGGATGCAGGTAGGCCCACCAATAGACTTTCTGCAGGTAGTCCGGGATGGCCGGGGGCGGCTGGCTGGCGCTCGCTGGATAAACCGGCGGAAAAATGCGCGGAATGGTGGTGGAACAGGGTTTCATGGCAAATATCCGGTGAGGTGCCGTCAAGTTGTTTGGGCGGGAATACGCGGCAAGTTCGCGGTGATCCCTCTTTGGCTCCTCTTCCATCGGGCCACTGTCTATTTCCTCTTGTTATCACCGGGACGCAGTGTTGCCTTGGCCTCCAAGTTACACGCTTCAGACAAACGAGGCTAGGGGCGTCTAGCCTTGTGATCGCGGTTTTCGTCCTCAAGTACGGCTTTCTTGCGCCGTAGTTAAACTTGTAAAAGGTTTGCTCAGGAGGTCTGCCATGAACGTCATCTACGACAGCGAACATTTCTGGATTCTGGCCTATCCGGCGCAGCAGGGATTGGAATTGCTCGACAAGGACAATCTGAGCACATTATTCCTACAAGGTGCACACGCCTGGCACTTCAAGCACGCCATCGACGAAATTCCGCAGGAGGCGCGCGATGAGGAAACCATCGATGCCTTCCTCGATGAGTACTGCAAGGGTGCCGGTCGGCCCATCGTCTTCCATTGACGTGCTAAAATCCCGCGATATCTTGATCAGCTTGGGGAAAGCAGCAAATGGGTGACGTCAATACGAGCTACGTTTCCGACCACACGAAGTGGATGGATGAACAATTGCAAAACAACCCGGCTTGGGTCGAAGACCAGAAAGCCGGTCGCGCCCTGTGGTGGGATAAGAAGCAGACGGTCGACAACACCGTGCGCAACGCTGAATCCAAGGTGGCGCAGAAGCCTTACCCCTATGACGTGAATTTTTACGGCGAATAAGTCCGAGAAGCCACAGTCGCAAAAAAAGCCGGTCGCTTCGACCGGCTTTTTTTTGCTTGTGCCCGGCGTAACCGGGCACCTCGGCGCTCAGGAGCCCGTCAGCGGCTTGACCACGCGCTTGACGGCGGTGTCTTCCGGGTGCGGGTGGATGGTGAAGCCAAGGCTGGTCATCAGACGGAACATCTTGGCATTGGTCGATAGCACGTCGCCGACTACGGCACGGTAGCCCTTCATGCGGGCACATTCGATCAGTGCCGTCATCAGCTTGCGGCCGACCCCACACTTCTGCCAGTCGTCGCCGACCGCCAGCGCGAATTCGACCGATTCGCCGTCCGGGTTGCCGACATAACGGGCAACGCCGATCTGCGACTCCTTGCCGTCGTCGTCGGCAATGGTGGCAACGAGTGCCATCTCGCGGTCGTAGTCGATCTGCGTAAAGCGGACCAGCATGGTCTGGGTCAGTTCGCGCAGGGTATCCATGAAGCGGTAGTAGCGCGATTCGTCGGACATGGCCTTGACGAATTCCTGGTCCAGTTCGGCATCTTCCGGGCGGATCGGGCGGATGGTGACGACCTTGCCGTCGTTCATCTGCCATTCCTGGATCAGATGGACCGGGTAGGGATAGATCGCCATGTGGGAATAGCGGTCGCCACTGGCATTGGCGGCGTGATCGATGACGATGCGCGCATCGGCGGCGATGGCGCCGTTTTCATCGACGATCAGCGGATTGAGGTCGAGTTCCATGATCCACGGCAGTTCGCAGACCATTTCGGAGATGCAGAGCAGGACTTCCTTGATTGCCTCGCGGTCGACCGGCGGCATGTTGTGGAACTGGTCGAGAATCTTCGAGGCACGCGTCGATTCGATCAGGTCCTTGGCCAGGAACTTGTTGAGCGGCGGCAGGGCGACCGAGCGGTCGCTGAAGATCTCGACGTCGAAACCGCCCGCACCGAAGGTGATGACCGGCCCGAAGATCGGATCGCGGAAAACGCCGATCATGACTTCACGGCCATTCGGGTGCGACAGGAAGGGCTCAATCGAGACGCCGTTGATCTTTGCGTTCGGGTGCCGCTTCTGCACGGTATCGATGATGTCGTGGTAGGCATTGCGGACCGCCGGCGCATTGCCGATGTTGAGACGGACGCCGCCGGCATCGGACTTGTGCGGCAGATCGGGCGAATCGACCTTCATGGCGATCGGGAAGCCGATCTGTTCGGCGAGCAGCAGGGCTTCGGTGGCCGTACGGGCGACCATGGTCTGCGCCACCGGCACCTTGAAGGCGCGCAGGATGGCCTTCGATTCCATTTCGGAGAGTACCTTGCGGCGCTCGGCAAGCAGCGCCTCGATCAGCATCTTGGCGCCTTCGGCCTCGGGACGGCCGTGTTGGCGGGTCGGTTCTGGCGTCTGCAGCAGCAGCTTCTGGTTGCGGTAGTACTTGGAAATGTGGTGGAACAGTTCGATCGCGGTTTCCGGCATGCGGAAGGCGGGAATGCCCGAATCTTCGAGGAGCTTGCGCGAAACGGCGACCTGTTCCTCGCCCATCCAGCAGCAGATGATCGAGCGGTTGAGCTTGTCGGCGATCTCGATGATGGCCTGGGCGACGCCGAGCGGGTCGGTCATCGCCTGCGGCGAGAGCATGACCAAGGTACTGTCGACATTCGGATCGTGCGTCACCGCCAGGATGGTGTCGCGGTAGCGCTCCGGCGTCGCGTCGCCGGCAATGTCGATCGGGTTGCTGTGCGACCAGCTGGTCGGTAGGGCCTTGTTGAGGACGGCCATCGTCTCGTTGGAGAGTTCGGCCAGCGGAATGCCAAGGTCGCCGGCACGGTCGGCCGCCATGGCGCCGGGGCCGCCGCCGTTGGTGATGATGGCGAGGCGGTTACCTTGCGGACGGAATTTCGAGGCGAGAGCCTTGGCGGCATAGAACAGCTGGCCGACGTTCTGGACGCGGACGACGCCGGCGCGGCGCACGGCGGCGTCGAAGACGGTATCGGAGACCGCAGCCATGCCCGAGTGGGTGGCGGCGGCCATCGAGCCGGCCTCATGGCGGCCGGCCTTGAGCAAGATGATCGGCTTGATGCGGGCGGCGGAACGCAGGGCGCTCATGAAGCGGCGGGCGTTGCGGATGCCCTCGACGTACATCAGGATGTAGTGGGTGCGGCTGTCGTAGATCAGGTAATCGAGAATCTCGCCGAAATCGACGTCGGCCGTCATGCCCAGCGAAATGACCGAGGAGAAGCCGACCTGGTTGGCCTTGGCCCAGTCGAGCACGGCCGAACACATGGCGCCCGATTGCGAGACCAGCGCCAGGTTGCCCGGCGCAGCAGTGATCTTGGTGAAAGTGGCGTTGAGGCCGAGTTCCGGGCGGATGATGCCGAGGCAGTTCGGGCCGAGGATGCGCACATTGTAGGAGCGGGCAATTTCGAGCACCTTGCGCTCGAGGGCGGCGCCGATGTGGCCGGCCTCCGAGAAGCCGGCGGCGATGACGATGACGTTGCGCACGCCGCTGCGGCCGCATTGCTCGATCAGTTGCGGCACGGTCTGAGGCCGGGTGGCGATGACCGCCATTTCGACGCGGGCGCCGATTTCCTCGATCGACTTGTAGGCTTGCTGGCCCTGGATGGTCTCGTGCTTCGGGTTGATCGCGTAGAGGCGGCCCTTGTAGCCCGAGCTCAGGATGTTCTTGAAAATGATGTTGCCAACCGAATTTTCGCGGTCGGAAGCGCCGATCACGGCGACCGATTTCGGTTCGAATAGGGAGGTGAGATAGTGCTGTTCCAGCATGACGAGCCCCTTGATTAGGACATTATTGTGCAGCGCACAATTTTAGCATGAAAAACGGGCTTAAAGCCCTTTAATGTATAGGGTTTTTCCCTAGTTCACGAGTTCGCTGTCGATCAGCACCGGCTGGCTGAGTGTCTTGTGAACCGGGCATTTGTTGGCGATTTCCAGCATGCGCTGACGCTGCGCCGGGTCAAGGTCGCCATGCAGCGTGATGCGTCGGCTGATCCGGTCACGCCGCACGCCGTCGAGATCGATTTTTTCGTGGCTCAAGGCAACGCTGACGCCGGTCAATGCGAGGCCCTTGCGTTCCGCATACATGCGCAGGGTCATCGAGGTGCAGGCGCCGAGGGCCGCCATCAGGAAATCGAAGGGGGCGGGGCCGGCATCGGCGCCGCCGACGCTTTCCGGCTCGTCGGCGAGCAGCACATGCTGGCCGACACGAACCTCCTGCTGGTATCTTCCCTTTCCATTCTCGGCTACGACAACTTCACCCAACATGATGGCCCCCCTGAAAGAAACTCCGGAAATGATACGCCCTTCGCCTTGGGTCGAGTGTTACTTAGAACACATTCCAGCTGGTGGCCGAGTGCTCGATCTCGCTTGCGGCAGCGGCCGCCACAGCCGCCTTCTCGGGCTGCGCGGATTTGCGGTGCTGGCTGTTGACCGTGACCAAGCGGCCCTGGCGAGCCTGACCGCTGCCCCCGGCGTGACGACCGTCGCGATGGAGCTCGAAGGTGCAAGCTGGCCGCTGGCGGGGCAGGAATTCGATGCAATCGTCGTCACCAACTACCTCTGGCGACCCAGGTTGCCCGAATTGCTTTCCATGCTGGCACCGGGCGGTGTTCTCATTTACGAGACCTTCATGCTCGGCAACGCGGAATTCGGCAAGCCGTCGAATCCGGATTTTCTGTTGCGGCCTGGCGAGTTGCGCGACATCGCCCGGGAGGCCGGTCTGCGGGAAATCGCCTTTGTGGAAGGCTATGTCGAAATGCCCAAGCCGGCCGTGCGTCAGGCCATCTGCGCCCTGCGTGATTGAACGAGGTTCCTGGCCAGTTGAGCGATGCCGGCCGGGGAAAGATCGTTCGTTGCGAACGCTTGTGGATTGCTCGAACCGGTGAAGTTGTGATTCTGCGAACGTCGGTAAAGCGGGTCGTAATGCAGTTCGAGCAATTCCCGAACGAGCGTCGGCCATTCGCCAAGCTCGACCTGTCGACGCCAGCGCTCGAGCGTTTCTCGGCTTTGCAGCCCCTGAAGGGCGTCCAGGCGGCCGAGCAGCAGCGCCGGGCGGTTCAGGAAGTAATCGTAGTCTTCGAGCAGGAAGGCGACGCGCGATTCGATCCCGGCCTCGATGTTGAGGCATTCTCCAAGGCGAATACGCTCGATCAGCGCATCCGGCAAATGAAGATTGCCGATCTTGCGGCTTTCGGCTTCGACATAGACCGGGCGTGTTCGATCCAGTCGCCCTAGCGCCTGAAGCAATTGCGTCTCGAAGCCTTTTTGCGATGGCTGCGGCTGGTCGGGCAGGATGCCAAGCACCGATCCCTTGTGACAGGCCAGGGTTTCGAGATCGAGTATCTGTTCCCCGAGCTGGCCGATGGCCTGCAGCACGCGGGTCTTGGCACTCCCGGTGGCGCCGGCGACGACCCGAAAATCGAATGTCCGTGGCAGGTCCTGCAGGCTGGCGATGACATGGCTGCGCCAGGCCTTGTAGCCGCCCTCCAGTTGGCCGGCAGACCAACCGATGGCACGGAAGACAGTCGTCATCGAGCCGCTGCGGTCGCCGCCGCGCCAGCAGTAGATCAACGGCTTCCAGTTTTTGGGCCGGTCGAGGAAGCTGGCCTTGAGATGGCGGGCGATGTTTTCGGAGACCAGGGCGGCACCGATCTTCTTGGCTTCGAAGGGCGAAACCTGCTTGTAGAGTGTGCCGACCTGGATGCGCTGCGCGTCGTCGAGCACGGGACAGTTGATGGCGCCGGGAATGTGGTCTTCGGCGAATTCCGCCGGCGAGCGCACGTCGATGATCTCGTCGTAGGCGCCGAGGTCGGCGACCGTGGGGCGTTTCGGTTTCATGACTTACTTGAGCAAGGGGGAGAGTGTCGGCCAGACATGGTCGAGGATCAGGGGTTGGGCTTCGACACCTGGGTGCAGCCCGTCGGCCAGGAACAGTTCGTTACGGGCCGCGACCGGTGCGATCAGGAATTCGAGCAGCGCGGTTTTCTTGCGCCGGGCGATCTCGGGGAAGGTCGCCTGGAAATCCGTCGCGTATGGCCCGTAGTTGGGTGGCAGCCGCATGCCGGCAAGCAGCACGCGGGCCCCGCCGGCCTGGGCGGCATCGACCATGGCGTTGAGGTTGTCGCGCATCTGGCCGATTGACAGGCCGCGTAGGCCGTCGTTGGCACCGAGGGCGATGACGACGACGGCCGGCTTGTGCTGGCGGAGCGCAGGCCCAAGCCGGGAACGCCCGCCGGCAGTGGTTTCGCCGGAGATCGAGATGTTGGCGACGCTATAATCGAGCCGATTGTCCTGCAGCCGCCGGGCGAGCAGGGAAGGCCAGGATTGTTCCGGGCGGATGCCGTAGCCGGCCGACAGCGAATCGCCGAGAACGAGAATGGTCTTGGCAGCGAGCGTGGGTGTGGCGGTAAAGAGCAGGGCACAAAGGAAGAGAGCGAGCCGCATGGCAGAAAAACCGGTTGTTGATGTCGTGAGTCTGGGCAAGACCGTCGATAACGGCGGCGAGCCGCTGACGATTCTGCAGGATATTTCCTTCTCGGTCATGCCGGGAGAGACCGTGGCGATCGTCGGCGCCTCCGGGTCCGGCAAGTCTACGCTACTTGGCCTGCTGGCCGGACTGGATTCGCCCACGGCCGGCGAAATTCGTCTCGACGGCGTGGCGTTGGCCAGCCTCGACGAGGACGAACGGGCGCGGCAGCGCGGCCGTCTGCTCGGTTTCGTCTTCCAGAATTTCCAGTTGCTGCCGTCCTTGAATGCCCTGGAGAACGCCATGCTGCCGCTCGAACTGGCTGGCGTCGAGAGGGCCTCAAGCATTGCCGCCGACTGGCTGGCACGAGTCGGCCTCGGGCACCGGCTCAAGCATTATCCCAAGCACTTGTCCGGCGGCGAGCAGCAGCGGGTCGCCCTGGCCCGTGCGTTTGCGCCGAATCCGCGGCTGGTACTGGCCGACGAGCCGACCGGCAACCTCGATGCGGCAACCGGCCAGCAGGTCATCGAACTGATGTTCGATCTCAATGCCCGGCAGGGCACGACCCTGCTCCTGGTGACGCACGACGAGGCCATCGCCGCCCGTTGCGGGCGCACCCTGCGCATTCAATCCGGTCGGTTGGACGATTAGGGTAGCCAGAATTTGGCGGTCTCGGTTGCCGTGATGCTGGGATCGTCGGCGTCTTGCACAGTGATGTGGATCGGGTGGGCGCCGCTGCCGGCTGCCTCGGGCGCCACCTTGAGCACCAGTGGGGCGCTGCCGATGGCGGCGGCCGGCACGTCAAGCACGGGCTCTTCAGCCAGCGCCAGTCCGGGCAAGCCCTCGACGCGCACGATGTAGCGCCGGGCCTTTTCGCTGGCGTTGGTCAGTTGCAGGTTGAAGGCGTTTTCGATGCTGCCGTCGGGCGCCTCGCGGGACATCGCCATGCGGTCCCGCAGGATGGCGACCTTGAGCGGCACCCGGGTCGCCAGCGACCAGGCGGTGGCCAGCGCGACGCCAAGGAAAATGCTCAGATAGACCAGGACGCGCGGCCGGAAGGCGCGACGGATGATCTCGCTCCGCGGCGACTTGTTGGCCACGGCATTTTCGGTGGAGTAGCGGATCAGGCCGCGCGGGTAGTTCATCTTGTCCATGACCTGATCGCAGGCATCGATGCAGGCGGCGCAGCCGATGCATTCGAGTTGCAGGCCGTCGCGGATGTCGATGCCGGTCGGGCAGACCTGGACGCAGATGCTGCAGTCGATGCAGTCGCCGAGGCCGAGGGCGCGGGGATCGGCCGTCTTCTGGCGGGTGCCGCGTGCTTCGCCGCGAGCCCGGTCGTAGGTGATGTTCAGCGTATCGCGGTCGAACATCACGAACTGGAACTGGGCGTAGGGGCAGATGTATTTGCACATGTGCTCCCGCAGGAAGCCGGCATTGCCGTAGGTGGCGGCGCCGTAGAACAGGATCCAGAAAATTTCCCAGGGACCGAGGGTGAAGGCGGCGATGCCGGCTAGCAGCTCGCGGATCGGCGTGAAATAGCCAACGAAGGTAAGGCCGGTCCAAAGGGAAAGGGCCAGCCAGAGCGCGTGTTTCGTGGTCTTGATGCCGAGCTTGCGGGCCGACCAGGGGGCGGCATCGAGCTTGATCCGCTTCGGACGGTCGCCTTCGACCAGTTTTTCCAGCCAGAGGAAGATTTCCGTATAGACCGTCTGCGGGCAGGTGTAGCCGCACCACAGGCGGCCGGCAACGGTGGTGAACAGGAAGAGGGCGAAGGCGGACAGGGCGAGCAGGACGGCCAGGTAGATGGTGTCCTGTGGCCATAGCACGAGATCGAAGAGGTAGAAACGACGGGTGTCGAGGTCGAAGAGCACCGCCGGGCGGCCGTTCCATGGCAGCCAGCAGAGGCCGTAGAAGACGAGCTGGGTCAGCCCGACGAAAAACCAGCGCCAGCGCTGGAAATGCCCCTGGATGGAGCGGGGGTAAATCTTGGCGTCTACATCGGTGACGGGTTTGATTTCGATGATGCGTTTGGCGGGTTTGGTTTGGGACATCTGACGGGCAGTGATTCGCGGGGAAATTCAGAGGGTTGTCGGCGGCACGTCGTTCGCCAGGCCGGGCAGGACGCGTTCGGCGAGCGGAAACAGTTCGCGTTCCTCGAACCGGACGTGAGCGCGGAGCAGGACGCCGAATTCGGCGAGTGCCGACGCGCTGCCTTGCTGGACGGCCTTGACCAGATCGCGCAGCTCGGCGTGTTCGCGCAAGGTGCGTGCAACCGCCTCGTTTTCGCCGGCCGCGGCGAGGCGCGGCAGGAGTGAGCGCTCCTCCTCCTGGAAGTGCGGTTCGAGCTCGCCGCGAAAGAGGGAGGGCAAGGTGGCGGCGATTTCGGCCAGGGCACGGTCGCTAGCGGCATTTTCGATGCGCAGGGCGAGGCTCAGGGCGGTGTGATGCTCGCGGGAAAGCTGGGCGAGTGCCGGTGAGCGTTTCATGATGCCGCCTGCCCGGCGGACGAACGGCCGTGCCACACGCTGCCGGCAATGCTCAGGATGAAGAGGGCGAGACTCAGGGCCGTGGCGAGCGTGCCGTTCTGGCGCCACGGCCAGTCTGCGGCGAGCCCGCCGGCAACGCGCAGGAGCAGGGCTGTATGCAGGGCGAGTAGCGGCAGGTAGAGCCACGCGGTGTAGGGGATGCGGACCTGCATCACGGCCGGAAAGATGATCGGTGCGTGACCAATCACCATGGAAAAGACGAAGCCGACGAAAATGGCGTGCAGCGCAGCGTCGCGCCATGCGTGGCCGGCCGCGAAGGCTCCCAGCAGGCCGAGCGCGCCGCCCAGTGCCAGCCAGGCGTAGCCGGCAAGCAGGCAGGCGGCGACAAAGCGCGGGAGCCCATCCTGCCGGATGGTGCGCCGAGCGATGTCGTTGCGGATCAGCCACAGGGCGAGCGCAAGGCAGCAGCCAGCGAGCAGGCGGCTTGCTGCTTCCGGGGTGAAGGGCAGTGCACTGGCGGCGAGGCAGATCAGACCGAGCAGAAGACCGAAAAGGCGCGTCGCCAGCGGGCGGGGCGGCAGAAAGCGGGTTAGTTCCAGGCGCTCGCCAGCGATGGTGAGGATCAGGAAGAGCATCCAGAAAGGCACGGCGGTCGTCGGGTCGCCATTGGCCAGCCAGGCGAAGTTGCCGGCCAGCCAGGCGCTGGCGCCGAGCAGCAGGGTCAGGGTGAAGAGGGCTGGTAATTGGCGATAGACCTGCAGGCTGGCCAGGAAAAGTATGGTGCCGGCCTGACAAAAGAGGGCTGGCGCGACCCACCAAGGCGCCGCCGCGATCAGCGCGGCACCACCGAGTCCGGCGGCCAGCGGGGCCAGGTAGGGCCATGCCCGGTGCAGGGCAACAGCGCGTTCGAGGCTGATCACGGTGCCGAAAAAGCCGGCGATCATCAGGGCGCCATGTCCAGAGGCGCGCGCCTGGGCCAGGACGGGCACTTCGATGGCGACGCGGGCCAGACCGCCGAGGACACCGAACAGCAGGCTGGCCATCGCCATCAGCAACAGCGGGAACCGCCAGCGCGGCGGCGGTACGGGAACGGTCATGCGCTTACCAGCCAAGGGTATTGCGTGCCTTGTCGCTCATCATGGCCGGCTCCCAGGGGGGATTCCAGACCAGTTCGATGTTCGCCGGCGGGGTATCGGGAAGCGATTCGGCAAGCGCAGCCTGCGCGTCGGCAATCACCAGGTCGCTCATCGGACAGGCCGGCGACGTCATGGTCATCGCGATACGGACGCCTTCGGCATCGCTGCGGATGTCGTAGATCAACCCGAGATCGACGATGTTGATCCCGATTTCCGGATCGACCACGCGACGCAGGATGCTGCGCACGGCGTCAGGTGTCGGCGGGATGCCGGAATCGAGGCGTATATTCACGTTCGCTTAAAGATGTACAATCAATACATGTTAAGTTAGCATTCGCGTCCATCAAAAGCAATATTATTTTTACTGCTTATAACTCATGCACCTGACGACCTTCACCGACTACACGCTGCGCGTCCTGATCTACCTCGCGCTCGAGCCCGACCGACTGGCCACCATTCCCGAAATGGCCGGTGCCTACGGCATTTCGGAGAATCACCTGATGAAGGTGGTGCATAAACTGGCGCGGGGCGGCACCGTCGAATCGGTGCGCGGCAAGGGCGGCGGCGTTCGCCTGGCGCGCGAGCCCGGCGAAATTCGGCTCGGCCAGGTGATCAAGGCCAGCGAGGGCGATGCGGCCATCGTCGAATGCTTTTCGGCCGAATCGAATCGTTGCTGCATCACGCCGGCCTGCCGGCTGACCGGAATACTGGCCGAGGCTTTCGATGCCTTGTACCGGTCGCTCGATGCCTACACCCTGGCCGATTTGTGCGCCAATGGCGGTGAGTTGAGGGCCTTGTTCAAGCAGATGCCATCCGCTCCAAGCAAAGACAACGCATGCCGCAGCGGCTCCTGATCAACATCCGGCATTTCCTCGGTGTGCCGCATGCGGCCTATCGCGCCAACGAGCAGGTCTTGGCCGCCCTGGGCGGCATCATCAGCATCGTGCTGGTGTATTCGCTGACGCACTGGCTGCTTGGGTCGCAGGCGGCGCTCGTCATCATTCCCTCGTTCGGTGCTTCGGCGGTGCTCATTTTCGCCGTGCCGCACAGCCCGCTGACCCAGCCCTGGGCGGTACTCGGCGGTCATCTGGTGTCGGCGCTGGTCGGTGTCGCCTGCGCGCACTGGGTACCGTATCCGGTCCTCGCGGCCGGGCTTGCCGTCGGCCTCGCCATCGGCGCCATGCACCTGGCGCGCTGCATCCATCCGCCGGGTGGCGCCACTGCCCTGACCGCAGTCATTGGCAGCAGTGCAGTCCAGTCGCTTGGCTTCGCCTACGCCCTGACGCCGGTCGCGATCAATTGCCTGATCATCCTTTTCGTCGGGTTTTTCTTCAACTATGGCTTTCCCTGGCGGCGCTATCCGGCCAGTCTCATGCACTATGCCGTGCCGGTTCGCAAGGGCAATGCCTGGCCGGTGATTTCGGAGGCGCAGATCGAGGAGGCGATGGCTTCGCTCAATGTCGTGATCGACATCGGTCCGGCCGAACTGGGGCAGGTCGTCGAGCATGCCATCCAGATTGCCCGCAAGGCCGAGGCACAGGCTTTGCCCGAGGTCGTGCTCGGGCATATCTACTGCAATGACCAGCCGGGGCCGCAATGGTCGGTCCGGCAGATCGTCGATGAGCGGCCGTCGAACAACCCCGAATACGACCTCGTGGTCTATCAGGTGCTGGAAGGCGCCCGGAAAAACCGCTTCGGCAGTTGTACGCGCAGCGAGTTCGCCCGCTGGGTCGGCAGCGAGCTGCGGCCGGAGCGGACCGTCGGCAGCATCCTCCGCTAAACGGCTGCCATGGCCAGGGTTGCCGCCCGCCGGCCGCTGCGTACGGCACCTTCGAGCGTTGCCGGATAGTCGGTCCAGGTGTAATCGCCGGCCAGGAAGAGGCGTGGGTGCCAGCCGTCCGGGGCGGGGCGGGGCAGGCCGGGGCGGCAGCAGAAAGTGGCGCGCTTTTCGCGGATGACTTTGTGCCAGTCCGGTGCCTCGGGGAACGCCAGTTCCGCGGCCAGACGGGGGGCCAGCGCATCGTCGGTGCAGGCCTCCCAGTCGCCATGCCCGCTCAGGACGCAGGCGAGCAGTCCGTCGCCGCGATCCACCACCCACTGTCCGAGGCCGCCGAGCTGGCTTTGCAGGGGGAAGGGCAGAGTGATGTGGTGTGAATACTGCAGATATATGGTGGCGATCGGCTCGTAGTCGTAAGCGAGCGCCAGTGCCGGCCACAGGCGGCTGGCGTGCTGGGGCGCGGTGGCGATGATGGTGGCCGAGAAGCGTTCGCCGTCGATCAGGCAATGATCCTCCTGGCCTTCCAGGCGACTTACCCGCTGGCCCAGACGCAATTCGGCGCCCCGTCCAGCGAGCCAGCGGGCAGCCGGTTCGGGCAGCAGACGAGCGAAATCAACGGCTGGCAGCAGCAGATCGGTGTCTGTGCGGCGCGCGCTGCCAAGGCTGTCGCGCAGGACGTTGGCAAACAATTGGGCGGAGGCGCGTTCGGCGGGCGTGTTCAGCGCAGCCAGGCAGAGCGGTTCCCAGAGGTGGCGGCGGAGACTGCCGGTCTGCCCGCCTGCATCGAGCCATTCGGCGACCGTCGAGTCGCCGGCAAGCCGGAAACGGCGGGCCTTGATGCCCTGCATCCAGAGTGCTGTCCGCAATTTTTCAGCGAAGCCGACGCCTTGCGCAGTGAGAAGCCCCCAGGCGACGTTGAGCGGTGCCGGCAGTTTCGGCAGGGCGAGCCGGAAGCCGGCATTGTCGACGA
>JAEUOD010000068.1 GCA_016791065.1 Dechloromonas sp. | reverse complement strand
TTGGCCGCCTGCCGGTCTGGAAAAGGTCTAAGGACCTTTTTCAGCCAAGGCTGCCAAGGGACGCCTGCAGAACATAGAAAGGATTAACCATGCGTCACCGTTTGGGACTTCGCAAACTCAACCGTACCAGCAGCCATCGCTTGGCGATGCTGCGCAACATGACCGTTTCCCTGCTTCGCCACGAGGCCATCAAGACCACGTTGCCGAAGGCAAAGGAACTGCGTCGTGTCGTCGAACCGATGATCACTCTCGGCAAGACCCCGACCCTGGCCAACAAGCGTCTGGCTTTTGACCGTCTTCGCGACCGCGAAATCGTTGTCAAGCTGTTCGCAGAAATCGGTCCGCGTTACGCCACCCGTCCGGGCGGCTACCTTCGTATTCTGAAGTGTGGCTTCCGCGTCGGCGACAATGCGCCGATGGCTTTTGTTGAACTGGTGGACCGTCCGGAGCCGACCGAGGCTGTGGAAGTCGAGGAAGAAGCAGCAGCTTAAGGCGCTGTTTCAGATACTCTCGAAATTAAAATGGCCGGGATTTTTCCCGGCCATTTTTTTTGCTTCCAGTTTTGTGGCTGCTAACCTAGTCAAGCGCTCGATCGTTTGGCGCTTTGTAGAGTGCTTTCATCTCGTCCGACAGTGGCATGTTGAGGTTGAGTCCCTTGGGGGGAATCGGCCCCACGAACCATTTGGCGTAGATACGCTCTGCCTCGCCAGAGAGCATGCTCTTGGTCAGAGCGGCATCGACCACTTTTTTGAAGCCAGGGTCGTCCTTGCGCAGCATGCAGCCATAGGCTTCCTTGGAGAGCGGGGTGCCGGTGACCACCCAGTCGCTCATTTTCCTAGCTTTGACCATTTCGCCGTAGAGCAGTGCATCATCCATCATGAAGGCGACGGCCCGGCCGGATTCCAGGTTGAGAAAAGCCTCGCCATGATCCTTGGTGGAGATGATGTTCATTCCCATTGATTTGTCGTCGTTGAGGCGACGAATCAGTCTTTCCGAAGTGGTGCCGGCGGTGGTGACCAGATTTTTGCCGGCGAGATCGGAGAAGTCATTGATACCCGAGTTTGCGCGCGTCAGCAATCGGGTGCCGACGATGAAGATAGTCGTCGAGAAACTGACCTGTTTTTGCCGTTCGAGATTGTTCGTGGTGGAGCCGCATTCAATATCGATCGTGCCGTTCTGAACCAGAGTGATCCGATTGGCCGAAGTGACCGGCATCAGGCGAATGTCGATCCGTGACAAGCGTAGCTCATTGCGAATTCCTTCCACTACTTTGAGCATCAGTTCGTGCGAATAGCCTATGACCTGCTGGCGCTCGTCATAGTAGGAAAAGGGAATCGAGGATTCGCGATGGCCCAGCGTAATCAGTCCGGTATTGGCTATCTTGCGCAGGGTTGGCGAATCCTCGCTCGGTCCGGCCAAAACGGGCAGGCTGGCAGCAAGAAGACCAATCATGCATATTTTTGCCAAGGGGGTGGCAGGCTTCATCGACGCGGCCTCACGGGCAATCGATGACCATCAACGAGACGTCATCGCTGGCAAGGTTGCCTGCGAGATGCCGGGACAATGCAGCATCGATGGCATGAAAACGAGCATTCGGAGAGGTGTTGGCTGCGGCTGCAGCCAGCGCTTCCGTACCAAACTGCGCGCCGTCCTTGTTGGTCGCTTCGAGCAAGCCGTCGGAGCACAGCACCAGTTGGCTTTCGGCAGCCCAGGAGAAGCCGATCGGCTGACAGTGCATCTGATCGTTGTCAACGATGCCCAGCGGCAGGTTTTCCGATGGGAACGTTCGTGCGATGCGGCCCCAGCGGTCAAAAAGAAAGGCTTCCGGCGTACCGCCGACCCAGATCTCTCCCCGCTGTCCTTCGGCTTCAAGGCAGACGAGGCTGGCGGCGACGAAGCGACCGATCGGCATCGACTCCTTCAATTGCTGATTGAGCTCGAGGACGATTTCCCGAACATCGCGGTTGGTCTTGACCATACGATAGAACAGCGCAAGGACCGGCAGTACGCTGATAGCCGCAGTCAGGCCGTGACCGGTGGCATCGGCCAGCAGAGCGTAAAAACGTCCCTCTGGCGAACGCGCAGCGGCGACGATGTCGCCGCTGAAGCTTTCGGCCGGAATCACCTTGTAATGCAGGCCGGGGTCTTCGAGGCCCGCCCGATGCAATTGCTTCTCCATCAAGCGGATAGCGAGTTGCTGTTCGCTATGGGTTTGGTCGTAGTAAGCCTGCAGCAGGCGAGCGCTTTCACGTAGCTTCTGTTCGGCCAGTTTTCGTTCCGAGATGTCGCGGATAACCGCAATCGACATGGCCTGGTTGTCGAGTTCGATCTCCGAAAGCGATAGGGTTGCGGCGAAGCTTTGGCCATCGCGCCTTAGCGCCTCAACCTCGCGCTCCTGCGAAGCTGGTCGGGGCGTGTTATTGCCCGCCGAGGTGCTATCGCGTTCTGTGCGCACTCCGGGTATCAGCTTGCTTAGGGGCTGTCCGGTGATTTCCCTGGCCGGGCAGCCGAAAATCCGTTCTGCCGAACGGTTTGCCGAAGCAATAAGGCCGGCGCCGTCGATAGTGATGATGGCATCGACGACGTTGTCCGAAATGGCCTGGACACGCCGCAGCGATTCGATAGAGGCTTGCTGCATGGCGAGCGAGCGCTGCATCGAGCGCAGCTTGGCTTCGAGGACAACGAAATTGATTGGCTTGGTCAGATAGTCGTCGGCGCCGGCATCGAGGCCCTCGACCAGATTCTCGTCGCGGTTGAGGGCCGACAGGAAAATGATCGGCGTCCAGCGTTGGCTGGACATTGCCTTGATCTTGCGGGCTGCCTCGAACCCATCCATTACCGGCATCATGATGTCGAGCAGGACCAGATCGGGCGCCTGGCTCTCGAAACGGCGCAGGGCCTCCTCACCGTTCTCGGCAAGAATCACTTCGTGCCCAAGCTTTTTGAGGAATACCTGCAGAATGTGCAGGTTGGTCCGGTTGTCGTCGACCGCCAGTACCTTCATTTTGCCTTGATGTGTCATGGTTCCTGCCGGGATGCGTCAAAGCCGATCGTGGCGATCGCTACATTGCCGCAGCCTTCATAGTGGATGCTGCTGAAGCTCAGCATACGGGCCAGTGCGATGCCGCGTCCATTCGGATCGAAGGCCCGCTCGGGGTCCATTTCGAGAAAATTCCGCCAGTTGAAGCCAGTCCCTTCGTCGGCTACCCGCAGGACAATCTGATGACTTTCCCGCTGGTAACTCACCCGCAGTTGCTTGTCACGATTCTCCGGCAGGCTGGCGCGTCGGTCCACTTCGACGCGCCAGCCGTCGTCGCGTTTGAGCATGGACTTCTCGGCGTAGCTGAGGCCGAGGTTACCGTGCTCGATGCCGTTGATCAGTAGTTCGGAGATGCCGATGACCGCCGTCGCCGGATCCGGACAAGCATGCGCAATAAAGGAGGCGAGTTGTCCGGCCTCGTCGATGGTACGGATCGAAAATTCTGCTGAATCGAGAAACTGCAGAGAATCGATATGTTGATCGAGTTGCCGACGCAAGCCATTGCGGGCTTCGGCATCGGCCAGAGCGGCATGAACGATGGCCAGCAGGTCGTCCCGTCGATAGGGCTTGGTCAGGTAATAGTAGGCGCCTGCCTCCAGGCCCTCACGAATCTGTGCCGCCGAATTGGCTGCGGTCTGCATGATGACGGGAATGCCGGCCAGGCGGGGGGCTTCCTTGATGCGCCGAAGCAGTCCAATGCCGTCAAGGCCGGGCATCATGCGGTCGAGCAGGATAATGTTGTAATCGGCATCCGGCGCCTGCAACATCTGCCAGGCCATTTCGCCATTGTCTGCGGTATGCGGCGTCAGCGACGTTTCGCCTTCGAAGTACTCGAGCAGTATCTCGAGGTTCAATGCTTCGTCGTCCACGAGCAGAATACGGGCTTCGATCATTGTGCTCCGTTGTCACGGGTACGGCTGTCGGCCGGCAGGGTTACAGTGAAGCAGGCGCCGCCGCCAGCGTTGTTGGTGGCAACTATCGTACCACGGTGCTGCATGACGATGGCCCGGCTGATCGCCAGCCCCAAGCCAGTACCGCCAGCCCCGGTTCGCGTGGCACTGCTTTGGACGAATTTCTCGAAAATGTGCTCGAGTTCGGCTTCAGGGATCCCGATACCCTGATCGACGACACGTATGGCGATGGCGGCGACCTGTACGCTGTCTTCGGCGCGGCGCCCACTACTCAGGGTCGATGCGGCGATTTCGATTCTGATGGTGCCGCCCTCCGGGGAGAAGCGGATAGCATTGCCCAGCAGGTTCTGGATGACTTGCCGTATGCGTTCGCTATCGCATAGCGCCAAGCTGCTGGCAGCAGTAACCTCCAGTTCGATTGTCAGCTTCTTGGCGAGCAGAAGCGATTCGAGTTGCGTGCGGGCATCCTGGATCAGGGCAGCGAGGTCGGCTGAAGCCAGATGCATGTCGGCACGACCAGCTTCCAGTTTGGCAATGTCCAACAACTCGTTGATCAGGCCGAGGAGACGATGTGCGCTTTGTTCGATGCGCTGAAAATACTGGCGCAGCTTGGCGATCCCGACCGCTTCTCCCCGGTTGGCGCCCAACTCGGCAAAGCTGAGAATGGCATGCATGGGTGTCCGCAATTCGTGGGACATGTTGGCCAGAAATTCCGATTTTGCCTGGCTGGCCGCGCGCGCCGAGACCAGCGCGCTTTCGAGTCGGGCCGTCCGTTCGGCAACCAGTTCGTTGAGATGGTCCCGATGTTCGCGCAGTTCACGGGTAGCCCGCCGGGCATGCCTTTCGGCGCGGTCGCGGTGCGTGCTCAGTTGAAAGATCAGGAAGGCAAGCAGGGCACTGAGGGTCAGTCCGCCGTAGAGGATCAGGTTTGCCGCATCGAGTGATTCGCTGGCGGCTGACGGTGCTTCCCGGTAAAAATACAAAAGCCAGTTGCGGCCGCCGAAATCGATTTCATGGTGAAAGTCGGGGGGCGTATCGCTTGACTCCGGCACCGAGCCGAAACTGAAAATCTGCTTTGCGGCGTCATCTGGAGCGCGGCTGGCCGCGAGACTTTCGTCCATGATGCGAAAGGCCAGGCGATTTTTTGCCGCCTGCTTGAGGCGGGATAGAAACTCATCGGTCCGATAGGCAGTCAGGACGATGCCGGCGAAGGCGGCGCGCCGGGCAGCCACATCAGCCAGCGGACGGTCCGGATGAAAGAGGGGCAACAGCATGAGAAAGCCGGGACGTGGCTGGGTCCGGTCAATATGCAGAACGATGGGCGCGGAAAGCGCGACATCGCGCTGGACGATGGCGGCGTCAATCGCTTCGCGGCGGAGTGCTTCTGAAGAGAGATCGAACCCGATGCTGCGTTGCAGTTCCGCTGATTCAGGGGCCGCGAAGATGACCGGGGTCGTCAGCTCAGCCGAGGTTTCGGGAAAAATCCGGAATTCGCGCAGGCCTGCCTGGCGCCGTAACGTGCCAATCGCCCCCGGTCGGTCGGTCGAACGGATTGCAGGGGCGTAGGCGAAGCTGAACAGGCCGGGCAATGCCATGCCGATGTCGATTTCCCGGGCAAAGCGTTGCCATGGCGCGAGGTCGAGCCACGAATGCGTGGCTGCGAAGGCTTGCAGGGAGCGCAGAAACTGTGAGTGCAGTTGCAGACGTTCGCGGATTTCTGCGGTGATTGCTGCGCTGGCCTGAACGTCAGCATATTCGACAGCCTCAGACTGGACCCGCGCTTGCCAGCGATAGCCGAACCAGGTCAATGTCGCCAGCACGAGAAAGACCAGAAGCGGCATGAGCAGGCTGGTGGTCCGTACATGGCGCCAGTGGCGAAACGAGTGGGGAGCGTTCATCCGTCAAGGTGAGCGAAGCAGTTCATCGGAAGATTCTAGCCCGGCTCGCTCTCCCGGTCCTCCTGCTGTTGCAGGTTCCACATGCGGGCGTATTGCCCATCGGCGGCCAGGAGCGCGACGTGGCTGCCACGTTCGACGACATGACCGTCGCGCATGACGAGAATTTCGTCGGCGTTCATTACGGTGGAGAGGCGGTGGGCGATAACCAGTGTCGTCCGGCCGATTGCCGCCCGTTCGAGTTGTGCCTGGATGGCGCGTTCCGTTGCGGAGTCGAGGGCCGAGGTGGCTTCGTCGAAGATCAGGATCGGGGGATTTTTGAGCAGGGTTCGGGCAATCGCCACACGCTGCTTCTCGCCACCCGATAGCTTGAGGCCGCGTTCGCCAACCCGGGTTTCGTATTTCTGCGGCAGGCTTTCAATGAAATCATGCAGTTGGGCGGCGCGAGCTGCAGCAAAGACTTCATCACGGCTTGCCTCGGGGCGTCCGTACTGGATATTGTAGAAAATCGTGTCGTTGAACAGCACCGTGTCCTGCGGCACGATGCCGATTGCTGCGCGCAGGCTGCTTTGCTTCAGGCTGCGCAGGTCGTGGCCGTTGATCCGGATCGCGCCGCCGGTCACGTCGTAAAAGCGGTACAGTAGTCGGGAAAGCGTTGATTTCCCGGCGCCGGAGTGGCCGATGACGGCAACAGTCCGGCCTGGCGCGATGGCGAAATCGACGCTTTTAAGGATTTTCCGGTCCGGTTCGTAGGCGAAATCGACCGTGTCGAAATTCACCTGCAGGGGCCCGTCGGGAAGGTCGCGGGCATCCGGTGCGTCGGCTATTTCGCGATTTTCCTGAAGCAGCTTGAACATGCGTTCGATGTCGGTCAGTGCCTGGCGAATTTCCCGATAGACGATGCCGAGAAAGTTGAGCGGCATGTAGAGCTGGATCAGGAAGGCATTGACCAGAACGAGATCGCCGATGGTCATTCGGCCATCGACCACGCCATTGGCGGCGCGCCACATCATGGCGGTGACGCCGAGCGCGATAATCACCTGCTGTCCAAGGTTGAGGAAGGCGAGCGTGGTCTGGCTGCGCGTCGCGGCCTCTTCCCACTTGATCATTTGCTCGTCGTAGCGCCGCGCTTCCCAGGCCTCGTTGTTGAAATACTTGACCGTCTCGTAGTTGAGCAGGCTGTCGATCGCCCGGGTGTTGGCCGCCGAGTCGGTTTCATTGACGGCGCGCCGGATATCGATGCGCCAGTTGCTCACCCTGATCGTGAATACGATGTAGGCGATCAGCGAGACGAGCGTGATCAGTACATAGCCGATGTCGTATTTGACGAAGAGGATGCCGAGTACTAGCCCGATCTCGACCAGGGTCGGCAGGATGGAATAGAGGGTGTAGGAAATCAGGCTGGAAATCGAACGGCTGCCCCGCTCAATGTCGCGCGAGACGCCGCCGGTTTGCCGTTCGAGATGGAAGCGCAGGCTCAGGGCATGCAGATGGCCGAAAACTTCCAGGGCGACCTGCCGGACGGCGCGCTGGGTGACGCGGGCGAAGAGGATTTCACGCAATTCGGTGAACAGCGAGGTCGAAAAGCGCATCGCGCCGTAGAGAACGAGCAGCAGGACGGGCAGGGCCAACACCTGCTCAGGGGCCGAGAGGCCGTCGATCATCTCTTTGAAGACCAAGGGCACGCCGACGTTCGCCAGCTTGGCGCCGACCAGGCAGCCGAGCGCGGCGAGGACACGCAGGCGATAGCGCCAGAGGTAGGGGAAGAGCGTTTTCAGGGTCAGCCAGACATGGGTGTCGGTCAGCGGCTGGCCAGTGGGCGGTTTCGGGAGGGCGGTGGCGCGGCGCATGTCGGGGCCTGTTCGGGAACGTTATCGGATTGCGGACGCCAGTATATGAAAAGCGGCCGCTTTCCGCGAAAATCCGGTATCGATTCCGATTTGAGCAAATCATGACGACAGAACACCTCCAGCTTCCGGCCCGCCATTCCACGCTGCGCGTCGTTCCCATGCCGGCCGATCTCAACCAGAATGGCGATGTTTTCGGCGGCTGGGTCATGGCCCAGGTCGACGTCGCCGGTGCCATTCCTGCCATGCGTCGGGCGCGCGGCCGGGTTGCCACGGTCTCGGTCAATTCCTTCCAGTTCAAGCAGGCGATTTCGGTCGGCGATATCGTCAGTTTCTATGCCGACATTGCCCGGGTCGGGACGACCTCGATCACCGTCAAGGTCGAGGTTTATGCCGAGCGCAATTACAGCAATCCAATCATCGTCAAGGTCACGGAAGCCGAATTGACATACGTGGCAATCGACGGCAGCGGCAACAAGCGTGTGCTTCCACCCGAAATTCCGCCCGAAATGGAATAAAATCACGCGGTTACTCAATTTGCCCGCCTTCGAGGGAACGAAGCAATGAAAAAAATGACCTTGCGCACATTGCCGGCTTTGATGCTGGTTGCATTTTCCGGGGTGGCCTCGGCGGCCGCCTTTCAGCTCCTTGAGCAAAATGCCAGCGGCCTTGGTACCGCCTACGCGGGCTCGGCGGCCGTTGCCGACAATGCGAGCACGGTGTTTTTCAACCCGGCCGGGATGACGCAACTCAAGGGCTTCCAGGTCTCTGCAGGTGTCGTCGGTGTCGGACCGAGCTACAAGTTCAAGAACGACGGAACGAGTGGCTCCGGCGTCCTGGCCGGCGTTTCCGGGGGGAATGGCGGCGATGCGGGCGGTTGGGCGGCGGTTCCGAACGGTTATCTGTCCTGGCAATTGACGCCGGATCTTTTCCTCGGCTTTGGCGTTTCGGCCCCGTTCGGCCTGGCTACCGAGTACGACAATGACTGGATCGGGCGCTATCAGTCGATCAAGTCGGAAATCACCACCATCAACTACAACCCCTCGGTGGCCTACCGTATCAACGACAAGGTCTCGCTTGGCTTCGGTCTGAACTACCAGACGATCGATGCCGAGATGACCAATGCCACGCCAGCAGGCCTGTATCGGCTCAAGGGCGACGATTCCGCCTGGGGCTGGAATGCCGGTGCCTTGTTCACGTTGTCGCCAGCCATGCGGGTCGGCATCAGCTATCGCTCGGCGATGGATTACACGCTGGAAGGGAAGCGCGAGCTCGGCGACAGTTCACGATCTGCGTCCGCCGATCTCAAGCTGCCGGATACCTTCACGCTGTCCGTCTGGCAACAGGTTTCGGACCGCTGGGAGGCGATGGGTGATCTTTCCTACACCCGCTGGAGTTCCCTTGATATCCTGAACGTCAAGCACTCGGGCGGCACCGATGTGGAAAACTTCAACTACAAGAACTCCTGGCGCTTCGCCTGGGGAGCGGCCTACCAGCTCAATGAATCGGCCAAGCTCAAGTTCGGCATCGCCTACGACCGGACGCCGGTGACCAATCAGGATCGTACGGCGCGCGTGCCGGATAACGACCGTATCTGGTTCTCGCTGGGCGGACAGTGGAATGCCGGGCGCTACGGCAAGATCGATCTCGGCTATGCCTACCTGCACGTGCCGGATCCCGAGATCAGCCAGAGCAAGACCTTCCGCCTGCCCAGCGGCGCAGCACTCGGATCGAGTACCCTGCGTGGCGAGTATGACGCCAGTGCCCACATCCTTGGTGTGCAGTACTCGGTCGGGTTCTAAGGCTTCGTGATCGGTGCAAACCTGCCGGCGATCGAGGTAGGCGGCATGACACTGGGCGTGCGCGAGGCAGTCATCGTGCTGATCGCCCTGGCGGCGATCTACATGATCGTCGTTGTCGTGCGCATGCTGAACCTGCGCCGCCGCAAGCCAGCGCGGGAGCCTGAGTTGCCGGCGGCGCCGGTCTTTGAAGACAAGCAGCCAGAGCCCGAGGTGTTTGCCGAGGAGCCCTTGGAGCAGGCTCCGCCCGGCCTGGCCGAGGACATGCTGCGGCAGAGCCTGGAGCAGGAACTGGCCCAGTTGCGCGACGAGGTGGATGTACTACGTGGCGAGCTGGCTGCCCTGCGCGAAGACATGTTGCAGGAATTTGCCCATATCCAGGCGGCACAGGCGGTTTCGCCGATCTATGGCGATGCGATGCAGATGGCTGCCGCTGGCTACGAACCGGCGATGATCGCCGAGCGCTGCGGTATCGCCCGGGCTGAAGCAGAACTGGTGGTAGCACTGGCCAAGAGCCAGGAGCGTGGAGTTCAGGAATGACCGAAAAGACCGATCCGCCGGCAAACGACGAAGCCGCGACCGACTTGCGCGGTACCTTGACCAGGCGGCTGGTCGTGGCCGCCATGCTTGTTGCCATTTTGCTCGGCGTGCTGGCTTTCTTCGACTATCTCGCCAGTTCGCCAGAGGAGCCGGAGGCGACGGTCTTCACGCAACCGGTGCCGGTGGCGCCGAAAAAAGAGGTGTCGCAGCCGGTAACCGCCGCCGAAACCCTGCCCGAGCCACCAACGCCCGTCGCTGAGGCGCCCGCGCCGGCGGCGGAGCCCAGCAAGCCTGAGGTGACGCCGGCCGCGGTAGCTGAGCCGAAGCCCGTCGTGGAGGAGAAGGCTGCACCGGTGCCTGTTAGCCGGGAACCGGTGGCATCGCCAAAGCCGCCGCGTACGCCCGTGGCAGTGACAGCTGTGCAGCCCGCTGTTCGAGCGACGCCGGAAGCCACGGCGGCGCCGACGGTGGCGGCAAAGGAAAGTGTTCCTGCTAACACGACGGTCCAGCCGCCGCTCCCGGCTGACAAGCCGAATGCCCGTCTGATCGACGTGCGGCCGGTGCCGCTCGTTCCGGCCGGTGCATCGCGCACGGGGCCCGGGTTTGTCCTGCAGGCCGGGGTCTTTTCCAGTGCCCAGCGCGCCGAAGAATTGCACGCCAAGCTGACCCTCAGCGGCGTGCCTTCCGTCCTCGAAACCCGGGTTCAGGTCGGGCCGTTCCGTTCGCGTCAGGAAGCCGAGGCCGCCCAGGCCAAACTCAGGGAACTGGGCGTCGAAACCATCCTGGTGCCACCGCGCGGCAAGTAAAAGCCCGCACGAATCTACCCCCTTTCAGAAGGGTGCTCAGGGCATGCCGGGCAGGCGCGGCAAGCCCAGACTGCGCCGGATATCGCGATGAACCTGGGCCGGCCCCGGAATCGGCGCTTCCATGCGACGCGGTGGTTCGCTGTAGCGCCGGTCGTCCCCGTAGTAGCGACTCCCGCGATTGTCGTAATAGCGGTTGTCGTAATGTCGGTGCTCATACCCGTAGTAGCCACTGGGGTAACCGTAACGGTAGGTCGGATAAGTCTCGACGTAGACCGACGGTCCGCGATAGCCCGCTGTCTGGGGCGGGGCCACGACGCAGGCGCCCAGGCTGCCGATGAGGGCAGCGGCGACGGCGATACGGGTCAATGTGCGGTGAAGGTCCATGGCAGTAGCTTTCATGATGTTCGTGCCAGAATAACGCGCGACGATCTCGCCGGACCTACTGCAATGGGACATGGCTTTGTAACAAATCTTTAGGGACGCGCCTTGCGCAAGCGTTTGGCAAAGACGTTCATTTCCTTTGCCGCCTGAATGTCGCCCTTGGCTTCGGCGACGGCGATGCCGCGATCGTAGGCTGCCAGTGCGGCGCTCGGGTCGTCGGCCTCGGCGAGCGCCTTGCCGAGCGCTTTCCAGGCGGCCGAGTAGTTCGGGTCGCGATCGACGGCGGCCTGGAAGGCAGCAGCGGCCTTGGCCGGCTCGCCGGCCTTGAGGTATTCATTGCCGAGCGAGAAGCGGAGCAGGGCGCCGTCGCGCGGGCCGTCGAGCATTTTTTCTAGGGATTCGATGCGTGGGTTCATCCGGGTTCGGGTCTAGAATTGCGTTTTCGAATTTTCAGCACA
>JAEUOD010000145.1 GCA_016791065.1 Dechloromonas sp. | reverse complement strand
TCAAGCAGACCAACTGCGACGCGCTGGCCATCGCCATCGGCACCAGCCACGGTGCCTACAAGTTCACCAAGAAGCCGACCGGCGACATCCTCGCCATCGACCGCATCGCCGAAATCCACGCCCGCATCCCGAACACCCACTTGGTGATGCACGGCTCGTCTTCCGTGCCGCAGGAACTGCTGGCCGAGATCCGCGAATTCGGTGGCGACATGAAGGAAACCTACGGTGTGCCGGTCGAGGAAATCGTCAAGGGCATCGCCCACGGCGTGCGCAAGGTCAATATCGACACCGACATCCGCCTCGCCATGACCGGCGCCATCCGCCGCTACCTGGCTGAACATCCGGACAAGTTCGACCCGCGCGACTACCTCAAGCCGGCCCGCGAAGCCGCGAAGAAGATCTGCGTGGCCCGCTTCGAAGCCTTCGGGACTGCCGGCAACGCCAGCAAGATCAAGGCCGTCGGCCTCGACAAGATGGCCGAGCGCTATGCCAAGGGCGAACTGAACCAGATCGTCAAGTAAGCGACGTTCCTGCTCCCCCCACGAAGGCCGCGCAATGCGGCCTTCGTCTTTACCGCCCCTTGTTCGCCCACCTCGCCGCATGGCAATCCACCGTCTCGAAACGACCGGAGACCTCGTCGTTTTCCTGCTGATCTGCACTGCCATGACGGCACTGGGCCTGCTCCTCCTGCTTTACCCCTCTGCACCGCTCCCCCTGGAGCGAGAAGCCTACCGGCAAGTTTCCGGGCCGCTGGCGGCCATTCACGGTACCGGCCGTTCACGTAATCGCACCTGGGCCCGCTTTTATCTGGCAGGCGATCCGCAACTTTACGAGAGCACCCTGAACGGTATCGATCAACTGGCCCTGCAATGGCAGCCGGAGCAAACCCGCCTGAGCTTCTTTATTCCGGCATCGAACAGCGCCCTGCAGGAAAGCTATTCGGCCGTTTATGGCCTGAGCATCGATGGCGTCGCACCGCGCATGCTGGAAGCCGATATCGCTTTCGCCAACGCCCGAAGCACACCATGGGGCGGGCTGTTTCCGCTCGCCTTGGGTTTGCTCGGCTATGGCGTTGCCTGGCTTGCCAGGCGCAAGCGAGCGGCGTCGATCCCGACACACGTCTGAGCCATGACCTACCGCCTCGCCATTTTCGATTTCGATGGCACGCTCGCCGACTCTTTTCCCTTCTTCGTGCAGGTATACAACGAAGTGGCAGGGCAACATCGCTTCAAGGAAATTGATCCTGCTCTGCTGCCCTCCTTCAAGGGTCATACGGCCCGGGAGATGATGCGGCATGTCGGCATGCCGGCGTGGAAACTGCCTCTGGTGGCCGGCCATTTCATCGGCCTGATGCGCGAGCACGTTGCCGAGATCGAGCTTTTCGCGGGCGTGGATACGCTGCTCTCCGACCTGGCAGAGCAGGGCGTCACTCTCGCTATCGTCTCCTCCAATTCCCTCGACAACGTGCGCACCGTGCTAGGCCCGGCCAACGCCGGCTTGATCCGGCATCTCGAGTGCGGCATGTCGATCTTCGGCAAGGCCAGGCGGCTTTCCGGCGTGCTCGACCGGCTCGGCGTCGCCCGCCACGAGGCGATCTACATTGGCGACCAGACGACTGATCTCGAAGCAGCACGCAAGGCGAGAATCGATTTCGGAGCCGTGAGTTGGGGATTCGGCACCATCGAATCGCTCAGAAGACTCGGCCCGGACCACGAATTTGCCAGCGTTTCAGACATCCTGCGCATCGGCGCATATGAACGATGAGCGCCAAGCCGGCACCGCCCTCCCCTGAGCCGTCGTCCCGAGGTGAACTCTCCGCTGCGGATCTGCTGGCCAGCGCACCGCTCTGGGAGGCGCTCGCGGATTTATGGCTCGATACCGAACTGGCAGATTTCCAGCTCGATCACATCGCCCGGGTGATCGCGGCTTCGCCCTACCCGCTCGAAACCGTCATGCTCATTCATGACGAAGAGGTCGCGCCGGCGGTTTCGGCCAATCTGCTCAGCGTCGCCGGGGAATGGGCCGGCTTCGACAGCGCCTGGCTGACCGAGCGCTGCCGCCACTTTGCCGCGCGGCGGCATTCGCCCTGGCACCGGCTCCGGGTCTGGACCTTGCGTCCGCGCATTCGCTACTTCACGGCACAATACTGGCAGCAGATCATTCCCCGGGTTCAGCAGATCAAGCAGAAGCCACTGGGGCCATAAAGCGCGTACTGAGTAGGTCGTTCAGATTTCTGCCATCGCGTAGTCGTGGCGCTGCCGGTATTCGGAGGTGATGGTCGCCATCACCGAGCCCTGGTCGCGGCTGTTGCGGTCCTTCAGGGTAGCCCGGCATTGCAGGGTGGCATTTACCCCGTTGCGTCCCACCGGTCGGCCACGCTGGATGTCGGCGCGGATGCCGACGACGTCGACTTCGTAGATCGCCCAGTTGTGCGGGCTGGCATTGATCCAGTTCACCACCTGCCGTTCGACGCTGTAGTAATGACGGCTGTTGGCATTGGCAGTCAGCGGGAACATGTTCTCGGCGTTGCCGATGCCGCCCAGACGGTGGTTGAGGACGTGCCCCTTGATGTACTTGTATTCGCTGCCCAGGCTCGGGTTGGTCGGCAGCAGGGCCATCAAGGCGGCTTGCGCACTCGATTGCGGCTCGCTGCCGGGATGGTCGACGCGCCGGAAGCGGTCGTTGAGACCGACGATACGCATGCCGGTGCTCACCGTCGTGCCGGTCGGATCGCCACTGATCGCCCCCGTGCGCGGCTGATAGTCGGCCCGCACCGGGCGCGGCGGATCGTCGAACAAGCCGAATAGCGTCTGCAGGTTGCTGACGACCACCCGGTCGTCCGGATTGCGCGCCAGTGCCGTACGCGTCGCGGCGATGGTGCCCAGCGCGGCGCGCTGATCGTCGGAGGCATCGGCCCGGCGCGCCATGCCTTCGAACTGCTCGAGGCGGTAGGCAATCGGGCGCGGATCGTTGCTGGCGACCATCGGCTGCGGATTGCGCTCGTCGCCGGTGAAATAGACTTCGTGACTGGCACCGCCGGCGGTGCGGAACGGCTTGCGCGCCCGCCACCATTCCACAACCCGCCCGGCAGCGCTCCGCGCGGCACTCATGAAACGCCGGCCAAGGCGGACGATCCAGTCGACGACACGCTCGAGCGCACGGTCGATCGGGGCGCGGATGCGGTTGATGATATTGGTGACGGCATCGCTGACCCGACCCAGGCCGACCAGGCGGGCGAGGAAACTGATGACCAGGGTGAGCAGGCCGGCCATCGTCTGCTCGACCCGATTGGCCGCCGCCGTGATCACCCCGCCGGCGATGGCGGCAATCGAGTCGATGAAGGCGGCGGCGACCTGGGCGATCTGGCGCAGCCGTTCGACGAAGAACATCACCGTGTTGTAGATGGCGATGACGGCCTGGATGAAGGCACCGGCCGGATTGAGCATGGACACGAGACGCGTCACGGCCGCCGTCACGATATTGTCGCGAACGAACGTCAGCACCTGCTCCATGACCATCTCGCGCAGGTTGGCGAGGCTCTCGCGGATGCGCTCCCAGGCCGCTGCCGGGCCGTCGCGGACCAGCGTGACGACAATGTCGAAACCGGTCTCCATCGCCGCGACCACCCGCTCGCCGGCGACGCGCACGAGCTTGGCGCGGATGTTCTGCCAGGTCAGGCCAAGCACGCTGAGCACGAACTTGATGATCTCCTGCAGCGTGAAGGCCTGCGGGATGTAGAGGTTGGCGCCGGCCATCGCCCCGGTCAGCCAGCCGATGATCGAGGCGCGCAAGTGGCTGACGATGTTGGCGGCGAACTGGCGGAAGCCCTGCACTGCGGCGCGCACCAGGTTGCCAATGAAACGCACGGGATCGGCGACGATTGTCCGCAGCGCCCCGGCTGCCCGGCGCAGGTAGGGCATGACGGCGGGCGCGACGACCTCGAAGATGATTTCGAGCAGGCTCATCACCTGTGCCCCGGCCCAGCCGATGAAGCGCCCGGCGAAATCGCCGAAGACGCGGGCGATCCGGGCGAAGGTCTGGATCGGCGTCAGCAGGTCGCTGATCGCAAGACTGCGCAGCGTGGCCAGGAACAGGCCGGGCAAGGCGCCGACGAAGCCCATGAGGCCGGCCAGCGCCCCCTGGAACCAGGCCCAGGCGCGGCCGACGGCGTTGCCGCGCTGGATATTCTGCCAGACCTCTTCCTGGCCGATCAGGCGCATGAAACCGCCGATCAGCGTCGCCGCCGTGCGCGGCACCGCTTCGCCAGTAATCGGATTGCGCCCGAGCACGGCGCAGAGCAGGTCCCAACCGCGCGTCCCGGCGGCAAGTCCGGCAAGTGGCCGGAGCACGGCGTCACGGATCAGGTCGAGGATGCCGCTGACCAAGTTGCGGGCAAACGACACGACCCGGTCGACGATCCCGCTCACCAGACTGCGTGCCCGGTTCCAGACGCCGACCGGATCGAGCAGATCGCCAACGCCGAGGTCGGAAATGAACCGGCGGACACCTTCGATGACGCTGCTGCCGATGTCGCGCAGCGCGGCGAAGCGCGGCTCGACCCAGGCGCTGACGCGGTCGAAGATGCCATGGTTGGCCAGCGCCTGCGTCACCAGCACGCCGCCGGGCATGAGCTCGATGGCGCCGCGCAGCAGGTTGCCGGCGGAACGCTCGACCGCCGTACCGGTGATCGGATTGCGCCCGATGATCACGGTCAGCAGCGTGAAGCCTGGAATCGCCGCGGCGCGGTCGGCGATCAGGCGACGCGGATCGGGCAGATCCCAACGCTGGGCCAGCGAGCCGCTGCGCTCGGCCACCGCCGTTGCGGGCATGCGCTGGACGGCCTGCGGCGCGGCGCCCTGCTGGATGGTGTGGGTCAGCTCGTGGGCAAGCAGTTCGCGCCCCTCTGCCGTCTCGGGACGGAACTGGCCGCCGGCGAAATAGATGCGTTCGCCGACCGTGAAGGCCCGCGCCTGCGCCTGGCGGGCGGCGCCGGCAGCGCGTTCGTCGGTGTGAATGCGGACGCGGCTGAAATCGGCGCGAAAACGCGGCTCCATGAAGCTGCGCACGGCCTCGGGCAAGGGCGCGCCGCCCCCCGGCAAGCCGGGCAGCGTTGGTCGCGTCGCCGTCGTTTCGGCGCGCTGCGGCAGCACCGGCGAGCGGCTGATCGCGGCGGCCGGTGCCGGCATGCTGACGACGCTGCGCGCCACGCGTCGGGCTTCGACCTCGGCCGCATCACCGGGCGAGGAGACGCGCAGGGACTGGCATTGCACCCCGCTCGCGACGCGCTGCACGACCGCCGCAGCCGGCCGCACGGGCGGCGGACGATTGACCAGGCGGGCGGCGGCCTGCATGGCGCTGCCGGGCTACAAGCCCCGGCCCTCCTTGAGCAGTTCGCGGCGCAGGCCGTCGCCGACATCCTCGGCGAGAATCATGGCATCGCCGCGCACCAGGCTGCGCAACGCGGCGTACCGCACGACGTTCATGATCGTGCCGCCCGAGACATCGTGCTGCTCGGCCAAGGCGTCCAGATCGAGTTCGTCGTCGAGTTGCGCCGCCGCCGGCATCGCCTCGCGCCAGAGACGGATACGCTCGGCCGGCTGCGGCATGGCGAAGGCGACCACGGACTGGAAGCGGCGCATGAAGGCCTCGTCGATATTGCGCCGGAAATTGGAGGACAGGATGATCACCCCGGGGAAATCCTCGATGCGCTGGAGCAGGAAGCTGACTTCCTGGTTGGCGTAGCGGTCGTGCGCGCTATCGACGCGCGTGCGCTGGCCGAACAGGGCGTCGGCCTCGTCGAAGAACAATATCCAGCCGCGCCGCTCGGCCAGCGCAAAGACACGGGCGAGGTTTTTCTCGGTCTCGCCGATGTACTTCGAGACGACCATCGAGAGGTCGATGCGGTAAACCTCGCGCCCGCAAAGCTTGCCGAGCAGGCAGGCGGTCAGCGTCTTGCCGGTACCGGGCGGACCGTGGAACAGGCAGGTATAGCCCGGGCGCAGGCGGCTGCCCAGGCCCCAGGCGCCGAGCAGGGTCTGGCCGTGGACCAGCCAGTCGCGCACCTCCTCGATCTGGCGCAGGGTGTTCTCCGGCAGCACGAGGTCGGACCAGGCGAGGCCGGTCGTCACATGCTGGGCGGGGAAGGCGTCGCCGCCTTCGGGCAAGGTCTCGTCGCCACCGTGGATAACCGCCAGCAGGCTGCGCGCGGGCCGCAACGGCCCGGCCATCATCGTCTCGCCCACGGGAAAAACCAGCGGCGCGAGCAGTTCGCCGGCAACCAGCGGCTGGCTGTCGGCGAGCCGGCGCATGGCATGCAGGCGGCCGGCCAGATCGTCGCCGGCAAGCAGGAAGCAGGCAGTCTCGCCGGTCGGTAGGAAGCAGCCGGACTGCGCCGCCTGGACGCCGCCGAACTCGCTGAAGCCGCGCTGGGTCGTTTCATTGCGCGACCACAGCACATCGAGCAACTGCGGCTTGAGATGCGGCGCCAGGGCAAGGGCCAGCAGCAGGCGTTCGCCGGCATCGAGGCGGCTGGCCAGCACGAGGTCGGCAAAGGCTGAACTGCCCTCGACCAGCACCGGCGGCGGCAGCGCGCCAGGCAGCGCCGGACTGGCCGGCGGATTGCCGAAATAGGTATCGAGTCGGCGCTGCAACACGGCCGCCAGCCAGGTAAGCTCGGCCTCCAGGTCGCGCGCGTTGGCGCTCAGGGGGTCGGCCATTCGACGAAGACCGGTGCGCTCATCCATGGTAGCCGGACAATGCTGATGCCCCAGGGCAACTGGCCGAGGAGCAGGTCGAAGGATTCGCCGTCGGGATGCAGCGCCCAGCCGTCGGGTGCCGGGCGAAGCAGACCGCGACGTTGCAGGAAGGAGAGGCGCAGGGCGTCGACGCTGGTATTGCGCAGGGCCGTCCAGTGTTCGATCACAGCCGCGAGCAGGGTTTCGCCCTCGGCGAGGTCGCCGGGCGCGAGATCGTTTTCGTCCACCGGCAGCGGATCGTCGGGATGCAGGCCGAGCAGCGGCTTGATCAGGCCGAGCACGAACTCGCCGGGCGGTGCCTCGCCGCTCGCCAGCCCGTACAGCAGCGCCGCGGCGCGCGGCAAGGCCGATGCAGGCAGACGGCCATCGCCATCGCACAGTTGCAACTCGGCGAAGAGTTGTGGCAGGAAGGGGTGGAGCAGCACGAGGCCGGCAGCATGAACCGGCCAGGCCGGGGCGGTGGCGGTATCGTCCTGATGGTCGATGGATGCATTCTCGTCGTCGCCACCTTCCCCGGACTCCGCCAGGGAAGCCCCACCGATCGCTGGCATTTTCTCAAGCGACCACCCCAAGCCCGCCACGGCCCCTTGCCCCAACGCTCTGGCTCGACGCACGGGCTCGCCGCCCGGCCCTGCCTCGCGCAGGGCGGCTGGTATCGGCCCGGCGGCCTCGGGCCAGGGACGACCGGCCGCCCGGAGCAGGCAGCCGGCCAGGAACGCTAGCGACGGCGGCACGCCAGCGGCGGCACCAGTTACAGGAAGAACAGGCCATACGCCCGGCCGCCCCGCCACCCCGGCCCGGCGCCCGGCGCTGGCAAGCAGCGCGGCGCGCGCCGGCGGGTCGAGCAGTTGCAGGTAGCGCAGCGTGGCGGCGAATGCGCCGGTCTCATCCTCGGGAAGGCAGGCCCGCCATTCCGACCAGCCGGCATCGGGTAGCGCGCGCCAGGCCTGCGCCGCGCCGGCCAGCAAGCGGTGTAGCGCGGCTGGCTCATCGGCCGCCTCGAACCAGGGCAACCGGCCATGACGCAGGTAATGGCGTAGCCGTTCGGCCGGCCCGACGACGCCGGGGCGCGATGCGCCCTCGCCCGACCCCGCCAGCAGCCCGCTCAGGGCGCGGCGGGCGGCGGCTTCGAGTTGACCGGGCAAATCCTCGGCCAGCCGTGCCGGGTCGGCGAGCGTCAGGTGGAGTTCGAGCCGGGGAATGCGCACGACCGCATCGCCGACACCCGCTGCCTCGAAGGCCGCTTCCAGTGCCGGCAGCAGGGAGCGCGCCTGTTCCTCGCGCAGGGCGCTGCGCAGGGCGAACGCCGTCGCCGGGTCCGGCGCGTCGACCTGCCAGCGCTGGCGGCGGATGCGGTGCGGCTGGGTCATGGCGGCAGGCCCGGCTCAGCGCTGCTTGAAGTTGAACTTGACGACATTGCCGACCAACTGGGCATCACTGGCCGACACCCGGCCGACATCGACCTGCAGGGTATTGAGATCGGTATTGAGCTTGCTCGTCACCTCGGCATTTCCGATCTGGCTGATGCTCTCGTTGAGCGCCACATAGACCTGCTGCGCCGCGGCGCCGGTCTTGATCTCGGGCGCGGCATTGACCGCGAAGTACTCGGTGGTCGCCTTGACCGTCTCCGCCGTTTCCTTGTCCAGCGTATCGACCTGCTTTTCGAGCCAGCTGCGGCGCTCGGGCGGCAGTTCCTCGTCCATCAGCTGGATACGCATCTCGCGGGCCATGTTCTTGTTGTATTCGAGCTTCTCGAACATGCGGTTCATGTTGTCGTCGCCGGTCTTCGGTACGGTGGAGGTCGTCTTGATTGCCGCCGCTTCCTTGATCACGCCGCCGAAGGCGCTGACCGACTTCTGGACGAAATCGACATAGCCCTTCTGCACCTGCAGTTCGGGCAGGATGGCCTTGACCTTGTAGTCGTCGAGCACCGTGGCCAGTGGCTTGATTACCTTGATCGGCTTGATGAAGTTGGGCAGGCGCAGGTCGGGCAGGACGAGCGGCGGGTCGGCGCGCTGCTCTTCCTCGTCGATGTCGTCGATCCAGTAGGGCAGCATGAAATCGCCGACCACCGTGCCCTGATCATCGTAGGCCAGCACGAAGGTGCCGCCCGGCACGCAGCCGCCGCGGTGTTCGAGGCCGGGATGATCGACGATCATCTTGCTGAACAGCAGGCGCTCGGTCTTGTCCTCGTCGCGCTTCTTGATGATGTCATCGAGCCAGCCGACCCAGAGCGGGCTTTTCGAGGTGACCATGGCGTCAATCGGCGAGGCGATGTCGCTGCGCATGATGTGGCCGAGGCTCTCGCGCGCCTTGGCGGTCTCGACCACGGCATCGTCGAGCTCGGCCCGCCAGGTACCGGCCTGGCTGGCGAACGCCTTGTACTTGCCGGTCTGCAGCAGGCCGGACTGGCTGCCGCTGCCCACCAGCTTGCCGCTGACCGCCGTCACCTTGCTCTCGGCGCCGCCCACCACGCCTGCCACGTCGAAGGAGGTGCTGTTGCCCTCCGAGACATAGGAAAAACTCAGCGGCCGCTTGAGGATGCTGGCTTCGGCCTGGTCGAGCGACTGGGCACCGGCGACCTCGGTCTTGAGCTTGCCGACGTAGGCCAGGTTGTCCTTCAACTGGCTGGCGACATCCTGGCGCAGCAGGTAATGCAGGCTGTGCAGGGCGGAGTGCTTGAAACGCGGGCCGCGCCAGACCTTGCCGCGTTCGGTATGAAGCAGCACGCTCATCACGCTGATCGGCAGGTTGCGGGCGCGGACCAGGGCCTCGATGGCTGGTTCGGCCTGGCTGGCCGCCATGCCGAGATGCCCCTCGATGCGGAAGAAATCGACGCCGGCGATGCTGTCGTTGAGCGGGTCGTCGTTGTCGCCGAGCGCCCAGTGGTAGCCCGGCGCCGCGGGCCCGAGCCGCTGCGTCCAGGCCGGCCGGATGTCCGGCGTGTAATACCAGGGTATTGCGCGCTCGCCGAGCGGGCGGTCCTCGCGCCGGCTCGGCGCGATGCGCAGCGCCGGCTGGCCAGCCTTGAGCGGCAGCGAATTGCGGAAGCCCTTGAGCTGGAGATTGAGGCGGCGCAGCAGGAAGCGCACGCGGTCGACCGTCTGCTGCCCTGCCCCGCCTTGCGGCGCCGGGAAATGCGGCGTGCGCAAGCCATCGCCACCGAGGTCGCCGAGCACGAGATGCTTGGGAAAGGCGCCGACCGGCGGGCAAAGATGGCTACCGTCGGCCAGCAGGATATCGCGCAGTTCGTTCCAGCTCGCCGCGAGATCGGCGAGGAAGGCGTGGTAATACTGGATGCCGACGGCGCCGGCCGCAGTCACCTTGCCCGCGATGGCCGTCAAGTCGGCCGACCAGTCGGGCAAGGGATGGGCCGCGAAGAGCACCGGCCGCCATTCGGCCAGTACCTCGTGCAAGGCGGCGAGCGCCTTGTCGAGGCGCTCGCGGGTCTGGCCGGCGGCTTCGCGGTAGGCGGCGAGAAAATCGCTGGCCGAGACGACGGTCTTGCCCAGTTTCGGCCGGAAGACCTCGACGTAGGGGAGTTTGCGGGCCAGCCGGGCCGGCGTGTTCAGGCGACCGAGCAGGGCCTTGGCGTCGCCGGCATCGAGCAACAGGAAACGCTGGCTGTTGCGCGCCGTCTTGCCCAGGTTGTCGCAATCGCCGCCGGTGCACAGATCGGGGTCGCTTTCGTAGCTTTCCATGAAGGCGATCACCGCCTTGTTGCCGAGGCCGCCCGGCAGGCTGCTCAGCGGCTGGCCGAGCTGGCGGTCGCCGACGGCGAGCAGCTCGTGGAGCACGAGGCGCTTGTCGCCCTGCAGGAAGGGATCGTAGACCGGGGCGCTCTCCGGGTATTCGCGGTAGCGGTCGAAGGCCGTGTCGGCGGCGAGACCGAGCAGGTCGCCATCGCTGGTGACGCCGGCGCCGCGCCCGATCTGCAGGCGCTCGCCGTTGAGGGCGACCTCCAGGCCATCGACGATGCCGACGCCGAGCAGGCGGGTCCGCGTCAGGCGCGCCTGGTCGTCGAGGTATTCGGCGACGCCGTTGAGCTGGTCGTGGGTCAGAACCTGGTCGCGTTCGAAGACGGTGTAGTCGGTGGTGACCTGGTCGAGGCGGCGGAGGACTTTCAGGGGATCGGCCATGATGGGACTCCGGAGACGGGTTACGACTGGCGGCCGGCACTGCCCAGGGCAGTACGGCCGAGCAGGAAGGGATCGGCGACGGCACTGCATTCGTGCAGCCCGGCCGCGGGATAGATGCTCTTGGCCCGGGTCAGCGCCGCGATCAGCGCGCCAATTTTTTCGGCCCGGTCGGCCGTGGCGCTGCCGGCGCGAATTGCCAGCCATTCGCGATAGGCCAGCTCGATCGCCGCCATGTCGTCGTTGTTGACCCAGCAGATGCGTGGCAGGAGGTGGGCGGGCATTTCCTGGCGCAGGGTTTCCTCGACGAAGCGGCGGAAGTCCATGTCGCGGAAGCGCCCGACCCGGGCCGGCAGGACGATGCTGACCCGGTAGCTGTAAGGATCGGCATCGCCGCAATCGGCACAGGCGCTGTCCTGGCAGAGCGGCATGAAAGGATCGCCGGGCCGCTCCGGTCGCAGCAGGATATGTTCGATCAGGAAGAAGCCCTCGCCGCTGTAGGTCTGGCGCAGGTAGGCGATGAGTTCGGCGATGGCCGCTTCCATGGCCGCCGGATCGTCGAAATATTCGATGCGCCGGGCGATCACCTCGCCCTCGGGGTCGACGATGTTGAAGTAATGGCGGCCGTCACGAGCCTCGCGACGGTCGTAGGCGGCGGGCTGCTGGGCGAGGCGGATGGCCTGATCCATTTCCCGGCGGGCATCCTCCCGCGTCAGGTAGTGCGTGCTGCTCGATAGCAGGACGTGCTCGCCATCGGGATGCAGGATGCGGAAGCGGAATTCGTCGCCCGGCGTCGCATCGACCTCGGCATACATGTCGTAGGGAATATCCGAGAGATTGCGCCGGCGGATGTCGCGAATGTCGAGCAGGCGGGCGATACGCCGCTCGAAGCCGGACACGTTGGCACTGTTCCACTGGTCGGCTGTATCTTTCAGGCTGCAGTCGTAAGCTAGGCCGCGCTCGCCGCCAAGGCGCGGGTAATCGGCGAGGAAGGCGCACTTGGCGGCCGCGGCCTGGGTCGGCGACAGCCCGAAACGCGACTGCATGATCTGGACATAATCGTTGAATTCCTCGGCGTAGCGCGCCAGCAGGTGATCGAGGAAGCGGTTGCGGCGCCCCCAGCCTTCTCCCGGCGCTTCGACTATTTTGGCAAGCTCACAGGCGTTGAACCTATCGTGATAAATCTTCTGCTTATCCGGAAGCTTATCGACCAACTGGCTAAAGTAGGTCCGTCCGAGATCAGGGCGCCGCGAAAAGAGATCGCGCACCTGGGCGAGTTGGGCCAAGTAGTTGGCCATAACCTGATCGAAGAACAGCAGGTAAGCCTTGAACTGCAGCGCCTGGGCGGCGTGCAGTGGCGTCGCGCCGGGCGGCAGGCCGCTTGCCGACAATCCGTAGAGGGCCGGGAAATCAAGCTGGAAGGACTGGTAGGCGGCGGTGTCGCGCCAGCGCCCGAGCGGCATCGGCAGATCGTCGGCGATCGGTGTTTCGAGCTTGCGGCGCTCGTTTTCCTGCAAGGCCCGCAATCGTTCGGTCACGCCCGCCGGGCTGGCCGGGATCGGCACGTTGCGCTTGTAGAAGACGAGGCGGCCGTGCGCCGCCGAGAGGCGCGGCTGGTGCCCGGCCGGCACTGGCAGACGCCATTTGTCGGCCGGTTCGATGGCTTTGCCGGCACCATCGAGCGCATTGACGATGATGTCGCGGATGGCCAGCACGCCCGGGATGTCCATGATCACGCTGATGATGTCGGAAAGACGGACCTCGCTGCGCAGGCCGGCGGCGGCGAGTTCGGCGTCGTCGATGAAGCCGTTGGCGAGCAGCGGGCCTTCGAAAATCTCCGGCGCCGTGTAGGGCGTGCCGTCCGGATGGTGCCGTTCGAGCATCTCGGCCAACCGGTAGTTGGCGACCGGCGGCGCCAGGAAACGATCGACCTGGAAGGCGATCTGCGCCGCCACCGCATCAGCCTCGGCATCGCCGGACAGATCGATTTCGGCGCACAGGCTGAAGTTTTGCGTTTCGACCGCCGAGACGCCGACGAAGTCGTCGCCGAGCGCCCGGTTGGCGTGCAGCGTGGCGAGTACACGGCGATCGACGGCAGCGCGCTCGGCCGCCGTCGTCACCGTGTCCATGTACTCGACGAGTACCGCATGGAGGCCGCGTACATCGACCGGCCGCTCGCCGGGAACGCCGGTCGGCGTGGCGCTCAGGCTGCCCTTGGCGATATCGGCGTAGTAACGCAGCGGCGCCGGCTGTAGCCAGGCGTTCTTGATGTCGGGCAGGTCGATCAGCAGCTTGCGGTAGTCGTCCGTGGTGACCGGTCGTCCGGGCAGGATGCAGCGGGCGCTGACGAACTGGCCGGCCATCGTTTCCTCGTTGCCGCTCGCCGTGGCCAGCAGGTCTTCGAGCGGGAAGCTGGCGCGGTAGGCCAGGTCGGTCAGCGCATAGGCCAGCAGTTCGAGCGTCGTGATACCGGGATCGTGCAAGTTGTGATCGGTCCACGCCTGGCGCGACAGGCGACGCACTTCGTCGAGGCCGCGTGCGAACAACTGCCCCTGGTCGCGCGCCGGGTCGATTTCGGGCGTGGTGGCGATGGTCGGCTTGAGCAGCATGGTCAATCGCTCACTTCGCCGATGACGTGGCTCGCCGCCGAGACGAGGATGGCATCGGGCCGGTCGGCGACGATGTCGGGCACATCGGCGAGCAGGCTGGCACCGCTGCCGGCGAGACCGAAGCGGAAGTCGGTGACGAAATCGACATAGGGCAGTTCCTCGATGAAATCGAGCAGCACGGAACGATAGAGGCGGCCGCCAAACTGCAGTTGCCGGCCGGCCTCGAAAGCCCAGGGCGAGAGGGCCTGGACGATGGCGGCGTGGAGTTGCTGGCGGGTGTAGTCGAAAGGCAGGCCAGCCACGAAGCGCACCTTGAAATCGAGGCGCACCGCCTGGTAAGCGGGATTGCGCACCCGCACCGTGACCTGCGGCGGCGCATGGGCGGCGGCGATTTCCCGCATGCGGGTCAGGGTATCGAGATCGACCTTCGGCCGCAGCGGATCAAGCGCATTGCGGTTGCGCAGGTCGGGAATCGCCACCAGCAGGACATTGCCGGGCGCCATCCAGGACGTGTCGCTGGCGTGCGGGATGCACTTGATGCGATGCACTTCGGGGAAGGCTTCGAGCAGCAGGCGCTCGTAGTCCCAGGCGGTGAGGCAGCGCTGGCGGTGACGCAGGCGTTCGGCGGCGCGCCGACGCAGGGCCTCGTCGCCTTCGCGGGCCCGGCCGCCGAAGCTGGCCTGCGGTTGCGCCACCTGCTTGACTCCGGCCGGCGCATCGAGCAGGCAGGCAATGCTGCCCGGCGCCACGACATGCGCCGGACGCTCGGCTTCGGGCGGCAGTTCGCAAGCCACCTCGATGCCATTGCTCGCCACGGCCAGCAACTGGCAGGCGGCGGCGCTGCCCTCGGCGATGGCCGCCTTGAGCCAGACCCGGCCGGGCGGCAGCCAACTGTTGTCCGTCGTCGTCCAGCGCGACAGGACGATACCGACCAGGCCGCTGGCGCGCAGCGCGCGCGTCGTGTCGAGGGCCAGTTCGTCGGCGGCGACCGGCCGCCAGTGATTGTCGCAGAGCACCGACCAGCGCACCGGCCGGGCCTGCAGATCGGGATCGGCGCTGCCTTCGGCGACCTGCAGCAGCAGGCTGGCCGCCTCGCCGGCGCCGATGCCGGAAAGACCGATCAGGAATTCGCCCTCGTCGGGATAGGCCGGCAGCAGGCCGATCGCCTGTCCGTCGGCCCAGGCCAGGCTGCGGCGCAGGAAGCCGTGTTCGCGGCGCTGGCCGAAGGCGCCGACGTGGAAGAACTGCAGTTCGCCGGCGGCGACGAAATCGGCCTCGCCGGTCGCGCCGACATCGACCGTCGCCGTCGTCGCCCGGTAGTCGAGGCTGATCTGCTGCACGGTCGGCGTGTAGGGTTCGTTGAGCACGATCTTGTCGTTCTTCACCGCATGCTCGACCGCTTCGCGCCGGTAGTCGGCATGCAGGAAATCGTCGTCCAGCCCGACCGTGACGAAACCGCTGCGCGCCGGTGGCGGTGCCACCGCTTCGCGCTGGTACATCGGCCGGGCCATGCCAAAACGCTTGCCGAGCCAACGACTGAAGGAACTGCCGCCGCGCAGCAGCGCGAAGCGGTAGTCGTCGCCATCCTTGGCCGAACTTGCCGGCGGCGGCGCCGAGGGGCTGAGCACGCTGGCGCCGCTGCTGTCGCGCGCCATCAGGTCGAGGCTGGTCTCGGTGCGGCCGCCGCCGGCGTCGGTATAGACCAGGCGGGCCGAGACGCCGTTCTGCATGGCCGAGCGGCGCTTGTAATCGACATACCAGGCATGGAGGTTGGCCGGGGCGGCCTGCCAGGCCAGGCGCAGCTTGAGGTCGAGCAGGCGCTTGCCGAGCGCCTCGGGGCAACCGACCATGAAGCGCGCCCCCTTGACCGGCTGCGGCCCGAAGGGCAGGAAGGCCTTTTTCGGATTGAGCGGACCGTTGTCGTTTTCCAGCGCGAGGCCGCTCATGCCGGTGACCGCGACGCGCGCCGCGAGCCGGCCGGGACGCAGCGCCGCCAGCGCCGCGTAGCGCGCCGCAGACTCGGGCCGCAGCAGCAGTTGCACGACCGGCAGGCCGGGCACGAAGGCGAGGCCGTGGATCGCGGGGTCGTAATCGACGACGGCAGGCTCGCCGGCAGCGACGGCAAAATCGAGGGTCAGCACATTGCCGGCCCGCTTGCCGCCGAGGGCATAGGGGCCAAGCCAGCCTTCGGCGCCGGAGACATAGGCGTGCAGGCTGGCGGCCAGCCCCGTGGCATCCAGCCCGACGGCATCGAGGCCGGCCAGTTCGAGATCGAGTTCGATGCGGCGCAGCCCTTCCTGCAGGCGGAACAGCGACGAAGCCAGGGCACAGCCGACCGGGGCCAGCGGCAACCCGGCATGGCCGAAGGCGCGCCATTGCGGCCGCGCCGGATCGGGCACGCCGCCCAGGCCATCGGCCGAGTGGGCGACCGGCGCAAAATGCAGGCCGCCGCCATCGCGATGGACACTGTGCAGCGCCGCGACCCGGGCGTGGTTGATGACTGTCTCGCGCAGCGGCCGGTAGAACCATTCGCGCCCCGCCTCATCCTTGCCGGCGGAAAAGCGCTGCGCCGGGCCGATGGCGAACGGGGCAGCGCCCTTCTTCAGTTCGCAGACGAGATGGGCATAGTCGGCGGCGGCCGGGCGCGGCACGAAGCCGAGGACGCGTCGGTACTGGAAATCGAGATGGCGCGCACCTAGGCCGTTGAGCGCCGCCTGCGGATATTCGTAGAGTTTGAGAAAGGCGCCGAACAGGCCGAGGTGCGGCGGCACGCTGCCGTCGTCGCGGGCGAGCAGCGCCGCGTCGTCGCCTTCCGGGAAGAAGCCGCGCCAGTCGCCGCCGGGCAGCTCGGGATCGTGCGGGTAGTGGTGCAGCTTGCCGGCCAGGGCGCGCGCCTGGGCCAGCAGGTCGGCGCCGGAACGCTCGTCGATGCGCACGAAGTCCGGGGCCAGTTCGCGCGGGTGGCGGTCGTCCTGGCTCTGGCCGAGGCGGGCGATCAGGTTCTGGAGGATGGTCGCGCTGGCCATGGCGATCTCTTCACGGCAATCCGGCGCCCGCCACGGCCGCCCGCAATTCGTTGCTGTCGGTGCGGTAGAAGGGGAAGACGAGGTTGAAGCGCGAATTGGTGGCGCGCACGCTGTAGTCGAGCCGGATGTGCAGGTTACCGGCGTTGGGGTCGGGGGAGTCGACGGCGAGTTCGAGCACCTTGATGCGCGGCTCGTAGATCAGGATGGCGGTACGCACGCGGTCGAGCAGCAGGGTGCGCAGGGTCGTGCTCATCGGCTCGAAAAGCAGTTCATGCATGTCGAGGCCGTATTTCGGTGCGAACAGGCGCTCGCCGGCGGCGGTACCGAAAAGGATGGCGAGACTGGCGTGGATGTCGGCTTCGTCGGCGGTCATCGCCACGCCGCCGCCTGCGAAGCTCGGCGGGAAGCTCCAGCCGGTGCCGAGGAAGGAAACGTACTGGTCAGCCATGGCTCAGCCGATCTGGACTGTCGGCTGGCCGACCGCCGCCATCGCGCCGCAGATACAGGCGTCGGTGGTGCGCAAGGCCGGCCGGCCGCCGATCAGGACCGTGGGGCTGCCCATCGGGAAAGGGCTGACCGTCGGCTGGTGGCCGGAAGGCGGCAGGACGCAGACGTGCAAGTCGCCGGCCACCGCCGCCGGTTTGCCGGCGATGAGCACGGTCGGTACGCCCGGCCCGACGACGGTGCCCCCGTGGTTGCTGATGTCTCCGACACAAACGGCTGCTGGCATGCTCGTGCTCCCTTAATTAATCTGGACGATGCCGCCCTTGACGGCGGTCGTCGCGGCGCTCGACAGCTCGGCCTGGGTGCCGCCTTCGAGCTTGAGTTCGGTGCCGCCCTTGGCGCTGAAGCCGGTTCCCGATTCCAGGCCGAGTTCGGTGCCGGCCTTGGCGGCGATGGCCTTGCCGCTTTCGAGACGGATGCCGTCGGCGTCGAGGACGATTTTGTTGCCGTGCTGGTCGGCCAGGGTCAGCGACTTCTTGTCCTCATCGAGGACGATGGCGTTGCCGGCCGGCGTATCGAGCGTCAGCACCGTCTTCTCGTCGTCGAAATGCAGGCGCATGCCGGAACGGCTCTTGTAGAGTTTTTCGTGGTTGTCGTCCGAACCGGCCAGGGGCGCCGCCTTGGCACTGCTGTGCAGCATGCCGAGGATCACCGGGTGGCGCGGGTCTTCGCCAAAAAAGCCGACCACCACCTCGTCGCCGATCTCGGGGCGGAAGAAGAAGCCGCGGTCGTCGCCGGCATCGAGGCTGGCGACGCGCGCCCAGAGACCGTCGTCGGCAAGGCCGAGGAGCGGCAGGCGGACGCGCACGCGGTGCTCACCATCCGGGTCTTCGTTGCTGCTGACGATGCCGACCTGCAGGCCGGAGACTGCCGGCAACAGGCTGGCCGGCGTTGGCTTGGCCGGCGCATCGAGCACGCCGCCGAACTGGACGTGGGTGCGCCAGCCCTGGACCAGGCTGAACTCATGGCGTGCCGCCGTCACGAAAACCTGGCCGTTGAAGCGCTGGCCGAGACCGGCCAGCTCGACCACGACGCCCGGCCGGACGCTGCCGATGCCGATACACTTGCCGCGCCCGCTCACCTGGTCGAGCCGACGGTAGAGGCCGTTGCCATCGGCCCAGGCCTGGGCTTCGGGCTCGCTGAGCGCCGCATGGCGCAGGTCGAGCCGGCGGCCGGCGACGGCAGCCAGCTCGTCGCTGCCCAGGTTGCCCGGCGCGGCGAGCATCGGCGCCGCGCCTTCGAGATCGATCAGGGCCTGCTGCGCCGGGTCCCAGGCAATGCCGTGGATACCGTCGACCTGCTTACGGGCGTCGATCTCGGCCTCAAAATCGAGCAGGGTGGCGCCGTAGTTCAGGGTGCAGACCGGCGCCCCGGCGAGCGCCGGCTTGCGGACGACGATCTTTTCGCCCTCGCACCACACGAGCTGGCCGTTGGCGCGGGCGCGGGCGAGCAGGAAATCCCAGTCCGTCGCGTCGTATTGCAGCACCTGCGGATGCTTGGCCGTGGTCGCCTCGATCTCGCCCTGCAGGCCGGCGGCGCCGAGCACGGCTTCGATGATGTCGCTGTCGGTCGCATCGAAATGGCTCGACGAACGCGGCGTCACGGTGAGCTTGCTCGCCGCATGGCGGCAGTCGATGACGAGCTGCGGGGCGGCCCGCTCGCTGGCCTTGAGCCCGTGGCGGACGACGACGCCGACGAAGAGCACCGCCTGGTCACGCCCGGCGCCAGCCGAAATTTCGACGCGTTGACCGGGCTTGAACAGATCGCTGTCGCTGAGGGCGAAGGCGCCGGTCGCCGCAACGCCGTCGACGTAGGCGAGGCGGGCGCTGGCGATGCGGTTGGCGGCGAGGCTGATGCTGACCGAGGCCAGCTGATGCTCGCGCGGCACCGGCTGGCCGCCGGCCTTGACCGTGAATTCGCGGTGCGCGGCAGCGATGGGCAGGGTGCGGGTATCGGGCATGCCCTACTTCTCCAGCGGCGGGAAGAAGACTTCGGTACCTGGCGCGATGCGGCGGAAATCGTCGAGACCGTTGGCCTCGGCGACGCGCAGGTAAAGGCGCGGATCGCCGTAGATTTCGCCGCACAGCGCCGGGAGCCGGTCGCCGGCCTTGAAGATGCGGCGATGCGTCAGGTCGGGCGAATGGTCCTGGGCGATGGCGACGCGCGTCTGGTCGTCCGAATTGTCGGTGAACACTGCGCTGATCACGGCGCGCAGCGGCACGCCGTCGGGCCGGAAAAGCTTGTAGGCGATCGAGGCGCTCTTCAGCACGCAGCGCTTGACCTGCAGCGTTCCCCAGACGACCTTGAGGTAATTGCTGCGGTGGATGTCGCCGTTGTACATCGTCGCCGTCTGGAATTTCTCGATTTCCTGCTGGACGTCGGCACTCCGGCCGTTGGCGCCGGTGCCGTCGATGAAGACGGCGAGCGAGAGATCGCCCGGCTTCATGTTCTTGAAATTCATCCGGCTGTTGGTCGTCCCCGCGCCCTGAGCGGCGTCGTACTCGATCTCGTAGGAAAGCGTGATCTCGGCCGGATTGACGAAGGCCTCGAAACGCGCGATCGGCGACCCGGCGTAGTCCGCCTCGGCATAGGCCAGGATGGTCAGCTTTTCGAGCTTGCCGTGGGCGTCCGGAATCATCTCAAGGTTCCTCGCGCTCGCGCAGCACGGCGAGCACCATCGCGACGCATTCCTCGACCAGCGCCTGGCGGTCCTCGACCGGCGCCGCCTGCGCCGGCCCGGGCGTGGTGCCGCCGGCCTCGCGGTTGCGGACTTCGACGGAGATCACGACTTCATCGACGACGATGGGCATGGCGCCTCCTCAGGAACGATCCACCGTGAAGTACTGGTAGGCCAGTTGCAGCGACTCGACGACGATGGCGTTGCCGGCGGCGTTGAAGTCGCTGACCGACCACTTGGTCGGGTAGGCGCCGATCACGTGCCAGGTCATCAGCGGCGCGTGGGCGTCGTTAAGCAGGTGGATGTCGACGCTCATCGGCTCGATGCGGTATTCGAGCAGGCAGCGCCGGATCCAGTCGGCCAGGCCGGTCTGCCGGAGCAGGCCGCGCTTGAGAACGAGTTCCGGGTACTTGGCGCGGGTCGGGTACTTCTGCACATAGCGGTTCTCGCCCCCCTCCGCGACTTCCTCGGTGCCCATCTCGGCCGTCAGGCCGCCGACATCGGTGAAGCGGGTATCGGCATCCGACGACAGGCCGACGAACTCGACCTTGAAGTGGAAGCCGACCGGCGGGTAGTAGCTGGCCATGGCGGAGCCTAGTCGTTCTGCACTTCCAGGCCCTCGTGGGCGAGTTCGATGCTCTCGATCGCCACCTCGTTGCCGGAGGCCTTGAGCTGCGGCCCCTCAACCTTGACCGGGAAGGCGTTGTGCGCCTTCCAGATCATCACCGGCTCGTGCTTCTCGTTGAGCAGGCTGATCACGAGGTCGCGCCGCTCGACGGTGTTGAGCTTCACCGTCGACAGCCATTTGGCGAAGTCGTTGTCGCTCTTGAAGACGCCGCGCTTCATGACGATGTTGCTGAACTTCCTGAGTCCCGGCATCTTGATCGCCGAGTATTCCGGGAAGGCGCCGTCGCGGTACTCGATGGCCTGGACTTCCTGGGTCAGGCCGCTGACTTCGGAAAAGCCGACGCGGGCGCCGCCCCATTGCACGGTGAAATGGAAGACGGGCAGCGGATATTGTGCGGGCATGGCTTTGCTCCTCTCGGTTCAGGTGGGCAGATCAGGAGGTCTGCAGCTTGTGGGAGAACTTCAGGATGATGAATTCGGCCGGCCGGACGACGGCCATGCCGACCTCGACGTTGAGGCGCCCTTCGAGGATGTCCTGGGCATTCATCGTGACGCCGAGGGCGCAGCGCACGAAGAAGGCGTCCTTGGTGGTCGCCCCGGCGAGCGCGCCTTCGCGCCATTTCTGCGTCAGGTAGTTCTCGATCATGCCGCGCACCTTGACCCAGGTATTGGCGTCGTTGGGCTCGAAGACCGCCCAGTAGGTGGACTTCTTGATCGACTCCTCGACCATGTTGAAGAAGCGGCGCACCGAGACGTAGCGCCACTCGTTGTCGTTGCCGGCCAGGGTGCGGGCGCCCCAGACCAGGGTGCCTTTGCCGGCGAAGGCGCGGATGGCGTTGATCGACTTGCCGGCCGTGGCATCGACGTTGAGGGCGTCGGTTTCGCTGCTGGTGAAGGACGTGGTCGGCCCGACGACACCATTGAGGCTGACGTTGGCCGGTGCCTTCCAGACGCCGCGCTGACCGTCGACCAGGGCGTAGATGCCGGCGATGGCGCCCGAGGGCGGGCAGACGGTCAGCGTGTTGCTGATGCCGCGGATGATGTTGCGATAGGGCAGGAAGTTGTCGTAGAGGCTCTGCTCGTACATCGTGCGGTAATTGCCGGCGGCGGCGACGATAGCGGATAGCGCCCCGGTCGCCGCCGAGAAGGCTTTCTGCAAACCGGGCAAGGCGGCGTCGAGCTTGCCGGCCAGGGCGCCGGCGGCCGGGATGTTGCCGGCGCTCGCCGCCGGGCCGCTGGCCTCGACGAAGATGCCGGCCCAGACCGCCGTCGTCGGCGGCGTGTTGAGGCTCCACTGCACGGTATATGTGGCGGCCGCGGCGGCCAGTTCCTTTTCGAGGGCGATCAGTTCGCTGAAGACCGGCACCAGATTGCCGGCGATCAGGGTATTGATGTCGCCGGTCTTTTCCGGCGTGCCGTCGCCGACCAGGTCGGCGCTGGTCAGCGGCGTGCCGGCGACCAGTCCGTTGGCCAGGCGGGCGATCGAATAGACGTGGTTGAACAGGGCCTGCGCGTTGGCTGCCGTCTTGCCCGCCTTGTAGGTGGCGATGCGGGCGGCGAAGGTGCCGGCCACCGAAAGTCCCGCGTCCTGCAGGGTGGCGATGCGGGTATCGAGCGTCGCGGCATCGGCGATCACGGCATCAAGCGCGGCCAGTGTATCGAGGATGCGCTTCTCGGTGGTCAGATCCTTGAGCGCGACGGCGACTCCGCCCCGGGTCACCACCCCCTTGACGTCGGCGTAGCCGACATTCTTGCTGTAGTTGAGCTTGAGCCACGGCGTGTAGGCGGCACCGTATTTCAGGTTGTTGATGCCGATGCGATCGCGGAAGGTGGCGCCGAGCGGGTCGGTAAGGATGGTGTCGAGGACGGCGACGCGATCCTTGAGTTCGCCGCATTGCTTGAGCGCTTCCTGCTGCACGATGGCGAGGTCGTCGGCGCTGAGCATGGCGGCATCGGGGAAGAGCAGGATGGTCGGCTCGTCGGTCTTGGCCACGGCCTTGACGCCGTTCTTGAGGGTGTCGCGGTCGACATAGGGCGCCACCGTGCCATAGGAACCGACCGAGACGATGTAGCAGTCGCCGCCACCGTTGTCGAAGAAAAGTCTCAGGCTATCGTAAAGCAGGTAGCTGTTGGCGATGTCGGCGGTGAGGAAATTGCCGGCGTCGTCGATGCTCACAGCGCTGACGGCGTAGCGCGGCCCCTGCCCGTAATGGGCCTCGAACTCGAGCAGCGACTTGATGCGCTTGGGCGTGCCCACCAGGTCGCCGGCCGTGATCTGGTCGGCTTTCGCGGTGTAGCCGATGAAAGCCGGGATGGCGGTCTCGACTTCGGCCACCGACGGGGGAAAGACGGAGATTTCCTCGATATAGACATCGGGCGTGCGATAGGTTGGCATGGGCTGACCCCCTTTACGGTTTCGACAGGTGGACGATGAACTGCGCCTGCGGGCGATCCGGCCCCGCTTGCGGCAGATGTTTGACGAGCACTTCGGCGTTGCGGCGCAACTGGAGCTTGCGGTAGCCCCGATCGCGCCGGGGGACCGCGGCGGTCGACTGGAAGAGGGCGATGCGCGCGCTGGCATCGCCGAGCAGGTCGGGCGGCAGATCGGCGGGCGCGAAATCGGCGGCGGCGATGCGCTCGAAGGGCACGACCGGGCGACCATCGTCGGCCGCCCCGGCATCGGCGACGTTGAGCTGGCCGAACTCAGCGGCACCGTAGTTGCGGGCGACGACGTAGTACTTGAGGACTTCCTGGCGCGCCGTCAGGCTGATCGCGAAGGCCGGCGGATTGGCGTGGAAGGCGGGATCGAGCGTGATCGCCAGGGCGCCCCAGAGCGGCTCGGCGGCCAGCTCCGGTTCGCGCAGCAGGGTACGGTCGCGGGTGTCGACGCCGTCGGTTTCACGCAGCGTGTAGAGGCCCGCCGGCCAGCCGGCGGCGGCGAACAGCGCTTCGTCGGCGCCTGCTGCGAGCGTTTGTGCAGCGATGGTCTCGCTGCCGCGCCGCAGGCTCAGGTCGAGCGGGCGCGTCGCCAGGCTCGGCATGACGCGCAGGGTGTCAGGCAGGAAGGTGGCGGCGACGGGCGGCGCCAGGGACGCCGTACCGCCCGGATTGGCATAGAGCGGCAGGCCGCCGGCGACGACCAGTGCCGTGAAATTGGCGAAATGCGGATGGCGCGGCGCCAGGCCGACGAGAAGGGTCTGGCCGGAAACCGGGGCTACCGGCGCGCCGCCCTCAGCGACTTCGTAAAGGGCGATCAGGCGGCCGTCGCGCACCCGAAGCTGGATGCGCGACGCGCGCAACGCCTGTTCGCTCGCCGCCGGCACGACGAAGCCGATGTCGCCGCAGGCTCCGCGGTAATAGTCGTGGGACACCTCGACCGAAAAGAGAGGGCGGTAGGCCAGCTTCATTTGTCGTGCAGGTCGATGGCGATGTCGGTGATCGGCGCACCGAAGCGCTCCGGCTCGCGGTCCTGGATGCTGACCAGGCGGACCTTGTAGAGCACCGAGGGCAGGTACTTGGCGCCGAGGCAGGCCCAGATCTGGTTGAGCGTTTCGTGGCTGGCACTGAACATCTCGACGCTGAGCTGGCCGAGGCGCGGGTCGAGCCCGGGGTAGTCGTCGACGGTGAACACCGGATGCGACTGGAAGAAGGCCAGCACCTGCGACAAGCCCTTGAGCGTGGTGTCGTAACCGGTCATGTCGGCCGCCGCAAGCACGGTCAGGTTGAGGCGCAGTTCGGGCGGCAGGGTCATTTCGCGGCCGTCGACCAGGATGCGCTCGGGCAACTGGGCGCGCGTCGCGCGTTCTTCCTCGATATTGATGATGCAAAGGCGGACCGTGCCCTTGTTGATCGCCAGCTTGCCGGTGTCGTCGAGCAGCGCCCCGATTTCCATCTTGCCCACGGCCAGAGAGCCCGTTCTCCGCAGGAGATAGGCATTGAACTCATCCGCCAGGAACGCTAACGCGACATCCAGCATGAACTCGTCTCTGTGAGGCGCAGCCGGGGCTGCCTCGGCATAGACCATATGGCCTATACCACTTTTTCGTAATTAATTGCAAATTAGTAAATCACAGTTGCTAAAATTTGTCATCGACATTTTTCAACATGCAAAAACGCTAATGAAATGACGACAGCGGCGAGCGAAATGGGGCCAGCCGGTTGTTCATGACTGGCGAAAATGCCGACTGGAACTAAGATCAGGTAACAAAGTGTCCTGGGCAAAGCCGCCCCCGGGCTGACAACGACGCAGGCCAACAGAGGGGCCGACATGGATCAGCAGCGCAGCGCTAGCAACGCATTCGCCCGCCAGCCGGAGAAGGCCCTGCTTTTTTCCGGCCACATGATCGACCGCCCCGACCGCCCCCTGCCCCGCTTCCCGGCCGCGAAGGCCGCAGCCGCCGCCAGCCGCATCGCCGAAACCTTGGCCGGGCTGGATGCCGGCCCGCAGGACATCGCCTTCGCGCAGGGTGCGGCCGGCGGCGACCTGCTCTTCGCCGAGGCCTGCCTGGCGCGCGGCGTGGACCTCCGCCTGCTACTGCCGCTGCCCGAGAACGACTTCATCGCGACCTCGATCCTGCCCTGCTGTGACGGCGAAAGCTGGCGGGCGCGCTATCTGACCGTGCGCGACCGCCTCGGCGAGCCACCCGGCATCCTGCGACCGACGACCGGCAACCCCTACGCCGCCTGCAACCAGCGCCTGCTCGAACGTGCCCTGGCCTGGGGCATCGAGCGCCTGCATCTGATCTGCCTGTGGGACGGCGAGGACGGCGATGGCGACGGCGGCACGGCCGACATGGTGGACGCGGTCCGACGACGGGGCGGTCGGATCGACTGGATCGACACCCGCCAGCTCTGACCCGACCGCGCCCCGCAGCCCGCATCGATCACCGCAACACCACCGGAGAGACATCATGGCGAAGAAGGCACTGTGCATCGGCATCAACAATTACCCCGGCACCCACATGGACCTGCAGGGCTGCGTCAATGACGCCAACGACTGGGCCGGCGTGCTCGCCGGGCGCGGCTTCAAGGTCGCCAAGCTGCTCGACGACCAGGCGACCAAGGCCGCCATGGTGCAGGCGATGGGCGACCTGATCGGCAAGGCGGCCAAGGGCGACACCCTGGTCATCACCTTTTCCGGCCACGGCACCTACCAGCCCGACGAGGACGGCGACGAGGCCGACGGCCTCGACGAGGCGCTCTGCCCCTACGACCTGCAGACCAAGGGCGAGGCGCTGACCGACGACGAGATCAAGGCCCTGTTTGCCAGCCGCAAGGCCGGCGTGCGCATCGTGCTGATTTCCGACAGCTGTCACTCGGGCACCGTGACCCGCGCCGCCAAGGCCGAGAAGGACGCCGACACCCGGCCGCGCTTCATGCCCATGGGCAACTGGCTGCCGACCAAGCTGCTGCCGAAGGATCGCGCCGGCGCCACGGCGACCACCATGGTCGGGCCGAGCGGCAGTTCGCCGCTGCTTGGTGCCTATTCCAACAACCTGGGCGACCTGTTGCTCTCCGGCTGCAAGGAAGGCCCCAACAATTTCAGCTACGACGCCCGTATCAACGGCCGCTACAACGGCGCCTTCACCTATTACGCCCTCAAGGCCCTGGCTCGCCTCAAGCCCGGCGCCACCTACGCCGAGTGGCACAAGGCCATCGTCAAGTACCTGCCTTCGGCAAGCTACCCGCAGGCACCGCAGATCGTCGGCAGCGAGGGGGCACGTAAGGGCAAGGTTCTCGAATAAGCGCACGACCGATCCGAACAACCCACAGGGAGATGCCTCCATGTCCGAACAGCACCTGTTCAAGATCCGCGGCATCCGTGCCGAAGCGCGCGGCGCCGGACCGGCCGGCCGCCTGCGCCTGCATCCCGGCAGCGCCCGCGACGGCGCCGGGGAAACCCATGACTTGCCGGGCGACAGCGTGGTCCGCGTCGAACTGGCCAACGGTTTCGTGCTGTGGAGCCGGGTCGACGACCTCGCCCGGGAATACGGCACGCCACCCTTGCGCCGCGACGGCGAGGCCGACAGCGAAACCTGGGAATTCACCAGCCTGCAGCCCCGACACCGCAACAGCAAGGCACGCGGCGCCGCCGGGCTGGCGATCCGGGTGCTCGACTTCTTCGGCGTGGACGTGGTCGACAAGACGGCCAGCCTGCTCGGCACGCATCTGGAAGAAAAACTGCTCGGCGGCCACCCGCCCGGTCTCTACCGCCTGACCGCGGAGGGCGCGCTGCGCCTGAAGCCGGTCGCCGAGAGCGAGCCCCTACCGACCGACCAGGGGCCGCTGCTGATCCTGCTGCACGGCACCGCCTCCAGCACCGAAGGCAGTTTCGGCAAGCTATGGGAAGCCGGCAACGGCGAAGGCGCCCGCCTGCGTTCCGCCCTGGCCGAACGCTACGGCAACCGGATTTTCGCCTACGAGCACCGGACACTCAGCGAAAGCCCGATCGACAACGCGCAGGCCCTGGCCAAACGCCTGCCGGATGGCGCCGAAGTGCATCTGCTGACGCATTCGCGCGGCGGGCTGGTCGGCGAAGTCCTCGCACTCGCGGGCTGCGCCAACCTCGGCGAGGTGCTCGATGCCGATCACCTGAACACCCTGTTCGCGGCAGACCGCACGCTGGCGCCGCAACTCGGCCTCGTCCCGCTCGATGACAAGGCGGCCAGGGAACGCGACGCCGCCTACGCCGCCGACCGCAAGCGCCTGGCCGAACTGGTCAAGCTGTTCGGCAAGAAGAAACTGCATGTCGGCCGCTTCGTCCGAGTCGGCTGCCCGGCGCGCGGCACGACGCTGGCCTCCGGGCGGCTCGACCGCTGGCTCTCGGTACTCGATTACCTGGTTACTGCGGCGACCGGCCAGGGGCTCTTCGCCGACAGCCTGGATTTCATGCTCGCCGTGGTCAAGGAACGCACCGACCCGCGCACCCTGCCTGGCCTGGAAGCGATGATGCCCGGCTCGGCGCTGACCCGCCTGCTCAATGGCACGCCGGAGCTGCAGACGAGCGCCGACCTGAGCGTCATCGCCGGCGACATCGAGGCCGGCGACGGCCTCTGGAACACCCTCAAGGTGCTGGCCAGCGACTGGTTCTACCGCCACGAGCACGACCTCGTCGTCGACACTGGCTCGATGAGCGGCGGCCTGCCGCGCCTGGCCGGCCGGGCCCGCTTCCGGCGCGATGCCGGGCCGAAGGTCAATCACTTCCGCTATTTCAGCAACGAACAGACGGTGCGCTGGATCAAGGCCGGGCTGACCCGGGCCGAGGCCGAAAGCGGCGGCTTCCTGCCCCTACCCGCTGCGGCCGAGGCCGGGCAGCGTTGCCAGGAGGCCGTGGCGCGCAGCCGCAGCGGCGGCAAGCCTCGGCCGATCGCCGTCGTGCTGCCGGGCACCATGGGCAGCCAGTTGCGGGTCGATGAGGATACCGTCTGGCTCAATTACTGGGCGCTGCTCAAGGGGGGCCTGAAGCGCCTCTGCATGGGCCGCGAGGGCATCGTCCCGGTCGGCCTGGTCGACCAGTTCTACGGGCCGCTCGTCGAATTCCTGGCGCGCAGCCACCAGGTCGAGATCTTTCCCTATGACTGGCGCCATTCGGTGCGCCAGGCGGCGGCCCGGCTGGCCCAGACCCTCGAGCCGCTGGTCGCCCAGGCCGAACGCAGCGGCCAGCCCTTGCGCCTGGTCGCCCACTCGATGGGCGGCCTCGTCGTGCGTGCCATGATCGCCGATGGCGGGCGCGGCAGCGCGCTCTGGCAGCGCATCACGCGCCTGCCGGACAGCCGCTTCATGATGCTCGGCACCCCCAACCTCGGCTCCTACGAGGCGGTGCGCTGGCTGACCGGCTTCAACCCGACGCAATCGAAGCTCGCCCTGCTCGATATCACCCAGGACACCGACCAGATCATCGGCCTGGTTTCGCGCTACGCCGGGCTGCTCGAACTGCTGCCCTTCGCCCCGGAGGATCCCGATTTCGCCGAGGCCGAACGCTGGCAGGCGCTGCGCCGCGATACCGGCGCCGAATGGCCGACCGCCGAAGCGGAACGGCTGCAGGAGGCAGCCGCGACCTGGAAGCTGCTGCGCAACGCGCCGCCCGACCCGCAGCACATGATCTATGTCGCCGGCTGCCAGCCGGCTACCGTGATCGATTACCGGCTGGCCACTGCCGAGGGCTGGCGCGAAGGCAAGCACAAGCAGCTCGAATTCGTCGCCACCGCCGAGGGCGACGGCACGGTGAGCTGGGCTTCCGGCCGCCTGGCCGGGGTGCCCGTCTGGTACGTGGACAACACCGCGCACGATGCGCTCTGTGCCCAGCCCAAGGCCTTTCCCGGCTATCTCGATCTGCTCGTGCATGGCCGGACGACGCTGCTGCCGGCGGCACCGCCGGCGCGTTCGCGCGAGGCCGGGCTGGAAGCCCGCTTCGTCCTGCCACCGACGGCGCCGGCCGACAGCATTCCGGCGCCCGAGGATGTCTCCGCCTTCAGTTTTTCCGGCGCGGCGCCGCTGGAAGCCGCCGAACAGGTGCGCCCGGTGCCGGTCATCGAGGTCGCCATCCGCCACGGCAACCTGAGCTACGCCCGGCATCCGGTGGTGGTCGGCCATTACCAGGGCGACACCGTGGTCAGCGCCGAAGCGGCGCTCGACCGGCAGCTGGACGGCGCCCTGACCCGCCGCCTCGATCTCGGCATCTACCCTGGCGTCGTGGGCAGCAATACCGTTGTCTTCAACAATGCGCCGGGCGCCCGGCCGGGCGGGGCCATCGTCGTCGGCCTCGGCCAGGTCGGCGCACTGAGCCCCGGCCTGCTTGAGGACTCGGTACGCGCCGCGCTGCTCGATTACGCCCTGCGCGTCCTGCATTGGCCGGATGGCCGCTTCGGCGAGGCAGGCCGGCCACGCTCGGCGGCCGTCACCTGCCTGCTCGTCGGCACCGGCGCCGGCGGCCTGCCGGTCGGCGATGCGCTCGAAGCCATCCTGCGCGCCGCGGCCTGCACCAACCGCCGGCTGGCGGCCGAGGAACTCGACGGCCGCGTACTGATCGACCGCCTGGAATTCCTTGAACTCTACGAGGACGTTGCCATCGCCGCCGCCGAGGCACTTGGTCGCATCCTGCAGAACGAAACCCTGGCCGGCGTCCTGCGCTGGCCGGCCCGCGCCGTCGAGGCAGGCCAGGCCGGGCGGCGCCGGGTGCGTTTCGAACAGGCACCGGAGTGGTACCAGCGGCTCGAAATCATCGAGGACGCCGGCCGCCTGCGTTTCGTTTTCCCGACCGACAAGGCCCGCGCCGAGGAAACCCTGGCCACCGGCCAGATCGCGCTGGCCGACAGCTTCGTCCAGATGGCGAGCCGCGACACCGGGCAGAACGCCGAGGCGGCGAAGACGCTGTTCGAAATGCTGCTGCCGCTGCGCCTGCGCGAACTGGCGCCGCAGCAGGGCAACATGGTGGTCATGGTGGACCGCCATTCGGCGCGCTACCCCTGGGAACTGCTCGAGAACCGCTGGGCCAACGGCGAACGGCCGCCGGCGGTGGGCGCCGGCTTCATCCGCCAGTTCCGCACCATGGACTACCGGCAGCGCCCGGTGCATGGGCTGGCGCATACCGCGCTGGTCATCGGCTGCCCTGACCTCGGGAACAGCGAGGCTTTCTGCGACCTGCCCGGGGCCCGCGAGGAGGCCAGCCGGGTGGCGGAACAATTGAGCGCCGCCGACTACGACGTGACCGACTGCATCGACCAGGCGGCGACGCCCATTCTCGAGGCGCTGCACAAGGACAGCTGGCGCATCCTGCACCTGGCGGGGCACGGCGTGCATGACTACAGGCCGACACGGCCGGGCGCCAAGCCGGTGTCGGGCATGGTGATCGGGCCGGATAGCTTCCTGACCCCCGGCGACATCGCTCAGATGCGCTTCGTGCCCGAGCTGGTCTTCGTCAATTGCTGCCATCTCGGGCGCATCGACGGCGCCCGCGAGTTCGACCGCCTGGGCCTTGCCGCCAACCTCGGCGAGGAGTTCATCCGCATGGGCGTGCGCGCCGTGATCGCCGCCGGCTGGGCGGTCGACGACCGCGCCGGGCAGGCCTTCGCCGCCACCTTCTACCGCGGCATGCTGGCCGGCGAGGCGCTCGGCGAGGCGGTGCGCGCCGCCCGCGAGGAAATCTGGTCGCGCTTCCCTGACGTCAATACCTGGGGCGCCTACCAGTGCTATGGCGATCCCGATTTCCGCTTCCACCGCGAAGGCGGCGCGCCGCGCGCCAGCCATCCGCCCTTCGCCACGCCGCACGAACTGGTCGCCGAACTGGAGAACCTCGCGGCCGACTTGCGCGCCGGCGGTAGCAGCGAGGGCGGCGAACGCATCGCCCGCCGCCTGGAACGCATTCCGCCGTCGCAATCGGCCAACTGGCTGGCCCGCGCCGATGTCGGCGCCGCGCTCGGGCTGGCCTGGGGCGAGGCGCGCAACTGGCCTGAGGCGATCCGTTGCCTGGAGCAGGCACTGACCGCCGAAAAAGGCGAGTGTTCGATGCGTGCGCTGGAACAGTACGCCAATTACCGCATCCGCCTGGCGGCCGAACGCTGGCGCGACAGCCGCAGCCTGCCGGCGAGCAAACGCGAGGCGGCGCGCAGCGCGCAGGTCGAGTGCATCGAGACGGCCATCCTCGATCTCGATACGCTGTGCCGGCGCGCCCCTACGGTCGAGCGCCTGAACCTGCTGGGCAGCGCCTACAAGCGACTGGCCGTGGTCGAGGACGACGAACGGCGGCGGCAGGAAGCGCTGGTCAATATGGCCCACCACTACCGGCTGGCCTTCGAACGCAAGCGCGATGCCTACGCCTTCACCAACTGGGCGGCCGCCGTGCTGCTGGCCAGCGACGATGGCGGCGAGACGGCACCGGACAGCGCCGGGCTGCTTGCGGAAATTGACCTGCTGCAGCGTGAAGTCACCAAGCGCAACGGCGAGGATCCCAATTTCTGGGATGGCGCCAGCCTGGCCGACCTCGCTCTGACCCGTTTGCTCGCCGCTGGCGGCAGTCCGCCGCGCCCGCGCGGCACGGCACAGGCCGACGGCCTGGCCGGTGTCATTGCCGCCTACCGAGCGGCGATCGGCCACGCCGCCAGCCCGCGCGAGCAGGCCACCCTGGCCGAGCACATCGGCTTCCTGCTCGATCTCTGGCCCGCCCGCGACAAGCCGACGCGGCGCATCCTCGAATCGATCCGGGAGAGCCTGCAATGAGCCCGCGCCCAACCCAGCCCCGGCACAGCCGGGCCAAAACCCTCGCCGCACCGACGACAGCAACTCGCGTCGCACCCGATGCGCCGGACCTCAGCACCACCCCGCTCGACCAGCTGACACTGGCTGGCCTGCCGTCCCGGGCGCTGATCGCCCCGAATTTCCGGGCCTACGAACTGACGCGTTCCGACCTTGCCAGCCGGCGCAACATCGACAACGGCTTCGAGCACGACGCCCACCTGCGCGCCGCCGTGAACCTCGCCCGCCAGGTACTGCAACCGGTGCGCGACGCCTTCGGCTCCTTCACGCCGAACAGCGTCTATCGCGGCCAGGTGCTCGAACGCGCCCTCAAGAACAAGCCCTCGACCTGGATCAGCACCAGCCAGCACGCCAAGGGCGAGGCTTGCGACATCGAGATCGTCGGCATGCCGACGCTGGAACTGGCGATCTGGGCACGCGACCACCTGGCCGACTTCGACCAGATCATCTGCGAATGCTACGACCCGCGGAAGGGGCCGAATTCGGGCTGGGTGCATGTCTCGCTGAAAGCGCCGGGCAACGGCCCGAACCGCCGGCAATGCCTGAGCTACGTGGTCGACAAGGCGAGCGGCAAGCTGGTCTATGTGCAGGGTTTGCGGGCGGATGGCTGAGGAGGAAGAACCATGTCGGCATCGACTTTGATTGTCGCCATACGGGGCTGGAGCACGACCGGCGACCTGTTGCTCTTCGGCCAGCCCGGCGGCGAGGTCCGCCCGAGCTTCGTCGCCGCGCTCGAACGCTGCCTTACCGATACCGAGGTCTGGGCACCGGAAGTTGATCTCGGCATGTTCTCGATGCGTTCAGCTGAATCGGTCTGCCAGGAACTGCTGGCGGCGATTGACCGCAAGGTACGCGAGGCTCCCGGGCAGCGCATCATCCTGCTCGGCTACAGTGCCGGTTCGGTACTCGCCCGCCGGGTCTTCTGCCTGGCGCACGGCGCCGAGGAAAGCGGCACCCTGGGCGGCGAAGCCCTGCCCTGGGCCGGGCGGATCGAGCGCCTGGTCGTCCTCGCCGGCATCACGCGTGGCTGGGAGTTTTCGTCGGCCTCGCCGGCCTACATCCGTTACCTGAGCCCGCTGATCAACCTGATGACCCGCAGCATCTGCCGGCTCAAGCGGCTGTTCGCCCGCCAAGAGTCGCCCCTACCCTTCGTCTGGCAACTCAAGCGCGGCGCGCCTTTCGTGGTGGCAACGCGCATCCAGTACGTCTGCGTCATCGAAGCCCTGCGCCGGGCCGGCGCACAGTGGAGCGCCGGCGATCTGCGCAGCCACGGCCTGCCGTCGACCGTCTTCCTGCTCGGCGCCCAGGACGAATACATCTCGCCGGCCGATTGCACCGAACTGGGGCCACGCGCCGAGTTCGCCTTCATCGAGCTGCCCGGCAGCAACCACACGCAGGCCATGCAGATCGAGGGCGATACGCCGACCGCGCGCATCCGGCGCGAACGGCTCAGCTCAGCCTGCCGCGACGCCTTCGCGAAACTGGCCGAGCATGCCTGGAGCCTACCGGCCTCCGACATCGACGACTATCTCGACCCGATGGATCTGGTGGCGGCGAGGACCGCGGACGGCGGCAACGTCGACCAGGTCGCCATCATCGTCCACGGGATTCGCGACAACGGCTTCTGGACCAAGCGCGTGGCACGCGAAATCAAGACACTCGGCCGCCAGGACGGGCGCGAAGTACGGACGCCTACCCCGTCCTACGGTTACTTCTCGATGTGGGACTTCGTGCGCCCGGGCGGCCGCGAGAAGGCTGCCTACTGGTTTCTCGAACGGTACGCCGATGTGCGCAGCCACTTCCCGAACGCGGCGATCAGCTTCGTCGGCCACAGCAACGGCACCTACATCGCCGCCCGCGCCCTCGAACTCTGCCCGGCCATCCGTTTTGACAAGGTGGTTTTCGCCGGCAGCGTCGTGCGCCGCAGTTTTCCCTGGCACCGCTACGCCGATCGCGTCAATGCGGTACTCAACTACGTCGGCAGCAGCGATGGCGTGGTTGCCTTCCTGCCCGCCGTGTTCGAGTTTTTCCGCTGGCATGCCCTCGATGTCGGCGGCGCCGGCGCCTACGGTTTTGACGAAGCCCGGGAACAGGCAAACACGGCGCGCCCCCGCGTCACGGAACTGCGCTTCGTCGAGGGCGGCCATGGGGCGGCTGTCAGCGAGCCTTACTGGCCGCAAATCGCCGGATTCGTCGTGCGGGGAGTCACCCCGCAGCACGAGGAAGTCCGCCGTTCGCCGCTGACCACGCAACTGTTCCGGATGGCACCGGCCATCACGCTGGCCGGCATTGCCTGCGTCGGCGCCGTCCTGGCCTCGCCGGTCATCGTCGCGCTCTGGAACAGCCTTGTCGCCCCGCAGCTGGGTTCTCCAGAGGACGCGCTATCACCAACCATGCTGTCGGTCGCCTTCCTGCTATCGATCTTCCTGTCCTGGGCGATCGGGCGCTTCCTCAAGACCTGGTAGGCGGAGGCACGCACGCCATGCTTGCCGGCAAGATCGTCACCATCCTCATCCTCGCCACCCTGCTCGCCGCGCTGGGGGCCTGGGTGGTAGGCTGGCGCTACCGGGCGGCGATGAAGCGCCTGATGCAGGCGCCGGTGGATGCGGACTCGACGGCACCTTCCGCCAGTTCGCCGCCAGCGCCGGAGATGGCGCCGCCGGCCCGCGTCACGCTGGCCGATAACCGCCGCGCCCACTGGCGCCTGCTCGGCTGGTTCTGCGGCCTGACCTTGCTCATTGCGCTGACCCGGACGGTGATCACGCAATGGATCGCCGACGGCCCGATCACGATCAAGACGGTCGCCACGCTCGGCGCCGCCTACGCCTGGCCGGTACTGCCGGTGCTCGCCGTGATCGGGCGCTGGTCGCGCTGGCGCTTCGTCGGCGCCATGCTGCTCTGGTTCGTCGCGGCCGTCGCCCTGCTCACCTGGCGTACCACCGAAGCCGTGAGCTTCGTCCAGGTACTCAAATGGATGTCCTTCGACATCGGCCTGCCGCTGCTCGTCGTCACCGCCCTCTGCCTGGGCGGCACCAGCCGCGCCATCGCGCCCTGGCTGGCGCCGCTGTTCGTGCTGCTGCTCTGGTCATCCCAAGCCGGCATCGATCTGCTGGAGATCGCTTTCAACGCCGGCAGCCCGATTGCACACGCCTTCATCAACCTGTTCGGCGGCACTGGCGCCATCGTCGCCGCCGCTTTGCTGCCCTGGCTGATCGCCGGCTGGCCGGTGCGCCAGGTTGGCCGCTGGCTGGCCCATGCCTACAGCCGCCGGGCGATTTCCGAACTGTTCTACCTGTTCACCGCCGTCTGGCTCATCACGCTGACCGGCCCGGCACTCGGCGCGATCCACAATCTCGGCTGGGGCGCCCTCGTCGTCTTCACACCGCTGCTCTGGATTCCCCTCGCCGCCTGGCTCATGCCCCACCTCGCTCGCAAGCCGGAAGGCCGCCCGCCCACCCTGCTCGTGCTCCGCGTCTTCCAGCAGGACGCCAACGTCCAGGCCCTGTTCGACAAGGTCATCGAACGCTGGCGCGTGAACGGCAACACCGTCCTCATCGCCGGTACCGACCTGGTCGACCGCACCATCGACGCCGACGACATCTTCACCTTCCTCGACGGCCACCTCGGCGAACGCTTCATCCGCCATCCGGCCGACCTCGACGCCCGCCTCGCCGCCTTCGAATTCCAGCCTGACAACGATGGCCGCCACCGCGTCAACGAATGCTATTGCCACGATACGACCTGGCAGCAGGCGCTGGATCGGCTCGTGGTCAGCAGTGACGTGGTGCTGATGGATCTGCGCAATTTCAAGGTGCGGAATGCGGGGTGCATCCATGAACTAAATGTCCTGGCCAGGGCCTCACGGCTGGCGCGGGTTGTCGTGCTAATCAACGACGAGACCGAACTGGCCGCCGCCCAGGCCGCGGCATCGGGGGCGCCGGCTGCGCGCTTTGCCTGGCTGGCGCAGCGCTCGGGAAAAAAAGTGGAAGTGGCTTCGGTTCTTGCAGCCCTGCTCGCCCGAGCGCAACACGCATCGTTCATATGAATGATGCGTAGAGAAATCCATTGGTAATAGGATGACGCAAAAGCATATTTTTGGTTGAAGTACGCCAGATAGGACGCTGATCAATCCCCGGACCGCCACTCCAGCAATAGCAGGAATGCGGGAAATTCATAGCCTCGCTAACGATTTCAACACTAAGGGACGCCTTTCATGAGCAAACAGGATTTCATCACCGCCGCTGCAAACCATCTCGCCGAAATCGAGGAAGCCAGGAAAGGCAAGCAAATCGTTGTCAGCGACTTCGTCAGCAAAGATGCCGACGGAAATACTTACCAGTATGTTGATGTCGTCATGGAAGGCGGCGGCGTCCTCGGCCTGGCACTGGTCGGCTATCTCTATGCCCTGGAGCGAGCCGGCATCCGCTTCCTGAGCATAGGCGGAACCTCCGCCGGGTCGATCGTTGCTTTGCTGACCGCAGCCGCCGGCAAGCCTCACGAAGCGCGAATCGAAAAGTTGATCGAGGTCATGGCCAAGATGCCCGTCGCTTCCTTTCAGGATGGTGATGACGATGCACGGGAATTCATTGATTGGCTGAAAGACGAAACCGACAAACTATTCCAACCTGGCATCAGCTTTTCGGAAATCGGCGCCTGGGTGTCCGGCATTTCAAAAATTCTGCAAGTGCGTGACAACTTTAAAAAGGATCTCGGCCTGTGCAAGGGCGAAGCCTTCAAAAACTGGGTCAGCAAACAACTGACGCAGTTTGGCATCTCAAGCACCAGATCCTTGATGGAGAAAATCCAGCCGGGGCCAGGAGAGATTTCCTATGTGGGCAATGAGCCTGACCCTGCAGCACGGTTGGCGCGCCTCAAGGCAAGCCTGTGCCTTGTCGCCTCGGACCTGACAACGGAACGCAAGGTCTGCTTCCCGAATGACACAGCGCTGTATTTCGACGATCCGTACAATGTTTCCCCTGCGGAATACGTTCGAGCGTCGATGTCGGTTCCCTTCTTTTTTCACCCAAAAAGATGTTCTGTTCCAAGCAGCCAGGAAACATCCGTCAGATGGGGGCAGGTTGTAACGGATGGAGAATCCCGAGCCCAGAAATATGGCGCTAACTGGCCTCCAAAAGAGTGCGTTCTGGTCGATGGCGGAATCATGTCGAACTTTCCAATCGATGCATTCCACGCAAAAACCCGCGTGCCCTCCTGTCCAACCTTTGGCGTCAAACTGGAAGTCGATCGGCCATATACCGAAATCGACTCACCGGTTGACTTGTTGTTTCAACTGTTCAACGGCGCTCGCCACTGTCGGGACAACGACTTCATTGAACAAAACCCGGATTTCAACAAACTCGTGCAAAGCATCGATACGGGAAACCACAACTGGCTGAATTTCAATATCAGTCAAAAAGACCAAATCGACCTGTTCAAAAGAGGTGTCGAGGCGGCAAAGCAATTCCTGTTGGGAGATGGCAGCGGAAGAAGTGCGTTTGATTGGGCAAACTACAAGGAAATACGGAGAGGTATTGCGGAAGCCGAAAATGCTTCGGCAACGGGAGTCGCTAATGCTTGATCGAGAACGTATTGTTTTCGATAAATGGTGGTCTGTTGGGGTTGTCCCCAATCAATTACATACCGTACAAGAATCAAGCAGCACACAAACGCAACTAGAGTCGGCATGTCCAGGTGGAATGCATCGCTTTGCGGATGTATCTCGCAATAGAAGCTTTGATCACGGAGCCGGATAGCATGTCACTTAGAGACGATCTTGAAACACAACTGCAGGAGCTTGAACAGTTTGCACCAAACGCAGAAGCCGTTATCTCCGACCCATTGTCAGAACTAACCCGTAAGCGCCAGCTGTGGCTTCTTGGTCTGTCATTAGTCTGCATTGTCCTGAGTACGAATGTCGCTTCATTAGAAGATGCCTCCATATTCGGATTAACGTTCAAGCATGCAGCTCAGCCAGAACTACTCTTCATATTCAAATGCATCTGCGCCTACTTCACACTCGTCTTTGCTGTAGGGGTATATCAAGACCTGAAGCTGTCTCATTACAAGACCCTTCCACAGCGCACAGCATTGGCCCGTCTCGCTTTGCAACTCCATGACAGAAGCAATGCAGAGCTCGAACGCGTGGCAAAAGGCTTGGAACGTTTGACAGCAATTTCAAGTGAGTTTGCGTCCATCGCAAGTAACCCTAAGCTCTCAACAGAAGATCGCGAGCGCCTCCTTAAGCTACCCATGCTTGCAAATGCCGCGAGTGACGATATTCGTCAAGCAACCTCAACTCTAGACAGCATCCTAGACAAGATACTCAATTCGCATCCGATTGAAGTGAGAGTTCGTTACGCTCGCGTCGTCATAGAGCTTGTTTCACCTGTGGCCATAGCGATTTATGCCGTATGGAATGCAAACATTTTAGCTCTCTGACACCTCGCAAGTGTCGTCCAGTTGCCTCCAAAGCAGAACTAACATTGAACCTAGAATTGAAATTGACCATGAATACCCCCAGCACCTTCGTCAATCAATGACTAGAAGCATCGCTTGAATGCCACCCCGCCCCGACTTCAACACCATCATCGGCCACCTCTACGATGCGGCCTCGAACATTGCTAGCTGGCTTGATTTCCTGCGCGCTGGCAGTGCCTATTTCGGTGCCTTTGGCGCCCATCTGATCCATCTCGACAAGGAGAATCCCGAGTTGTCGATTTCCTATGTCGTCGGTTTCGAGCACCACAGTCTCGATATCCAGCGCACCGCGATGCGCAAGCAGATGGAGCTGGAGAAGGAGGATCCGCGCTTCAACCATGCGCGGCGCTTCCCCAACATGCCTTTCCGCTGCACCGATGTCATGCCAGTGGCGGAATTCCGTGCCTCGCGCATCTATCGCGAGTTGCTGCAGCCGAACGGCATCGAGTACAGCCTGATGGTCCAGTATTCCGACACGCCCGAGGATTTCACTGGCCTTGCCTTCTTTCGCGGCAACGAGGCCGGGCCATTCAGTGACGAGGACAGCCGTGGACTGGGCGAACTGATCCCGCACCTGCGGCGCACGCTGGCCATCCAGCGCCGCCTGTTCCAGCTCGACCACGGTCTCGATGCCTCCTACCAGATTCTTGAAAGCCTGCCCTCGGGGCTGGTCATTGTCGACGAGCAGGGACGCAGCGAGTTCGCCAACGCCGCTGCCCGCAGCATCTTTGCCGAGAGGGACGGGCTCGACATTAGCACCGGGAAATTGCTGGCCCGCCCGCAGCAACAGGCGGAACTGCTCGCCATCATCCGGCAGACGATAGACCACGGCCGCCCTGGCGCCATCGCCCTGGTGCGGGCGTCGGGCAAGCCGGCGATCCAGTGCGTGGTCACCCGTCTGGCGATGAATCGCGGCGAGGCGCCGGCCAACCTGATCGCCCGCCCGCGCGCCGCCGTCTATCTGGCCGATCCGACGCAGCCACTGGAAACGCCGGAACAGTTGCTGCAGAGAATCTTCGGCCTGACCCACGCCGAGGCGCGCATTCTCGAACGCCTAGTCTATGGGCGAACCCCGGAACAGGCGGCGAGCGACAGCGGGGTCGAACTGAGCACGGTACGCACCCAGCTCAAATCCATCTTCGCCAAGACCAACACGACGCGCCAGCCCGAACTCGTCCAGCGCGTGCTGAGCAGCCCGATCTGGATGGCGCGCAGGGTCTGAGCCCAGTGGGAACATTTCTGCGCCTTGCGTTCCCTGGATTCGGGCTTTCGCCGGAATGACGGCTGGAGTGCTAGTTCATCAGCCTTTCTTCGCCTGGCTTTGCCGCCGGGCATGCGCCCCCAGCACCGCCAAGGCACCGAGAACCAGCCCGAGCGATGCCGGCTCCGGAACGGTTGCCCGGTCAGCGGGTGACCAGACGGCCCAGACATAGGCAATTTCGTTGGTAAAATCGAGCAGCGAGCGCCTGGCGTTCCCGGAAGACTCGATCGAATCCGCCACGCGAATATCCTCACCATTCATCGCGATAACCCAGAGCAGGCTATCGCTGTTTGGGCTCACACTGAAGGGCGTGGTCACCAAGCAGGCCAAGCCGAAGCTGCACCCCACGGTCCGTGGCGGATCACTGTCGTAGATTCCTGTCAGCACATGGTTGAAAAGCGCTTGCGTTGCAGCGCTCGCGTAGAAACTGTCCTGAAACTGGAAATCCGATGGCGAATCGCACCCGCTGAAAACAGAAGCGCAGGTGCCATCGACGAACGAAACGTCGTAAAAATTTCCCTCAACCAGCGAATTCCTCGCCCCAGCCAGTTTTCCGCTCCCGTCGAGTAGAAACTCAACTGGATAGACCCCAGCCACCACCTCCAGGGCAATGCCGAGCCACATCGCCACCAGCAAACGCAACAGCTTTTTCATGACCAACCTCCGCGTAATGACAAGCCCCTTGAATGCGTTGCGTATAAGAGCAACGTGGGACCACCTTAACGAAGGAAATTGCCCGGCGCATCATCCATTTGGGTGATGCGCCAGTGATTCAGACTGAATAGCATGATGCCCAGTGGATACGTGGAACATGCAGATGCCATCGATGGTGGCGACGCCCTCACGGTCCTTCCCGAAACGAAAGGATGCATCCGATGCTGACCCTGCTCGAACTCCTGATCGGCCTGGCCTTGTTCTACCTGCTGGTGGCCATCGTGGCCTCTTACGCGGTCGAGTTCATTGCCAGCTATTTCAACCTGCGCGCCAAGGGACTTGAAAGATTCATCGCGCAGTCCTTTGGCGAAGGCGTTCATATCGAGAACGCAGCATGGGCAAAAGCTTTTTATCAGCACCCGATGATCCAGAGCCTGTTCACGCCAACCACTCTGACCCGCAGCGAAGGCAGCAGCCCCTCCTATATTTCGCCTGCGACATTCTCGACGGCACTATTGGACCTGCTGCGTTCGGATGCTGCCAACGTAGCTGCCGGCCAGGCATTGCAGGTGAAGGACATTCAACAAATGCTAGCGAGCGGCAAGCTCCCCGACGGCCTGGCCGGCGTACTGCAATCGGCATTGAGCAAAGGCGTCTACGAAATCAGGACTGTCCAGCGGGAAATCGAAACCTGGTTCGATGCCAACATGCAGCGCGCCAGCGGCTGGTACAAACGCTTCACCCAACTGTGGCTGTTCGTGGCCGCCCTCGTGCTGGCGGCCGCATTCAACCTCGACAGCTTCTACCTGGGCTCCCGCCTGATGCAGGCCCCCGAACTGGCCAAGGCCTTTGCCGATACCGCCCAGAGCATCAATCCGGGCGACAGCTCGAAAAAGCTTGAAGACCTAGAAACCGACGTCCGCCTGCTGCTCGCCAACAACGATCAGAATCTGCGCGCCAGGAAATTGCAGCTCGAGGGCCTGGCCGAACTGGAACAGCGCAGCCTGGTCATCGGCCTGATCGCCGCCAACCAGTTCAACCGGGTGGATGCGGCAACGGCGCGGACCTTGTTGGAAAAATCCAGCGTGAATCCCTTCACGGATTTCCCGCAGGCTTTCGCGCTGCTACCGAAAGCCGAAACCGCCGACTGCGCCGCGGCAAACACGCCGGAATTAGCAGCAGAGAAGGACTTCTCGCGGGATATCGATACCTGGCAGCGGGTTCTGACCTGCAAGATGGCCGACGCCAAGGGCGACACCGAAAAGACGAAAGCCGTCGAACCTGAAATCGAGCGTTTCTTCAAGGCGCTGGCGGCGAACCCAAGCAAGACAATCGATCCGAAACTGGGCGAACTAGGATGGAAATACCTGTTCTCCTCAAAACCGGCCGATGAACTGAAACCCCTCGTTGATTATCTCGATCAGCGCATCAAAAGCGTCGATGGCCTGCGTAACAAGCTCGCCTCGCTGCACGCCAAGCTGCCTAAGATACGCTGGATTTGTGACGTGGCCAGTGAATACGACTGGAAGACCAAGGATTTTGCCGCCGCCTTCATCGGCTGGCTGACCACCGCACTGTTGGCGTCGCTTGGCGCCCCCTTCTGGTTCGAGCTGATCGGCCGCCTGGTCAATCTGCGCGGCGTCGGAACGAAGCCAGCCCTTGCCGGAGGCAAAAATGTGCCAAAGTGAAACCGGCTTTCTCAAGTTCCTATGCTGGTTGCTGCCCTTTCTCTTGCCGCTTGGACTCAGCGCCATCACGCTTGCCCTGGGTGGGGTGAGCCTCATATCAATCGGGCGACTTCTCCGGAAGCGCGGACCGTTCGTCGATGGCTTGCATAGCCCGGACCTTGCCCTGGAGATGATCGGCCGGACCGGCAGCATTGCACCGATCGTCCATGCGGCCGGCCATATGCCGCTCTTGCGCAATATCGCGCTGGACAGCGGGGTTTTCATTCCGCTTTACGTCACTTCCTTCACCATTGCGACCGTCCTGTTGATCGGGATGCCCTTCGCCTGCGGCCCATTCGCTTTCCAGCCCGTGGCTGCGCTCGCCTTGCTGTTGACGCTGATTGGTGCTGTCCTCGACTGGAGCGAGAACAGCTACCTTGCCGGCGCCTTGCGACTCAACGCCCAGGGTGATGCGGCAGCGCAGGCACAGTGCCAGAACATGCTCGGCCAGGGCAGGACGCGCGCTGTCATCAAGTTCATCATTCTCGGCGGGGTCGCGGGACTGCTTGCCATCCATGCCTGGCCGACCGCGGCCACGGCCGGTTTGCCGGAACTGGCGCGCTACGTTCTCGGCGCGGCGTTCGGGATTTCCGCCCTGGGCATGATCGCCTGCCCCAGATCGCCACGCTATCTCGAACCTGCGGTGGCCATTGCCGGTTTCGGCATTGCTCTGCTTTTCACCGTCCACGCCTGGAAGATACTGCCATGAGCGACAACGCCTCCCCGCCCGCCTCCCCGCCCGAGCCGCCCGTCTTCCGGCTTGGCCTCACGCTGGCCGGCGCCGTCTCGGCCGGTGCCTACAGTGCCGGCGTCCTGGATTTCCTGCGCGAGGCGCTGGACGCCTGGGAGAGGGCGAAGGCCAATGGGAAAGATAGCAGCGGGAATTCCGTGCCTCAACACAAGGTCCAGATCAAGGCGATTTCCGGAACCTCGGCCGGCGCGATGTGCGCCGCCATGTTTGTCGGCACCCTGCGCACACAGCCCGCCGCCAATCCCAGCCCGCTTTACACCGCCTGGGTCGATCAGATCGACATCGACCCCATGCTCGACGATGCCGATCTCCTGGCTGCCAATGGTGTCAAATCCCTGCTCAACTGCCGGATTCTCGACGACATCGCGCAGCAGATCCTGCCCTCGAACAATTCAGCCTTCAGTCTGCCACCGTGGGTAGCCGAAAATACCGAGCTCTTCCTCTGCACGACCAGCCTGCGCGGCATTCCCTACAACATCAACGCCTACCCCGGCGGCGAAAACCCCTATGGCATGGCCCTCCACGCCGGGGTCATGAAGTATCGCCTGATCAGCACTGGCACCACCCCAAGCCTGCCCATTGATGCCATCCCCCTCGCCGCAAACGCCCCGCCGGCCAATTGGGACAATTTGCGCGATGCGGCTCTAGCCAGCGGCGCGTTTCCGCTTGCGCTGCAGGCGCGAATCACCAATACGCCACTCGAGCCCCTCCTGAATCGGCGCTGGGAAGTGCCTGACGATAAAGTCGGGCGACGGCTGCAATATCAACACGAGATCACCCCGGCCATTTCCGGGCCTTCTACGAACTTTACTGCACTCTGCGTCGATGGCGGCGCCATCAACAACGAACCCGTCGAGCATGTCCGTCTGGCCTTGTCCCTACCCCCAATCCCATCACCTGGCTGCCCAATCAAGCGCCTTGAGCGCGACCTCAAAGAAGCCGAAGCTGCAACCATCCTGATCGACCCGTTTCCCGATGCGCAAGACTTCAAGGAAAAGTACGAGGCCCGCCTCGACCTCTGGTCCGTCATCAAGGGACTGGTCCCTGCCGTCATGAACCAGCTCCGCTTCAAGGCCGATGAACTGATTCTGGCGGAGTCCATGGGGGTCGGGTCGCGTTACCTGATTTCGCCGAAACGACAAATCCCGGAAGATCGCAAAGGACAGCCCAACCTGGCCTGCGGCGCACTCGGCGGCTTTCTCGGCTTCATCGACCGCGCCTTCCGCCATCACGACTACCAGCTCGGGCGACTGAACTGCCAGCGTTTCCTGGCCCGGCATTTTTACATGGACATGCAATCCGAAGGCTTGGGCGATAACCGGCAACTCTTCGCCAACACGCCTGAGGCCTACAAGGGCGCAGCCTACTTTGATGGGGACCTGCCCGCCATCGTGGCCGAGCAACTCGCCGCCAAGCCACCAAACCCCAACATCCTGCCCGTTCCGGTCATTCCGCTGATGCCTGAACTGCGCGACATCACAGCGGCCATCGGATCCCAAAAACTGGATTGGCCCAAATACGACCGCAAGCACCTGGACGGCCTTGAACGCAGGATTCGCAACCGCCTTGATGGCGTGCTTACCCGCATCATGGATTTCCTCAACATACCGGTTCGGCGCTGGCTGCTGTCCGGCTTCGCCACCCTGCTCCGCGTCAATCCGGCCGTGCGTGGCGCGGAGAGCATACGCAAGGCCATCGAGACGGCTCTCGACAAGGCTGGTCTGTAAGCCAATCAAGGCCACTGGACGATCGACAACCTCAACCCGGCGAAGCCGACAACCCGAAGGAGCATTGCCATGCCGTACCGCGCATTTCGATATTTTCTGGCCTTGGGCATGCTGCTTGGCATGGGCTCCGCCGGCGCACGAACCAATGTCGGCCTGGTTGATTACGCCTATGTTTCACCTGAAAACTGCTCATGCCAAACGCTGATCAGCAGCAGCAAATACGCCAATCCAAAAAATGCCAAGAATACGGTACAGAAGGATTCGGTATACGAAGTCTCACTCAAGAAAGCAAAGATGGACGAATTCAACGCCGACCTGTTTTCGGCGTCACGCGGCGAATTCGCCATCGTCGCCAAGGCTTTCGAGATGAGCTCCGATCCCGCCTTGCCGACCAACGCATTCGATTTCAGACCGGACTCTGCGAGCGGTGGGCGCGTCATCTATTACTCGGATGACGTCAAACGTCACCAAGCATTGAATTTTGGCATGGTCCCGATGTTCGGGCCGGTTGTTTACAACGGCAATCCGGTCGGGATCAGCGTTTTCCTGGTCGAGATTGACACGACCAAGGACAACGCGCAGATGAGTGCCTTGTTATCGACCATTGCCAGCGCTGGACGTCTAGCCTCAGTTCCCGGAACACCGCTGTTCAACATGCTGGAAAGTCTCGGCACCTCACTGATCAATGCCAATAAAGATGACTTGCTCTTGCGCTATGACACCACCTTTCGCAGTGACAAAGGTGCCCACCCTGATATCAAGACCTCCCTTTTCCGTTATGGCGAGTACGTATTGATTCGCAACGAAAACCGCGAGGCCCCAATCGAGTGGGAGCAATACAGCTATGACCCTGCAACGGGCAGGGTCTACGCTGGCGAGGGATGCAGCAAGCCCTACGACGGTGCCTATGCAGTAATACAAATAAACCGGGCGCATTCAGCTGCTTTCTACAAGCCAGCACTCCTAGGAAACATGCTCTCCGAAATCCGCAAGGACAACCAAGCCAGTCAGCAAGCGCTCGAAAATGTTCTAAAAGCTTTCGTCGGTGAAATTCAGGCGGCCCGGGAATACCGTAACGCAATCAATTTGCTGGACGAAATGCAGGCGAGTCTCGACAGTGGGAAAAAGCCATCAGCCAATTTGCTGGGCGAATTCCGGGACAGCTTGTTTTTGTTCGAGGAAAACGCAAAGGCAATCAAGCTGGGCAAAGGCCCTGCCCTGTTCAGTGCTACGCAGTTCGATCAGATCATCGCGCGACTACGTCGGCTAACCGATGAACCGGGCATTTCCCAAGCAACTTTCTCGGCAGACGGGACATATCAAAAACTCGTGACCATGTTACCTAAAGCACAGTAAGCCAATTTCGCCTCAACAAACCAGATTTAGTTTCTCGATCAAGCTTAGCGCCCCGGTCAGATCAGCCACCAGCGCATCGCAATCCTCTGCCCGAACCGCCTGCCCTTCGTTGTACCCATAGGGCACACAGTAAGCCGTACTCCCCGCCGCCTTCGCGGCATGGATGTCGTGGATCGAATCGCCGATGTGCAGGTTGCGCTCCGGCGGTCGTCCCATAACGCGGCAGGCGTAGAGAACCGGTTCGGGGTGCGGCTTCTTGTGCGGCGTAGTGTCGCCGGAGACGACCACATCGAAATAGCCGCGAATCCCCATGCGCTCGAGCAGCGGTTCGGTGAAAACTGCAGCCTTGTTGGTGATGACGGCCATGGGCAGGCCGGTGGCTTTCCAGGCTTGCAAGCCTTCGAGCACGCCGGGGTAGATCGTGGCGAACTGGCCATTGACCTCGGCGTAGTGGCGTTTGAAGGCGACGATGGCATGGTCGAGCTGCTCCGGGGATGGCGGCTCGGGGCGGGTCAGGCAGCGTTCGACGAGGACGTTGATGCCGCGTCCGATGAAGCGGCGGATGTCGTCTTCGGGATAGGTCGGCAGATCGAGTTCGCGCAGCATGCGGTTGCTGGCTTCGGCGAGGTCGGCGACGGTATCGAGCAGCGTACCGTCAAGATCAAAAGTCACGGATTGGAAATGCATGCTCACACCTTCGCCAGTTCGGCGCGCAGCGCGCCGATGATCGAGTCGTAGCGGTTCGGGTCGCTGTCCTTGCCGGCACCATAGACGGCCGAACCGGCGACGAAGGCGTCAACGCCCGCCCGAGCGATCTCGGCGATGTTGCCGACATTGACGCCGCCATCGATTTCGAGGCGGATGTGGCGGCCGGTGGCCTGTTCGTAGGCATCGAGTTTGGCCCGGGCCTGCTTGGCCTTGGCCAGCGTGCCGGGGATGAATTTCTGACCGCCGAAGCCGGGGTTCACGCTCATCAGCAGCACGACGTCGAGCTTGTCCATGACATAGTCCATGTGGTCGAGCGGCGTTGCCGGGTTGAAGACCAGGCCGGCCTGGCAGCCGGCGTCGCGGATCAGGGAGAGGCTGCGGTCGATGTGTTCGGAACCTTCCGGATGAAAAGTGATGATGTTGGCGCCCGCCTTGGCGAAGTCGGGGATGATGCGGTCGACCGGCTTGACCATGAGGTGCACGTCGATCGGCGCCGTCGTGCAGGGTCGGATCGCTTCGCAGACGAGCGGGCCGATGGTCAGATTGGGAACATAATGGTTGTCCATCACGTCGAAGTGGATCCAGTCG
>JAEUOD010000051.1 GCA_016791065.1 Dechloromonas sp. | reverse complement strand
GGAAGCCGTTCGGAATGCGCCAAACGTAAAAGCAGTCGTCGTCGTCACCAGCGACAAATGCTACGACAACAAAGAATGGCCCTGGCCCTACCGTGAGAACGAGCCACTTGGCGGCCATGACCCCTACAGTAGCAGCAAGGCCTGTGCCGAACTGGTCACCGCAGCCTATCGCGACTCGTTCCTCGCCGAAGCCGGCATTGCCGCTGCCAGCGCACGCGCCGGCAACGTCTTCGGCGGCGGCGACTGGTCCGCCAGCCGGCTGATTCCCGACCTGCTGGCAGCATTCTCTGCCAGTCAGCCAGCACAACTTCGTCGCCCCAACGCGGTTCGTCCCTGGCAGCATGTACTCGAACCCCTGGCAGGCTACCTCATTCTCGCCGAACGCATTGCCGTCACCCCAACCCTGGCAGGCGCCTGGAACTTTGGTCCCGGCGAATCGGACAGCCGGACTGCCGGAGACATAGCCAACCGTCTGGCTGCGCTCTGGGGAAACGACGCCCGGTGGCAAGCGGAAAACTGCGACTTTCCGCACGAAGCTGGCACGCTCCTACTCGACTCTTCGCGCGCAAGACAACATCTGGGCTGGCAACCGCACTGGACGCTCGCGACCGCGCTTTCCGCCACCATTTCATGGCATAAAACCTGGTTGACCGCAGCAGACATGCGCACCTTCACCCTTCAACAAATCGAACAATTCACCGCAGATGCCCAACATGGACACTGAACGCGCCGCGCTGCTCGCGCAAGTACGCGCCTATGCCGCAAAAAAACTGGCTCCCGCCCCCTTCGTAGCGGGAAAAACACCCGTACCGCCCTCCGGCAAAGTGCTTGGCCCTGAAGAACTCGTCAATCTTGTCGATGCCTCGCTCGATGCCTGGCTAACGACCGGACGCTTCAACGACGCATTCGAAAAGAAGCTCGCCAGCTACCTGGGTATAGCCCACGTACTCACCTGCAACTCCGGCTCCAGTGCCAACCTGCTGGCTCTCAGCGCGCTCACCTCACCCATGCTTGGCGAGCGCGCGCTAAAACCCGGCGATGAAGTCATCACCGCCGCAGCCGGCTTCCCAACCACGGTCAACCCCATATTGCAAAACAACCTGGTGCCGGTCTTTGTCGATTCACACATACCCACCTACAACCCCCTGCCTGAAGCCATCGAAACCGCCATCTCGACAAAAACCCGCGCCATCATGATCGCCCACACCCTGGGCAACCCCTTTGCCGTCCAGGAAATCCGCGCCATCGCCGACCGTCATGACCTGTGGCTGATCGAAGACTGCTGCGACGCACTCGGCTCCACCTACCAAGACAAAAAAGTCGGCACCTTCGGCCATCTGGGCACCCTCTCCTTCTACCCCGCCCACCACATCACAATGGGCGAAGGCGGCGCCGTCTTCACAAACGACCCGCAGCTCAAACGCATTGTCGAATCCTTCCGCGACTGGGGCCGCGACTGTTGGTGCGCCCCCGGTTGCGATAACACATGTGGCAAACGCTTCGACTGGCAACTCGGCGACCTGCCCACCGGTTACGACCACAAGTACATCTACTCGCACCTCGGCTACAACCTGAAAATCACCGACATGCAGGCAGCCGTCGGGCTAGCGCAACTCGACCGCATCGATGATTTCATCGCCGCCCGCAAGCGCAACTTTGCCGAACTTCACGGTCGACTCGCAAACTTGCAGGATTTTCTCATCCTCCCCGAAGCCACAGCCAGCAGCGACCCTTCGTGGTTTGGCTTCCCCATCACATTGCGCGACGACGCTCCGTTCGACCGCGTCGCACTGCTCCGTTACCTAGACCAGCATAAAATCGGCACCCGACTGCTGTTCGCCGGCAACCTGACCCGCCAACCCTACATGACTGGCCGAAACTACCGCATCGCCGGAACGCTGGGCAACGCCGACCGGATCATGAACAACACGTTCTGGCTCGGCATCTGGCCCGGCTTGGGCGACAACGAACTAGACCATGTGGCCGAACGTCTGGCCACTTTCTGCAATCCGAGTTTCTGAGATCCGGACTATGAGCAAGCCTCTCTTCATATTCGAAATGGCCAACAATCACATGGGCGACACCGCTCATGGGGTCGCCATCATTCGCGCCATCCGTGAAGCCTGCGAAGGGTTCGACTTCGACTTCGCCTTCAAGCTACAGTACCGCGACCTCGATACCTTCATTCATTCAAGCTTCAAAGGCCGCGACGACATAAAGTACGTCAAGCGGTTCGAGGAAACCCGGCTGTCGCACGCCCAATTCCAGACACTCATTGACGCCATGCGCGAATGCGGCTTCAAGACCTTGTGCACCCCGTTTGACGAAAAATCAGTCGACCTGATCGAAGCCCAAGGCATCGAGATCATCAAGATCGCCAGTTGCTCGCTGACCGACTGGCCCCTGCTCGAACGCATTGCCCAAAGCAACAAGCCCATCGTTGCCTCTACAGCCGGTGCAACGCCCGACGAAGTAGACAACGTCACCAGCTTCTTCCTGCATCGCAACAAGGCATTGACCCTGATGCACTGCGTCGCCGAATACCCGACGCCTGACGCCAACCTGCACATCGCTCGCATTGATGCCTTGCTACGCCGCTACCCCGGCGTCCGAATCGGTTTCTCGACGCACGAAGCACCAGAACGCACCGAACCGGTGATGCTGGCACTGGCCAAGGGCGCCACGGTATTCGAGAAACATGTCGGCCTGCCTACTGACAAGATTGCGCTCAATGCCTACTCGGCCAACCCTCAGCAGGTTCGTGCCTGGCTGGGCGCCGCTGAGCTGGCCCAAAGCATGTGCGGCAGCGAATTCTGGCCGCCCGCGTCAAAGAGCGAAAGCGACAGTCTGGAAAGCTTGCGCCGCGCCGTTTTCATGACCCGAAATGTGGCAGCAGGAGAAACGCTTGCTGACGATGCAGTTTGCTTCGCCTTCCCGCCAGTGCCCGGACAGGTCAGCGCCAACCAATGGTCAAAATACAACCGCTTCGTTGCCCGCCAGGCACTCAAGGCCGGCGCACCGCTACTTGCTGGCGAAGTAGAGATCAGCAATGAGCGCGACTGGGTGCAAGCGGCAGTATGCGCTGTCCGCCAATTGCTGAAAGACGGGAATGTGGTCGTTCCCGGCAAAGCGGATCTCGAAATCTCCCACCACTACGGCATGGAGCGCTTCGCCGAGTATGGCCTGATCATGATGACGGTCGTCAATCGTGAATACTGCAAAAAACTCATTGCCATGCTGCCCGGCCAGACGCACCCCGAACAATACCACCAGCAGAAGGAAGAAACCTTTGTCATCCTGCACGGCAAAATGACCATCTGGCTTGATGACAAAGCCATCGAAGCTGAGCGCGGCGATGTAATCACGGTACAGCGAGGCATCCGGCACAAATTCCACACTAGCGACGGCGTCGTTTTCGAGGAAATTTCTTCGACTCACTACAAGGACGATTCGTACTACACCGACACCACCATCACCGCCAATACTCGGCGCAAGACCTTGCTCACCCACTGGTTGTAAACGATGCGCGCAGCCGATTATCTGATGCAAGGCCTGGCCGATGCCGGCGCCACCGAAGTCTTTCTGCTGCCCGGTGGCGGCGCCATGTTCCTTAACGATGCCCTGGTCTGCGAAAAGCGCCTCAACCCGGTGCCCTGTCACCACGAGCAAGCCTGTGGCATTGCAGCCGAAGCGCATGGTCGCATCCGCGAGACTTTCGGCGTGTGCATGGTCACCACCGGTCCTGGTGCCACTAACGTGATCACCCCGGTGGCAGGCGCCTGGATCGAATCGATTCCACTACTGGTCATCTCAGGGCAAGTAAAACGCCCGGATCTGCTCGCCGGGCGCCCGCTACGCCAAAGCGGGGTGCAGGAAGTCGACATCGTGCCAATGGTGCGCCACATCACAAAATACGCAGTAACCATCGACGACCCGCAACAGATTCGATACCACTTGGAGCGCGCGCTTTACGAAATGCATAACGGTCGCGCAGGCCCGGTCTGGCTCGACGTACCGCTCGATGTACAGGCTGCTGCGGTCGACCCGGAAAAACTGCCAAAATTCACAGCGCCAAATGCGCCGGCCAGCACCGATCAGGCAATGGCCTCCGCAGACGTACTGGCCCTGCTCGCCACTGCCGAACGCCCGCTGATCCTGGCCGGCCACGGCGTCCGCCTGGCCGGTGCCGCCCGATCCCTGCTTGCCACCGCCGAGCGACTACAGATACCAGTAGCGACCACCTGGAACGCCCTCGATATCATCCCGGCTGACCACCCACTGTGCGCCGGTCGCCCCGGCGTCGTCGCGCTGCGCCCGGGCAATTTCGCCGTGCAGAATTGCGACCTGCTGATTTCCATCGGCTGCCGTCTGGACAACATCATCACCGCCTACAACCCACGCGGCTTCGCACGCGCCGCACAAAAGGTTGTCATTGACGTCGACCGCCACGAGATCGACAAACTCGACATGGACATTGCCCTCGGCATCACCGCCGACGCCGCCGACTTCCTCTCCGCACTGGACAAGGCACCCGCACCACCGATGCCCGAACGCGATGCCTGGCTGGCGCGCATTGGCGACTGGAAGGCACGTTACCCGGTCAATGACGGCCATCCATTCCCGGACAGCGGCCCCATCAACCACTACCATTTCGTCTCGGCACTGTCCGCAGCGCTCCCGCCCGAGATGCTGATCGCGACCGGCAGCTCCGGGCTGGCTATCGAAGTGTTCTACACGGTCTTCCGCAACAAACCCGGCCAACGCGTATTCCTGACCTCCGGCCTCGGCTCGATGGGCTACGGCCTGCCCGCCGCCATCGGCGCCTGCTTCGCCAATGGAAAAAAACCGATGGTCGCCATTGAAAGTGACGGCAGCCTGCAACTCAACTTACAGGAACTGGCCACCCTGCGTGCTCAGAACCTGCCGATCTGCCTGATCGTAATGAACAACGGCGGCTACGCCTCCATCCGCAACACCCAGCGCAACTACTTTGCCGGCCGCCACGTCGGCACCGGCCCGGAGGCTGGCCTGTTGCTGCCTGACCTAGAACAGGTCGCCGCCACCTATGACCTGCTATTCCGACGCATCACCGACGCCGCCGATCTGGCCCCGGTACTCAATGAGGTAGCCGGCCAGCCGCAGGCGATGATCGTGGACGTCCAGCTGACGCCGAACGAAACGCTTGCCCCCAAGTGCGCCGCGCTGCCACAGCCGGACGGCTCGATGCTGTCGATGCCGCTGGAAGACATGAGCCCGCTGCTGCCGCTCGCCGAGCTCGAAGCACAGATGATCGTTTCCCTGCTGCCGCAGTCGCGCGCGGCCCGTTCGGGCGCCGCCGGTTGATGGCAGGCGTGCGTTGCCGCGTCTGCAGCGCGCCGCTGGGCGCGCCGCCGGTCCTCGCCTATCGCAACATGCCGGGCGCGGCGCAGAACTTCCCCGATGCCGCGGGTCTGGCGAATGATCACGGCAGCGATCTCGATCTCTTCGAATGCGACGAATGCGGGCTGATCCAGCTGACCTGCCCGCCGGTCCCCTATTACCGCGAGGTGATCCGCGCAGCGGCCTTCTCGCCGGAAATGCGCGTCTTCCGTGAAAAACAGCTCGCCGAGTGGGTCGACCGTTACCAGCTAGGCGGCCAGCGCATTCTCGAAATCGGCTGCGGCAAAGGCGAATACCTGAGCCTGCTCGCGGCCGCCGGCGTGCAGGCGACCGGCCTAGAATACGCCCAGCGCGCCGTCAGCCACTGCCGCCGCCAGGGGCTGGATGTCGTGCGCGGCTTTCTCGGCCGGCCGAACCAGCGCTTGCCGGGGGCGCCGTTCGCCGGTTTCATGAGCCTCAATTTCATGGAGCACTGGCCGAAACCGGTCGACACGCTACGCGCCATGCGCCACAACCTGCTGCCGGGCGGCATCGGTCTGGTTGAGGTGCCGAATTTCGACATGATCCTGAAAGAAGGTCTGTACTCCGAATTCATCAGCGACCACCTCAGCTACTTCACCCGCGAGACCTTCACCTTCGCCCTGCAGCGTGCCGGCTTCGAGGTGCTGGAAGCCACGAGCGCCTGGCACGACTACATCCTGTCCGCCGTCGTGCGCAAGCGCCAACCAACCAATCTGTCGCCCCTCACGATCCAGCAGGAGAAAATCGGCCAAACCATCCGCGCCTTCGTCGACCGTTTTCCGCTGCGCAGCGTCGCGGTCTGGGGCGCCGGCCACCAAGCGCTGGCCGCGCTGGCGCTCGCCGGAATGGGCACCGACATCCGCTATGTGGTCGACTCGGCGACTTTCAAGCAAGGCAAATTTACCCCGGCCACGCACATTCCCATCGTTCCGCCCCAGCGCCTCAAGGACGACCCCGTGCAAGCGATCATCGTCATGGCCGCCGGCTATTCCGACGAGGTAGCCAAACTGATTCGCGAGCACCACCATCTCACCATCCCGGTCGCCATCCTGCGCGCCGACGGACTGGAAAACGCATGAGTACGGCACAGGCCGAGCAGCTCGCCGCGCAGTTGCTCAATCTCACCGGGGATCAGCGCCAGGGCCTCCCGACACCGGTTTTTCGCCTGGTCAGCCAGTTGACCCCGATGATCAACGTCGATCTGCTGGTGCGCGACGACGCCGGGCGCACGCTGCTGACCTGGCGCGCCGACGAGTTCTACGGGCCGGGCTGGCACATCCCCGGCGGCATCATCCGCTTCAAGGAAAACATCGCCACGCGCATCGCCAAGGTGGCCGAGGAGGAACTCGGCTGCTCGGTAGATTTTTCGCCCCAGCCGCTGGCCATGCACGAAATCATGGCGCCGCACCGCGATGTGCGCGGGCATTTCATTTCACTGCTCTACCTGTGTACCTTACGCACTGCACCGGTGCCGCACTTGGAGGCCGGTAGTTGCAGCCCCCCCAAGAACGGGCAGTGGCAGTGGCATGGCTGTTGTCCTCATGATCTGATCCGGGCGCATGAAATCTATCGCCCTTATATCCAGTCTGCGCGGGCCAGTAAGTGATCACCTCATCCACACAGTTCAGCCATTCCCCCGGTTTTATCCCGTTATCCAGGCAATCCGGCATGCCGGCAATGGAGTTCATGCGGACCATCGGCGAACGGAGGCTGGTTGTTTGGGGTGCGGGGATGCTGGGTCGTTGCCTGATGCGCCAACTGTCCGCCTTCGCGGAACATCGACACGCTACCTGTTTCGCCGACTCTAACCATCGCCTGATCGGCCAGACCATAGACGGCAACAAGGTTCTCGACCCGATCGAAGCAATTGAATTGGCCAGCCAGCGGCAAGCTTTCATCCTTGTCGCATTGGGAATGCACAACAGGAACGCCCTGCTTCGCCTATCTGCCGTTGGTCTAGAGCTTGGCGCTGATTTCACATCACACCTCAAGTTGTCGCGCCCGGAAGCCGTCATCCAGGTATCGGCTGGTAACGGAAACGATTCCGTAACCATGCCAGCCTCGACCTATCTTGCCGTGCTATACAAACTGAAATCCGACATTCCCGATCTGTTTCATATCGAGCTCAGCGGCTGGGGTGATCCTCTGGCGCATCGCGATTTACCACATATCATCGCGATGACGCTCCCAGTGGTTCCCTGCACCGTCACCACCCATCTAATGGATGAACAAACTGCGATCCGGCGGGTATTGCAGGCGGAACCAACCCAGTTGGTAATCACTCCTCCTCACGAGATCAATAGACCAGAAGGGGCAGAATGGGAAGTGTTTGTCGCCAACCTGGAAATTGTTGCCGACCACCGGAGGCAAAAAGCCTGCCGGACTGAAATCCGCTTTCGTTTCCCCAGGTACCGGGATAACGACGCCGTCGCGAGGGCAACGAAGAAGTTATGTGACAAGCACGGCATCCGGTGGATTGAAGCTGTCGGCTACATAGACCCCTACGACACCACTCTGGATCTTTGCCGCAGCGATAACCTGGCTGCCCCCCAGGCCCAGGAGCTTGCCTGGTCTCTGGAAGACGCCCTGGCCGTGGCGGAAAAAGACCGTAACCTGCCCTGTCTTTGCCAGCGTATCTTTCCAGTAATCTACCCGGATACCTCGGTGGGCATCTGCCACCTATACATCCAACCCAGACTTCATCCGGGTTACCTGTCAATCGCTTACGGCGACTTGCAGGACCTGCGGCTTAGTGCAGAACATTGCCACGCATGCCAGCACCAAGCCCTCCACCGCCTAGACATCGACGTTTTACAAATGCGTCACAAAATTCAACTTGTACAACTGTGCCCTTCGGAGCTTCCCAATGATTGATGGCATTTTTCGGAACCCAACCCCGATTTACTTTGGTCACAGCAGCACTCAAATGGCACTGGAGGAAATGATCCCCGACCAAAGCAAGGTATTGATCGTTCATGGCAAGCACTCCGCCAAGGAAACTGGCGCCCTTGACCATGCGATAGCAGCCCTCGATGAACGAAACATCCCCTATTTGTGCTTGGGAGGCGTTCGCCCCAACCCTGTTGCCGAACAAGTTTACCAAGGTATAACCCTCTGCCGACAACACAACATCAGCTTCATTCTGGCCATCGGCGGTGGCAGCGTCATAGATACAGCAAAATCCATTGCCATCGGCACGCCCTATCAGGGCGATTTTTTTGATTTCTATTCGCTGAAAATTGTCCCGACCCAATCCCTGCCAATCGGTACCGTTCTGACCATTGCTGGTGCAGGAA
>JAEUOD010000144.1 GCA_016791065.1 Dechloromonas sp. | reverse complement strand
CGACTGGATCCACTTCGACGTGATGGACAACCATTATGTTCCCAATCTGACCATCGGCCCGCTCGTCTGCGAAGCGATCCGACCCTGCACGACGGCGCCGATCGACGTGCACCTCATGGTCAAGCCGGTCGACCGCATCATTCCCGACTTCGCCAAGGCCGGCGCCAACATCATCACCTTCCATCCCGAAGCCTCCGAGCACATTGACCGCAGCCTGTCGCTGATCCGCGATGCCGGCTGCCAGGCCGGCCTGGTCTTCAACCCGGCAACGCCGCTCGACCACATGGACTACGTCATGGACAAGCTCGACGTCGTGCTGCTGATGAGCGTCAACCCCGGTTTCGGTGGCCAGAAGTTCATTCCCGGCACGCTGGCCAAGGCCAAGCAAGCCCGGGCCAAACTCGATGCCTACGAACAGGCCACCGGCCGCCACATCCGCCTCGAAATCGACGGCGGCGTCAATGTCGGCAACATCGCCGAGATCGCCCGCGCCGGCGTCGATGCCTTCGTCGCCGGTTCGGCCGTTTATGGTGCCGGCAAGGACAGCGACCCGAACCGCTACGACTCGATCATCGGCGCGCTGCGCGCCGAACTGGCCAAGGTGTGACCATGCATTTCCAATCCGTCACCTTCGACCTCGACGGCACCCTGCTCGACACGATTGCCGACCTCGCCGAGGCCTGCCGCCTAATGCTTGAGGAAATCGGCGAGCCGCCGCGCAGCCAGGCCGAGGTGCACAGCTTCGTCGGCAAGGGCATGGCGGTGCTCGTCGAGCGTTGCCTGACCCGCGAGACGGCGCCCTCGGCCGAGCGACTGGAACTGGCGATCGATGCCTTCAAGCGGCACTACACGGCGGTCAACGGGAAATACACGACCATCTATCCGGGTGTGCTGGAGGGGCTCGATGCCTGGCGTTCCGGCGGAATCAAGATGGGGATCGTCACCAACAAGCCGGCGCTTTTCACCGAGATGCTGATCGAGCGCATGGGCATCGCCGATTTCTTCGATGTCGTCGTCTCCGGCGATACCACCGAGTTCAAGAAGCCGCACCCGGAGCCGATCCGCCATGCCTGCCACTGGCTGGGCGTGACGCCCGAGCGCAATTTGCACGTTGGCGACTCGATAAACGACATCCTTGCCGCCCGCGCCGCCGGCTCGGCGGCCTTCTGCGTGCCCTACGGCTACAACGAGGGGCAGCCGGTGGACAGTGCGGATTGCGATGCGCTAGTATCGGACCTGCTTGCCGCCTACGAGCACGCACTCACCTTCAAGACCTCCTGACCAAATGACTGCATCGCGTACCTGGAAAGACTGGCACGGCTGGCGCCTCTGGCGTCCGTAATCTCCTGCCCGTTTGGCGCCCGCCGGGCGCACCGTCGTACGCAACTCCCTGTCATTTTCGAGGCTTCCCATGACTGAAATCGAATTCAACGCGCTCGCCGCGCAAGGCTACAACCGTATTCCCGTTACGCTGGAAACGTTTGCCGATCTCGACACGCCACTGTCGATCTACCTCAAGCTGGCCAACGGTCCTTACACCTATCTCCTTGAGTCGGTGCAAGGCGGCGAGCGATTTGGGCGCTATTCGATCATCGGCCTGGCCGCGCCGACGCGCATCGTCGTCCATGGTCACCAGGTGCTGGTGCTGACCGGCAACCGCATTGCCGAGCGCGAGGACGACAGCAACCCGCTCGAATTCATCGGCAAGTTCATGCAGCGTTTCCGCGCCGCACCGCAGTCCGGCCTGCCGCGCTTCTGCGGCGGCCTGGTCGGCTGTTTCGGCTACGACACCGTGCGTTATGTCGAAACCCGCCTGACCCGGACGAACAAGCCCGACGAGATCGGTACGCCGGACATCGGCCTGCTGCTCTCGGAAGAAATTGCCGTGGTCGACAATCTTTCCGGCAAGCTGACCCTCGTCGTCTACGCCGAACCCGGCTTCCCTGGCGCCTACCAGAAGGCGCGCAGCCGCCTCAAGGAACTGCTCGCCAAGCTGCGTACCCCGGTGAGCATTCCCGCCGAACAGCCGGTGCATTCCGAGCCGGCCGTTTCGATCTTCGGCGAGGCCGCCTTCAAGAAGGCCGTGCTCAAGGCCAAGGAATACATTACCGAGGGCGACATCATGCAGGTCGTGCTCTCGCAGCGCATGACCAAGCCTTTCCAGGCCAGCCCGCTGGCGCTCTACCGCACCCTGCGCAGCCTGAATCCATCACCCTACATGTTCTATTTCGACTTCGAGGATTTCCACGTTGTCGGCGCCTCGCCGGAGATTCTGGTTCGCCTCGAAGGCGATCGCGTCACGGTGCGGCCGATTGCCGGCACCCGCAAGCGCGGCGCCTCGCCGGAAGAGGATGCGGCGCTCGCGACTGAGTTGCTGGCCGACGAGAAGGAAAGGGCCGAGCACACCCAGTTGCTCGACCTCGGACGCAACGACTGCGGTCGCGTCGCCAAGGTCGGTACCGTCAAGCTCACCGAGAACATGATCGTCGAGCGTTATTCGCACGTCATGCACATCGTCTCCAACGTCGAAGGCCGGCTGCAGCCTGGGCTCGACGCCCTCGACGTGCTGCGTGCCACCTTCCCGGCCGGTACCGTCTCCGGTGCGCCGAAGGTGCGGGCCATGGAAATCATCGACGAACTCGAACCGGTCAAACGCGGCATCTATGCCGGCTCGGTCGGTTACCTCGGTTTCAATGGCGACATGGATCTCGCCATCGCCATCCGTACCGCCGTCGTCAAGGACAAGCGGCTGCACGTCCAGGCCGGCGCCGGCATCGTCGCCGACTCCGACCCCGCCTCGGAATGGACCGAAACCCAGAACAAGGCCCGCGCCGTGCTGCGCGCCGCCGAACTGGCTGAACAGGGGCTGGATACGCGGGTCGATTGAGGCCCTGGTCCACCAAATGAAAATCGCCCGGCTCCGGGCGATTTTTTTGTGCAGGCTCTTGCCGGGGTTTATTCGCTTACCAGCTTCCAGGCACCGTCCTTGAGCTGCATCATGACCCGGCCGCGCTGGTCGAAACCGGAATGGTCTTCCGGCGTCATCGTATAGACGCCCTGCGTGCCGACCAGCTCCTTGACCTGTTCCAGCGCATCGCGCAGGCCGCTGCGGAATTCCGGCGTGCCCGGCTTGCCTTTCTTCGCTGCCTCGGGAATCGCCTTCTGCAGCAGCAGGCCGGCGTCGAAGACATTGGCGCCGAAGGTCGCCGGCTTGTTGCCGTAGAGCTTCTCGTAGGCGGCGATGTAGTCCTGGGCAACCTTCTTCGATGGATTGGCATTCGGGATTTCGTCGAGCACGATCATCGCGCCGGCCGCCATCAGGGCGCCCTCCACCTTCTTGCCGCCGAGGCGGATGAAGTCGGGTGTCGCGGCACCATGGGTCTGGTAGATGCGGCCCTTGTAGCCCTGGTCGACCAGGGTCGCGTGCGGCAGGACGGCGGGGCCGCCGGTGCCGGCGACGAGAATGGCATCCGGCTTGGCGGCGATCAGCTTGAGCGTCTGGCCGGTGACGGAGTTGTCGGTGCGCAGGTAGCGCTCGGTGGCGACCAGCTGGATACCGGCCTTGGTGCTTTGGGCGGCGATTTCCTTGAACCAGGATTCACCATAGGGGTCGTTGTAGCCGATGAAACCGAGCGTCTTGACGCCGGCCTTCTTCATGTTGGCGATCAGGGCGTCGGCGATCAGGCTGTCGTTCTGCGTCGTCTTGTAGGCCCAGCGCTTCTTGTCGTCCATCGGCAGCACGACGGCCGGCGTGCCGACCGGGGCGAGCATGGGCACGCCCGATTCGGCCATGAAGGGCAGAATGCCCATGGCGCTTGGCGAGCCGGTCGGGCCGATGAGAGCGTCGATGTTCTGCTCGGTGATCAGCTTCTTGACCAGTTGTACCGTTTGCGTCGCATCCGAGGCGTCGTCGTAATGAAAGTATTCGACGCTCAGGTTGCCGATCTTCTTCGGCAGCAAGGCCACGGTGTTTTTCTGGGGAATCCCGACGACGGCCGTCGGGCCGGTTGCCGAATAGACGACGCCGATCTTGACCTGGGCGAAGGCGGTCAGCGAAAACAACGATAGCAGCAGGGCGCTCGGCAGGCGAAGCTTCATGCGGGTTCTCCAAAAAGGGTACAGGACGATGAAGCCGCACATGATAAGCCCAGGAGAGGGGAGATGGTGATCGCACCGCCTCCCCGGGAAGACCATGATTGACCGCCCGGGGCTGGCATTGGCAGACTGCGAGCCTTGCCACCAGAGCCCAAGCTGCGAGCGCACCATGGAAATCCTGATCGACATCATTCTCAAGTCCGGACGCTCGGCCATCGAACTGGCCTTGTTCGTCCTGTTGCCGGTGATGGTCGTCATGCTTGCCCTGATGCGTCTGCTCGAGGCGCGCGGCGCGCTCGACTGGCTGGTCGCCCGTCTGGCGCCGCTGCTCAAGCCTTTCGGGCTGACCGGGCTGGGCGTGTTCGCTGCCTTGCAGATCAATTTCGTCAGTTTCGCCGCACCGATGGCGACGCTGACCATGATGGAGCAGCGCGGCGCTTCCGATCGTCACCTGGCGGCGACGCTCGCCATGGTCTTCGCCATGGCGCAGGCCAATGCCACCTTCCCGATGCTGACCATGGGACTGGATTTCACCACGACCATGCTGTTCTCGTTGCTCGGCGGCCTGCTGGCAGCGGCGGCAACCTACCATCTCTTTGGTCGCGGGCTGTCGGATGCCGAGGCGAAACTCGATGAAACCTTGCAGCATCCCGTTGCCGAGAGCGCCAAGGGCGTTCTCGACGTGATCAACCGGGCCGGTGCCGAGGCCTTCAAGATCGCGGTCGGCGCCATCCCCATGCTCGTCCTGTCGCTGGTCGTGGTCATGGCGCTCAAGCGTTTCGGTGCGATCGACCTGATCACGCAGTGGCTGACGCCCTTGCTGGCCCTGCTTGCGATCGATCCGGTCCTGATTCTGCCGGCGCTAACCAAGTACCTGGCGGGGGGAACGGCCATGATGGGCGTCGTCGACGAGATGCGGCGGGCCGGGCAGATCAGCGTCGAACTGCTCAATGCTAGCGCCGGTTTCTTCATCTCGCCTTTCGACCTCCCCGGGGTGGCCGTCCTGATTTCGGCCGGGCGGCGCGTCGCGGCTGTCTGGAAACCGGCGGCCCTGGGCGGCTGCCTGGGCATCGCCGTGCGAACCGCAGCGCACATTCTGGCAACCTAGTCGTTCGTCTCTCTGTCGGAAGTGTCGGAAAACCGATGGTCGCCACGGGTGGCTCATCGGGAATCCGTCTGCCAGCTCCGCTTTGTCTCGATAAAGTCCTTGCGAATCAAGCTGCTTCGCTTTCCGTGCCGAGGTGTTTTTCCTGGCACGAGTGCTGCGTAACAGTCATCACCGAAGCCGAGTGCCGGCTTCTTACCCTCGACAGGAGATGACATGAAACGCCTTGCCCTCGCAGCAGCCCTCGCTACCGCCCTGAGTGCCACCGCCGTCGCGCCGGTACACGCCCAGGAATCGCCGACACTGAAGAAAATCAAGGATGCCGGGGCAATTACCCTGGGGCACCGCGAATCGTCGATTCCCTTCTCCTACTATGACGACAAGCAGCAGGTTATCGGTTATTCGCAGGAGCTGATGCTCAAGGTCGTCGATGCCGTGAAGAGCGAACTCAAGCTGGCCAAGCTCGATACCAAGCTGATGCCGGTCACCTCGGCCAACCGCATTACCCTGATTCAGAACGGCACGGTCGACATCGAGTGCGGCTCCACGACCAACAATCTTGAGCGCCAGAAGCAGGTCGGCTTCTCGACCACCATCTTCGTCATCGGTACCAAGATCATGGTCAAGGCCAATTCCGGTATTGCCGACTTCCCGGATCTCGCCGGCAAGAATGTCGTCACCACCGCCGGTACGACCTCCGAGCGCCTGATCCGCAAGATGAACGAAGACAAGCAGATGAAGATGAACATCATCTCCGCCAAGGATCACGGCGAATCTTTCCTGACGCTCGAAACCGGCCGCGCCGTCGCTTTCATGATGGATGACGCGCTGCTCTACGGCGAAATGGCCAAGGCCAAGAAGCCGGCCGACTGGACCGTGACCGGTACCGCTCAATCGAAGGAAGCCTATGGCTGCATGCTGCGCAAGGACGATCCGGGCTTCAAGAAGCTGGTCGATGCCGCGCTGACCAAGGCCATGACCTCCGGCGATGCCGAAAAGATCTACGCCAAGTGGTTCATGGCGCCGATCCCGCCCAAGGGCCTGAACCTCAACATGCCGCTGTCGGATGAAATGAAGGCCCTGTACAAGGCTCCGAACGACAAGGCTTTCGAATAAAAAGCAGCGCTAGTCTCCCCGCATCTCCAAAAGGATGCGGAAGAGCCCCGGGACTGGCATTCCGTTGGTTTCGGTATGCCGGATCCCGAGTTGCGCGAAGAAGGATTCTTCCCCGGAGAACATTCATGCTCAATCGCTATATCGCCCGCTTCACCCTGATCGCCGCCGGTTTCCTGGCCGCTTTCCCGGCATTTGCCGACAAGCCGAACGTCGTCATCCTCGCCACCGGCGGCACCATTGCCGGTGCCGGCGCCGAGGCCACCAACAGCGCGACCTACCAGGCCGCGAAAGTGCCGGTCGACAAGCTGATCGCCGGTGTGCCGGAACTGTCCAAGGTCGCCCAGGTGCGTGGCGAACAGGTCTTCCAGATCGCCTCCGAAAGCTTCACCAACGAACATCTGGTGACGCTCGGCAAGCGCGTCGCCGCGCTGGCCAAGCAAGGCGATGTCGACGGCATCGTCGTCACTCATGGCACCGATACCCTGGAAGAAACCGCCTACTTCCTGAACCTCGTGGTGCGCAGCGACAAGCCCATCGTTGTCGTCGGCTCGATGCGTCCGGGTACCGCCATGTCGGCTGATGGCATGCTCAACCTCTACAACGCGGTCAGTGCCGCGGCGAGCAAGGATGCGCGCGGCAAGGGCGTGCTGGTGACGATGAATGACGAGTTGAATAGCGGCCGCGACGTGTCCAAGGCGGTCAATATCAAGACCGAGGCCTTCAAGAGCCCCTGGGGCCCGCTCGGCATGATCGTCGAAGGCAAGAACTACTGGTTCCGCCTGCCGGCC
>JAEUOD010000035.1 GCA_016791065.1 Dechloromonas sp. | reverse complement strand
TGCAGTCCTTCAAGGACTTCCTGCAGGATGAAGTACCAGCCGAGAAGCGGAAAAACGAAGGCTTGCAGGCTGCTTTCACCTCGATATTCCCGATCGTTTCGCATTCCGGCAATGCCCGTCTCGAGTTCGTCAGCTACATGCTGGGCGAGCCGGCGTTCGACGTTACCGAGTGCCAGCAACGTGGCCTGACCTTCGCCTCGTCGCTGCGCGCTCGGGTCCGCCTGGTCATCATGGACCGCGAAGCCCCGGATACGGTGAAGGAAGTCAAGGAGCAGGAAGTTTACATGGGCGAAATTCCGCTCATGACGACCAATGGTTCCTTTGTCATCAACGGTACCGAGCGTGTCATCGTTTCCCAGTTGCATCGCTCGCCGGGTGTCTTCTTCGAGCATGACCGCGGCAAGACCCACAGCTCCGGCAAGCTCCTCTTCTCGGCCCGGATCATTCCCTACCGCGGTTCCTGGCTGGACTTCGAGTTCGATCCGAAGGACACCCTGTTCTTCCGCGTCGACCGTCGCCGCAAGATGCCGGTCACCACGCTGCTCAAGGCCATCGGCATGTCGTCCGAGGAAATTCTCGAGCAATTCTTTGATTTCGACACCTTCTTGCTGGGCAAGGAAAAAGTCGAGTTCGAACTTGTCCCCGAGCGTCTGCGTGGCGAGGTTGCTCGCTTTGATTTCGTTGCGCCGGACGGCAATGTCATCGTTGCCAAGGACAAACGCATTACGGCCAAGCATATCCGTGATATCGGTGCGGCCGGCCTGAAGCAGATAGTCGTTCCGGAAGAGTTCATCATCGGTCGCGTTGTTGCCAAGAACATCATCGACACCGCGACTGGCGAAGTTGTCGCCAACGCCAACGACGAAATCACCGAGACGCTACTCGCCAAACTGCGTGAAGCCGAGATCACGACCATCGAGACCCTCTATACCAACGAGCTCGATCGCGGCGCCTTCATCTCCAACACCCTGCGTGCCGATGAAACAGCTTCCCGTCAGGCTGCCCGTATCGCCATCTACCGCATGATGCGTCCGGGTGAACCGCCGACCGAAGAAGCCGTAGAAATCCTTTTCAACGGTCTGTTCTATTCGGACGAGCGTTACGATCTGTCGGGCGTTGGCCGGATGAAGTTCAACCGTCGCCTGTCGCGACCGGGCGTCGTCGAGTACAAGGTTACGGTCAAGAGTCTGGCTTCGCGCGCAGAAGCGGCGCTGAAGAACCTTTCCGAGGGCTCTGGCTTCTCGCTGGCAGCCATTCAGGATCTGGTCAGCCTGTTGCCCTACGGCCCGCGCGCCCTGTCCGAAAACATTACCCTGGCCGAGGCCGAGGAACTGGCTGGCAAGATCAAGTCGCTCGGGGCCAATGCCGAGGTCCGCGAGCAACTGACTCTCTCGCCACGCGACATCGTTGAGGTCATCAAGATTCTCGTCGACCTGCGTAATGGCCGCGGTGAAATCGACGACATCGACCACCTCGGCAATCGCCGCGTGCGTTCGGTTGGCGAACTGGCAGAGAACCAGTTCCGCGCCGGTCTGGTCCGTGTTGAGCGCGCTGTCAAGGAGCGCCTGTCGCAAGCTGAATCCGACAACCTGATGCCGCACGACCTGATCAACGCCAAGCCGATCAGCGCTGCCATCAAGGAATTTTTCGGTTCCAGCCAGCTGTCACAGTTCATGGACCAGACCAACCCGCTGTCGGAAATCACCCACAAGCGCCGCGTTTCGGCTCTTGGCCCGGGCGGTCTGACTCGCGAACGCGCCGGCTTCGAAGTGCGCGACGTGCACCCGACCCACTACGGCCGCGTCTGCCCGATCGAAACGCCGGAAGGTCCGAACATCGGTCTGATCAACTCGCTGGCCCTGTTTGCTCGCGTCAATGACTACGGCTTCATCGAAACCGCCTACCGCAAGGTGATCGACGGCCAGGTGACCGACCAGATCGAATACCTGTCGGCCATCGAGGAAGGCAACTATGTTGTCGCCCAGGCCAATGCAGCGCTGGATGCCGGAAATCGTCTTTCCGACGATCTGGTGACCTGCCGTGAAAAGGGCGAAACGATCCTCGCTGAGCCGGGCCGTGTCCAGTACATGGACGTTGCGCCGGGCCAGATCGTTTCCGTTGCCGCCTCGCTGATTCCGTTCCTCGAGCACGACGACGCGAACCGCGCGCTGATGGGCGCCAACATGCAGCGCCAGGCTGTGCCCTGCTTGCGTCCGGAAAAGCCGCTGGTCGGCACCGGTATCGAACGCACTGTCGCCGTCGACTCCGGTACCGCCGTTGTTGCACTGCGTGGCGGCAAGGTCGACTACGTTGATGCCGGTCGTGTCGTGGTCCGTGTGAACGACGCTGAAACCATTGCCGGTGAAGTCGGCGTGGACATCTACAATCTGGTCAAGTACACCCGTTCCAACCAGAATACGAACATCAACCAGCGTCCGATGGTCAAGGTCGGTGACGTGATCGCCAAGGGCGACGTGGTCGCTGACGGTGCATCCACCGACAAGGGGGAACTTGCCCTCGGCCAGAACATGCTGATCGCGTTCATGCCGTGGAACGGTTACAACTTCGAAGACTCGATCCTGATTTCCGAGCGAGTCGTCGCCGAAGATCGTTATACCTCGATCCACATCGAGGAACTGACGGTCGTCGCCCGTGACACCAAGCTGGGTCCTGAGGAAATCACCCGTGACATCGCCTCTCTGGGCGAAGTCCAGCTCTCCCGCCTGGATGATTCCGGCATCGTGTATATCGGCGCCGAAGTCGAAGCCGGCGATGTTCTGGTTGGCAAGGTCACGCCCAAGGGCGAAACCCAGCTGACACCGGAAGAAAAGCTGCTGCGCGCCATCTTCGGCGAGAAGGCTTCCGACGTGAAGGACACCTCGCTGCGCGTGCCGTCCGGTATCGCCGGCACGGTCATCGACGTCCAGGTGTTCACCCGCGAAGGCATCGAGCGTGACAAGCGTGCCCAGTCGATCATTGAAGATCACCTGCGCCACTACAAGCTCGACCTCGCCGACCAGATGCGTATCGTCGAGCGCGACGCCTTCGAGCGTGTCGGTCGCCTGATTCTGGGCAAGAAGGCCAACGGCGGGCCGAAGAAGCTGGCCAAGGGCTCGGTCATCGATCAGGCCTACCTGGACAGCATGGATCCGCACCACTGGTTCGACATCCGTCTGGCCGAAGATGACATCGCTCTGCAACTGGAACAGGTCAAGGATGGCCTGGAGCAGGCACGCAAGGACTTCGACGTCGCTTTCGAAGCCAAGCGCAAGAAGCTGACGCAGGGTGATGAACTGCCGCCAGGCGTTCAGAAGATGGTCAAGGTCTATGTCGCCGTCAAGCGCCGTCTGCAGCCTGGCGACAAGATGGCCGGTCGCCACGGTAACAAGGGTGTCGTCTCGCGCATCCTGCCGGTCGAGGACATGCCGCACATGGCCGACGGTTCGCCGGTCGACATCGTGTTGAACCCGCTTGGCGTGCCGTCACGGATGAACGTCGGTCAGATTCTTGAAGTCCACCTCGGTCTCGCCGCTAAGGGCCTCGGTCATAAGATCGGTGCGATGCTGCGTGCTCAGGCCAGCGCCAAGGAAGTCCGCGGTTTCCTCGACCAGGTTTACAACTCGAACGGCAAGTCCGAGGACTTGGATCAACTGAACGATGCCGAAGTGATGGAAATGGCGAAGAACCTGGAGGGCGGCGTCCCGTTCGCCACCCCGGTGTTCGATGGCGCCAAGGAAGAGGAAATCAAGGCGATGCTGGCCATGGCCGGCATGCCATCGTCTGGTCAGATGACCCTGTTCGACGGCCGTACCGGCGAAGCCTTCGAGCGCCCGGTTACCGTCGGCTACATGCACTACCTGAAGCTGCACCACTTGGTCGATGACAAGATGCACGCCCGTTCGACCGGCCCGTACTCCCTGGTTACCCAGCAGCCGCTGGGCGGCAAGGCGCAGTTCGGTGGCCAGCGCTTCGGTGAAATGGAAGTGTGGGCGCTGGAAGCCTATGGCGCGTCCTACGTGCTGCAGGAAATGTTGACCGTGAAGTCCGACGACGTGAATGGCCGTACCAAGGTGTACGAAAACATCGTCAAGGGCGAGCACCGTATCGATGCCGGCATGCCGGAGTCGTTCAACGTGCTGGTCAAGGAAATCCGTTCGCTGGCGATCGATATCGATCTGGAACGTTACTGATTCAGGGCTCAGGAGTTAAACAATGAAAGCATTGCTCGATCTGTTCAAGCAGGTAACCGCCGAGGAAGAATTCGACGC
>JAEUOD010000190.1 GCA_016791065.1 Dechloromonas sp. | reverse complement strand
GGAGGAGATGGGCATGGGAGGCTCCGGTTTAGGGAAGCTTCAATTATTCCATATTCATAATTTCTTGGTCAAATTGAAACTACATAGGAGCCTCCGAAGGGATAGTGCAAGTTTGGTCAAATACCCTTTTGCAAACTGAGCGCCACGGCTTCGGCGACCTTGATGCCGTCCACCGCCGCCGAGAGGATGCCGCCCGCGTAGCCGGCACCTTCGCCGGCCGGGTAGAGGCCGCGCGTGTTGAGGCTCTGGTATTCGGCATTGCGCGTGATGCGGACCGGGGAGGAAGTGCGCGTCTCGACGCCGGTCAGCACCGCATCCTCCATCGCGAAGCCGCGGATCTGCTTGTCGAAGGCGGGAATCGCCTCGCGCAGGGCCTCGATCACATAGGGCGGCACGCAACTCGCCAGGTCGGTCATGTGCACGCCCGGCTGGTAGGAGGGCTCGACTTCGCCGAGGCGTGTCGAAGGCCGGCCGGCCAGGAAGTCGCCGACGCGCTGGGCTGGCGCGTCGTAGGTCCCGCCGCCGGCGACGAAGGCCGCCGACTCCCACTGGCGTTGGAAATCGATGCCGGCCAGCGGATTGGTCTTGTAGTCGCCGGGAAAGTCTTCCGGATTCACATTGACCACCAGCGCCGCATTGGCGTTGCGTTCGGCCCGCGAATACTGGCTCATGCCGTTGGTAACGACACGGCCGGGTTCCGACGTTGCCGCCACCACCTGGCCGCCCGGGCACATGCAGAAACTGTAGGCCGAGCGGCCGTTCTTGCAGTGGTGGACCAGCTTGTAGTCGGCAGCGCCGAGCAGTTCGTTGCCGGCATTGGAGCCGAAGCGGGCGCGGTCGATCAGGGCCTGCGGATGTTCGACGCGGAAGCCGATGGAGAAGGGCTTGGCCTCGATGAAAACGCCCTGTTCATGCAGCATCGTGAAGGTATCGCGGGCGCTGTGGCCGATCGCCAGCACGACGTGCTCGGCGGCGATTCGCTCGCCGTCCGCCAGTTCGACGCCACGCACCTGGCCGTCGACGATGTCGATCTTCTCGACCTTGCTGCCGAAACGGATTTCGCCGCCCAGTTCGGTGATCGTCGCCCGCATGTTTTCCACCATCTTGACCAGGCGGAAGGTGCCGATGTGCGGCTTGCTGACGTAGATGATCTCTTCCGGCGCGCCGGCCTTGACGAATTCCTCCAGCACCTTGCGGCCGTGGTGCTGCGGGTCCTTGATCTGGCTGTAGAGCTTGCCGTCCGAGAAGGTGCCGGCGCCACCTTCGCCGAACTGGACGTTCGACTCCGGGTTGAGGTTGTGCTTGCGCCACAGCCCCCAGGTGTCCTTGGTCCGCTCGCGCACCGCCTTGCCGCGTTCGAGGATGATCGGGCGGAAACCCATCTGGGCCAGGATCAGGCCGGCGAGCAGGCCGCAGGGGCCGGTGCCGATGACGACCGGGCGGCTCGTCAGGCCGGCCGGCGCCCGGGCGACGAACTTGTAGGTCGTGTCCGGCGTCGGCGCAATGTGCGCGGCGTCGTTGGCGGCCTGGAGGCGGGCGACGACGGCGGCTTCGTCGCGCAGTTCGACATCGAGCGTGAAGACGAAAACGATGGCTGATTTCTTGCGGGCGTCGTAGCCGCGGCGGAAGACCGAGAAGCCGAGGAGTTCGGCCGGCGCGATGCCGAGGCGGTCGACGATGGCGGCCCGCAGGTCGTCATCGGTGTATTTCTTCAAGGGAAGCTTGATTTCGGTCAGGCGCAGCATGGTGTCTATCCGTGGGGGCGCGAAAGGGGGCGTATTTTAGCGCGGGGCCGGGCTGATGTCCGGCCGCGCTGAAGGTGGCTATTGCTTGCGTTCGCCGACCACGCCCCAGAGGGCGCGGAATTTGCCGCCCAGGGTCAGGCGCTCGTCGGACATGGCTTCAAGGAAATCGGACAGCCGCTTCGAGCGGGCGACCGCGAACAGGACGAGGGCGACGAAGAAGGTCGAAGCGAGCAGGCCATGGACGGCGCGTTCAAGGATGCTGCCTTCGCCGAAGGGGATGATGTTCATGCCGAAATAACCGGTGGTGACGGTGGCGATCAGGCCGAGAATGGTGATCACCGTGAGCCGCACGACGGTGTTCGACTGCCGGCGCTGCGAGTCGCTGTCGAGGTAGTGGCTCATTTCGCGGATCTCGTCGCGCACGTCGTCGTACATCGCGTCGTTGTGCAGATGGTTCGAGCACAGCCGGTACATGGCCTGGACGTGCGGCCGTTCGGAAAGCTCGTGGAACCAGTAGCGGTGCGTGAAGCGCAGGAAAGTCTCGAAATTGGCCCGGATGCGGCGCTTGAAGCGGCGCACCGAAACATCGTTGCGGATGTCGAGGTCATTGACCGAATCGACCAGCACTTCCGAGAAGATCAGCAGCGCCGCCCGGTGCAGGTGGGCGATCAGGAAGACGACGAAATACTGGTGGCGGAATTGCGCCAGCACGCCGCGTTCGCCGTCGGTGAAGAAGCTGTGAGCGGCATCGCCGACCAGGGTGAAGGCGTTGCCGGTGCAGATGAAGCGGGTATTCGGCCCGCTTTCGCTGTTGGTCCAGAAGCGGTCCTGGCAGAAACGTTGTTCGAATTCGATGACGGCCGGTTCGTTGATCGGCAAGGTTTCGTTGGGGTGGAGCATGGTGGCCAGGCCGATGCGGACCCAGTCCTCGCGGTTCAGGTCGCGCGGCCGGTCGAGGGCGAGATAGGTCATGACCGGCATGCGCTGGTATTCGATGAGCCGGTAACGCAGGTCGCCGGCTTCGTCGGAGTGCGCCAGCACGAGCGGCCGCAGCAGGCTGGCCCAGTGTTCGGAAATGCAGGGGCTGCGGTGCTGGCAGACGTAGCTCAGGTACTTGTCGCGATTTTCCGCGTCAGAACGGGCGATGACCGTGCCGTCGGCCGCCAGCCACTCGGCGAGGAAGACGTTGTGCAGGCCTTCGCCGCCTTCCTCCCAGCCCGAGGGGTAGGCGCGGCCGAAACGACAGAGCAGGTCGCGCACGGTGCCGAGGGCGAGGTCGCTCGCCCTGACCTCGATGTTGAGCTGGACGAGGTCGAGGTCGTGAAAGAAATAGAGGTCGAGGTGCACGATCTGCAGGGTGATCGCTGCCTGGCCCTTGCGCAGGGTCAGGCGCAACTGCCGGATGTCCTTGCGCCGGAAGACGTGGATCGGCGAGCCGCCCGGCGGATCGTCGGGTGAACTGCGGCGCGAGCGTCCCTCGCCGTAGAGGAAGCGTTGCACATAGGGCAGGAAGGAGACGAACTCGCGGTAGTGGCGTTCCTTGAACTGCGCCGGGTCCTCGGTGAATTCGTCGTCGATACGGCGCCAGGGGTGGCTGTCGCTGCGTGTCTCGAACAACTCCCAGTGGCGGTCGCCGCCGGTATCTCCGGTCAAGGGTTCAAGCTGCAGCGGCCAGACCAGGCTGGCGTGGAAGAGCCGGACAAGGGTTTGGTCGTGATTGTCGTTGGCGGCTGGCACGGACGTTCCCTGCAATGAATGGGGCCAGTTCCAACTTTAACCGAAAGCGGGCTTCGCTTTGTCGTGCGCTTGCCCTTCGGGAGTGAGCGGTGCAGACTGCTTTTGTATCGCATGCCCAAGGAGACGCGCCATGACCGAATCCCAACTGAAAGCGCTGATCACGTCGCCGCTGCCCTTCTTCGGCGTTTCGCCGCAGGGCGACGTGCTGGCCCGCTACGTGCCCTACGGCCCGGTCTTTCGCTGGAGCTGGAACCAGATGATTCCGCTGCCGGTGCAGGGCAGCGATCTGGTCTGGCTACTCCATGCCGCCGCCGAGGAAGGCCACTCGCTGGCCGATACCGAGGCGCCGCCGTCGTCGCGCGCCCGCAAATCCAAGGCCGGTTGAGGCGGCCCCTTACTTCGGCGGCAGCTCGATGTGGTGCGCCGCCAGCCAGTCGCGGTCGAGCGCCCACTGCACGTCCTTGACGCCGGGTTGGGCCTGGACGATCAGGCGGGCTTCGGTCTGGATGCGGCCGAGCTTTTCCTGGGCGGCGATGAAGGCCGGATTGTTCGGGTTGCGCGTGTCAATCTCGGGAAACAGGACGTTGATCACCTTGAAGGCCGGCACGTCGAAGTTGCGCGGCGTGCTGACGAAGGCCGTTTCGCCCACCACCTTCAGTACCTTGAAGCGGTAGGGGTAATCCTTGAGTTCCTGGCTGCCTTGTGCCGCGATGGCGTTGCTCAGTTCGCGCGAGCGGGAATCCGGGGCGCGGATGTACCAGTCGAGGCCAACCAGGAAAACGAGGGCCAGGATGAGCCAGTAGGATTTTTTCATTGCGCGTTTCCCTTGCGAATGCGGCCTACGCTTGTCGCAAAGGCGACAAGGCCAGCGCGGATTATGCCCCCGAAAGCCCGCTGGCAGGCGGTGCAGGCTTGGCACTGCTCTTGCGTGACCATGAGCAATACCTCAAACCGGACAGCGTCATGGATACGACCGAATCGACCGCTTATCAGTGCATTTCCGCCAACATGGCGGCAGACCTCATTCGCCAGGAACAAGGCGTCGCCGTCTTCGACGTGCGCGATGCGACCGCCTATCGCCAGGGCCATGTCGCCGATGCCGCCCATCTCACCGAAGAGAGGCTGCTGGGCTGGTTCCGCCGCCTCTCCAAGGAGCAGGCGATCCTGATCTACTGCTACAAGGGCAACGCCAGCAAGCTGTTCGCGCAGATGTTCATCGATTTCCGTTTCCGCCGCGTCTATAGCGTCGATGGCGGATACGAGCCGCTGGCGGCGGCGCTGGCGGGAGTGGCTGCGTGATCGCCGAGCATGTCGCGCGCTGGCTGCAGGCGCATCCGCTGTCGCCCGTCCATGTCGATTGCGCTACCGCCGTCATGCTCAAGATCCTCGATGGCAAGTGCAAGATGGGCGAGGGCGAGAAGCTGGTCATGGCCCATCTCTACGACGCCGTGCGCCTGCAGACCGGGGTGTGCCTCGGCGAGGACATCCACCGCCTGATCGCGACGGCGCGCGACCTGGCCAACGAAGGCTTGCGCAACTACATCTACGAGAAGCGCGTTCTGGCCGAGAGCGAGATTTCGCGGCCGGTGATGAAGGGCTTCAAGGCGATGATCCGCGCCGAAGGCCTGCTCGACTGCGTGGCGCTGGAAGTGGGCGAGGCGGCATGAAGAAGTTCTACATGACGCCGGGTTCCTGTTCGACCGGCATCCACATCCTGCTCGAAGAGTGCGGCCTGGTCTTCGAGGCGCATCTGGTCAACCTGCTGGCCGGTGACCAGTACAAGAAGGACTACCTGGCGATCAACCCCAAGGGCAGCGTGCCGGCGCTGGTGCTCGACGACGGCACGGCGCTCACCGAATTTACCGAAATCGCCTGGTGGCTGGCGCTCAGTTACCCCAAGCGCAAGCTGTTGCCGGAGGGCATCGCCGAGGAAGTCCGCGTCCTCGGGCTGATGAACTACGCGGTCAATACCCTGCATGCCCAGGGTTTCGCCCGCATCTTCACGACCGAACGATTCGCGCCGTCGAGTTGCGACCATGAGTCGGTCAAGGCGCAGGGCCGGCAACTGATCGACAAGGGCTTCGCCATCGTCGACCGCGAACTGGCCGGGCGCGACTACCTGGCCGATCACTTCACGATTGCCGACGCTGCGCTGTTCTACGTCGAATTCTGGGCGGTTCGCATCGACATTCCGCTGCCCGACAACTGCGCCGCCCACTACCGCCGCATGCTGACCCGGCCGGCCGTGCGTCAGGTGCTGGCGGAAGAGGGTTACGCCTCGTCGCTGCGCTGAACGCCCGGTCTGCGGGCTGCGGGATTGCGGTTCGCGCCGGCTCTCCCTATCCTTCCGCCTTCAGGTTTCCGGGGCGGCCCCGGCAGCGCCAGGCAATGCCCGAAGGGGCGGGGAGCAAAACGGTGTTTCATGTCGTCGAGAGCAGCAAGTCGTTCAGCGAAGTGATCTTCGATCTGGAGCCCGTGGTCCAGCGGCTCGGCTTCGTCATGCTGCATTCCAGCGACCTGGGGGAAATCCTGCGCCGCCGGGAGAGCGCCTTCGACGAAGAGTGCGCCGTGTTCGATGTCACCAATTTCCGGCTGATGGACGGCCTGCTGGCTGCCGAGCGCCGGCTGGCGGCGGTTTTGCCCTGGCGCATCGTCGTCTATACGGAAGACGGCGTGACGCGGATCGGTCTGCTTCGCCCGGAATCCTTCATGGCCGCCCTGCGGGGGGCTGCGGCCGGCGATCCGCTGGCCCACGAACTGGAGGAGCGGCTGCTCCAGATCGTGACCGAGGTCCGCTGATCATTCGTCACACCGGCGAATGCCGGTGTCCAGGAAAGCCGGGGTACTGGATTCCGGCTTGCGCCGGAATGACGGTTGGGGAGCGATCAGCGTTTTTAGCAGGAGCGCTTGCGCTGCGGGTTCCAGGCGAACAGCGCGCGGGCGGCGCGGTTCAGGCGCACGCCGAGCGTCGGGCCGGTGGAACGGGCGGGATCCTGCGGGTTCCAGGTCAGCAGCGGGCGAATCGCGTTGCCGGCCGCTTCCACGGCGCCGAGCAGGCTGTTGCCGAGCAGCACGGCATAGAGGCTCATGCGTTCGGCAAAGAGGTTCTGCAGGCGCTGGAGTTCCTGGGCGCGTAGGGCGCGGGCTTCGCGTTCAATACGGCGGACGTCGATCTGTTCCATGGTCTTTCCTTTCATTGTTGCAATGCAACATTGCACGGTCGCTACTCTAATTACCAATTGATCAAGCAACAATCCGTGATTTTGGAAAAACATTGATGAAATTTCATCCATAATTAGCTCATGGATCGTGCAGCCGAAATGAGTGCCTTTGTCCGGACCGTCGAAACCGGCGGCTTTACTGCCGCCGCGCGGGATCTGGGACTGACGCCCTCGGCCTTGTCCAAGCTGGTCAGCCGGCTGGAGGACAGGCTGGGCGTGCGGCTGCTGACGCGCAGCACGCGGCGCGTTCAGATGACGGTCGAAGGCGAGGCCTTCTTCAACCGGGCGCGCCCCATCCTCACCGCCATTGCCGAGGCGGAGGCCGAAATCGCCGAGGCCGGCCGCCATCCGCGCGGCCAGTTGCGCCTGCATTGCGGCTCGGCCTTTGGCATGCACCAGCTGACGCCGGCCATTCCGCGTTTTCTCGAAGCCTATCCCGACATCGAGCTGGAACTCACCATCAACGACCAGCTCCCGGCGCCCGGCGAGGACAACTTCGACCTGATCGTGCGTATCGGCGCGCTCGACGACTCCTCGCTGGTCGCCCGCCGCATCTGCAACGTCGAGCGCGTCATCTGCGCCGCGCCCTCCTATCTCGAACGCTACGGCACGCCGCGCACGCCGGACGACCTGCAGCACCACAATTGCCTGTGGATCACCAGCCTGCCGGCCCTGCGCCGCTGGCCCTTCGATACCGACGACGGCGTGCGCGTCGTTCACATCGGCGGCAACGTCGTCGCCAACAACACCGAAACCGTGCTGCAACTGGCCTTGGCCGGCGTCGGCATCACCCGCCTGACCGACATCATCGCCGGCGAAGCCCTGCGCCGCGGCGCGCTGGTCCCTATCCTGGGCGACTGGCACCATGTCGAGCCGGTGCCGGTGCATGCGACCTATCCCAGCGGCCGGCACGTTTCGCCCAAGGTCAGGGCGATGGTCGATTTCCTGGTCGAACGCTTCGGGCAGGCGCCGTGGCGCCAGGGAATTTCGGGGAAGTAGCCGGAAAACCGGCTAAAGGTCGCACTGCTGCCGGGCGGCCTGGGCCTTGATCAGCGCCTGCTGGGTCTGCGCCTTGCAAGGCACGACGGGTTGCCGCGCACTGTGGCAGTAACCGAGACCCAATTGCTGCGCTGGCTGCTGCTGTTGAGCTCTTTTCTGGGGCTTGCCAGGCATTTTGTCTCCGTGATTATTTTTGGCAGAACGACAGCTTACGACCAGATCGTTACAGTATGACGTTCGCCTCGTGACAAAGTGCCATCCAAGCATCGCAAAACGGCATCACGGCAAGCTGATGAACCCCGCGTCATCGAGCGCAATGAAGGGGTTATGACAGACCTCCCAGAGAAAGCCGTCGGGGTCGGCGAAGTAACCGCGAAAGCCGCCCCAGAACACCTTGTCGGCCGGTCGCACCAGGCGGGCACCCGCCGCGACGGCTGCGTCGAGCAGGGCCAGCACGGCGGCTTCGGATTCGACGTTGTGCGCCAAGGTGAAAGCCGGAAAGCCGCTTCCCTCGGCCGCCACATTGGCATCCTCGGCCAGCGCCTCGCGCGGGAACAGCGCAAAGGCCACCGATCCGGCCTGGAAGAAGGCAATGCCCTCCTGGCTCGCTGACGACTCCTGCCAGCCGAGCCGGGCGTAGAAAGCGCGGCTGCGCGCGAGGTCGGCGACGCCGAGGGTGATGAAGCTGATGGTCTGTTTCATGGTGGCTCGGAAAATGAGTGCAGGAATGGTGGCTAGGGGGCGCGCCGGTAGAACTTGCTATCGACCGCCATGACGGGGAAGCGTTCCGGCAGTTCGGAGCACGGCAGCTCGCGGAAGCCGTTCTTCTCGTAGAAGCGGTGAGCAGCCAGGAATTTATCCGTGGTGCCGAGGTAGATTTCGCCGACGCCGTGCGCCCGGCACCAGGCGATGAGGGTTTCCAGCAAGGCCTTGGCAACCCCTTGGCCCGCGCCACGATGCGTCGCGGCAACGAACATCTTGCGCAATGCCCCCTGGCCGTTGCCGATATCGAGCAAGGCGATGCTGCCGACGACCTTGCCGGCATCCAGAGCTATCCAGAAATTGCCGTAGCCGTGCTGGTAGAAGCCGGGAATGTCGAGCAGATCGGGCTGGCCCTGAAGCGTGATCGGAATGCCGAACTCCGCCTGCTGGATCGGCAGGATTAGCGAAACCACGCCAGCGGCGTGTTCGGGAAGAAAGGGCTCGATGCCGGTGAGGCGGGTTTCCATGTTCATTTCGCCAGGATGGAATAGTGGGCGATTGTGCAAGGCTTGCTGTCGCCATCATTCTTGCAAAAGCCCGACAGCTCCCGATAACGCAGCTTTGCCGTCTGTTGCGGCTGCGGCCAGCGCTTTTGCGGCAGCTCATTCTGGTAATCGGCGGTTTCCGGGCGAAAACTCAGTTCGGCACCGGGGCGCAGGCAGGAATCCGGATTGCGTGGCGCGGCCTCCTTCACCACCGCCCGCAGGCCAGCCTCGTCGATTGCCTGGATCATGATGTTGTAGTCGCAAACGAGCCAGGCATTCGCCAGGGAAAGCGAAGGCAGGGCGCAAAGCAGGAAGGTAGCCAATGATTTCGACACGAAACCGGATGTTACCGCGCGCGCTCGCCGATGGCATCGGCATTTGTCGTTACGCGTATTCCCGCTGCAAAGCCACCGCCAACGCGGCCGATCAGGTCAAGCGGCAAAGGCCGGTCGAGCAGAAACGACAGGTTCCCCTTCGGACCGCGAAAGGGGGCGAGTTTCGCGATCAGCTCGGCATCCTGGCTTACCGGTGGATAGATTCCGATGTGCTTCCGGAACGCCGCGAAATAGAAAAAGATGCGCTTGCGGCGAAAGGCCGGCATGCCATAGCCGATGCAGCGTGTTGCCTCTCGCAGCAGGGATTCGACAGTAGCTTGAATGGCTTCCAGCCTTCGGCGGACATCAACGGCGACGGTAGCGAAATAGGCGTCGTGGGATGAGAAAGGCATCGTAGTCATGGGCAGTCCGAGGGCCAAGGAGCCTGCCTCGCGCGGTAGGTAACGTGGAGTGGGCGAAATCGACTCGAAGCGGAAGTTGGCTACTTCGAAAACCGGACATTCATGAACAGGTTAGAGGTCAAGTGGTTACTGATCAACTAGCAGTTCCTCCCATTCAACGTTCTTCCGAAAATCTTTGAAGCACAGAAGGAACCAGTCCTGAGCTTTAATGAATTTGGTGTAGAACTCGTCAAACAGCAATTTAACGTTCTGTGCCTTCGAATTGATTGCCGATGAATCCTCTTGCTTTGTCAAACCATGGACCAGTTCAATCCGTCCGGTATTGATTTTTTGCGCAAGGAACAGTAAGTCAGCTTTGTTCTCGAAGTCCATCGATGACTTTGCTGCATCTAACAACCGACCAAACATCGCTTTGTCTGGAATTGGAAAGTGGATCTCGACAGGCGCTAGAGAGAGCTGCACATAGAATTCACTGTACTGAAGCAAGAGCCGCAGCATTTCCTCTGTTAGCTGGTGGTATATCAAGAGACCGGCAAGGTATCCGTGAACAGTGTTCAACTCGTATGCGTCATCCGCAATACCGTTCAACTCGTCCAAAAAATAGGGGCGGTCAAAGTCGGGCCACTGGTCGCGGTGGTTAATTTTTGCGACCAGATTTTCGAGATATTCCATCGTGGAGTATTGACGAATAAAGTTGAGCAGCGAAAAAGTATCTATCTAAACCGCATTTCTCTCAAACATAACGTCCGCCTTATCAATGTGTGCTAGAAAGACCTCTCTTGGCAGCATCCCGCCAGACACGTCCACCCTTAATCCCCCACCAGCACCCGCCCATTCGGCACCTCCCCGAACACATCCGGCGCATACATCGCTTCGACGCGTGTCGGCGGTAGCGCGAAGTTGCCAGTGTTGTTGAGGCGCAGGGTGTAGTCGATGGTGAAGCGGCCCTTGGGCAGCATGGCGTAGTAGGCGCGGAAGGCGCTGAAGCTGCGTTCGACGTAACTGGGGTAGCGGCCCGTGTGCTCGGTGTTTTCACCCAGGGCGGCGATGGCGGAGTCGCGGCCGTCGCCGTCGCCCATGATCTTGGCACCAGCCGGGATCGGGTCGGTGAGGGCGACCCAACTCATGTCGTTGTCGGCATCGACCGTTAGTGTGACGCGCCAGAGGTCGCCGCGGCTGATCTTGCCCGGTGTCTTTTCCTGGAGCGGTGTGACCTTGCGGCTGATGCGATAGCCGGCATTACGGGCCGGGCCGTCGGGAATGGCGGCGAGGACCTGCACCGTGGCCCAGGGCTTGCCGCTGCCCTCGTGGCTGATCGCCAGCTTGTCGTCCTTGGTCGGCGTGGCCGGCCAGGGCAGGGCGAGCGGCGATGATGCGGCCTGTTTCCAGTCGAGTTCGGCCCTGGCCTTGGCGAGGGTGGCGACGGTCGTGCCGGCGACCGGGTCACGCTCGAACTTCTGCGCGAAGCGGTCCATCGTCACACGGGCCCAGGCGTTGGCCGTGGTGGTCAGCCAGCGGCCGCGCACCTGGCGCTCCATCGCGCCCTGCATGAGGCGCGGCAGGTCGTCCTTCCAGGCCGGCTCGTCGAGCATGGCTTCGATCAGGCGGAAGGCGTTGGCGTCGGCGTTGAGCATCATCCACCACCAGTAGTCCTCGCGTTCGCTGGTGAAGACGAGGCGGGCACCGGCGTAGGAGAGGCGGTTGCGCAGCTCCTGCTGTGCTTCGGCGAGCTTCTTGTCGCGTTGCGGCAGGTCGGCTAGGCGGCGGACGACCAGCGTCCAGTCGATCAGCGAGGCGGTCGGCAGGCGCAGCGGGTCGATCTCCAGCGCGGCGGCGGCGCGGGTCGGCTTCTGACCCTGGCGGGTCAGCGCCTGCAGGGCGTTGAGGCGGCGTTGCAGGCTGGCCTCGCTCGGCGCCCATTCCGCAGTCTTGATGCGCCCCTCGACATACGCAGTGAGCCCTTGCAGCATGCGCTGGCGGCTGTCTTCGGGAATCGTGAAGCCGGCCAGCGTGGCGAGGTCGAGCAGGTAGGCGGTCAGCGTCGCGCTGCCGCCGGTGCCGGGGAAGTAGCTGGCGAGGCCGTTCTGGTCGAGATAGCCGGGCAGGGTGTCGGCGATCTGTTGCCAGCGCTTTTCGTCATGCAGGCCGACGGCGATGGAGGTCTTCTGTTCAAGGCAGCTGAAGGGGTATTCCTCGAAGAAGCGCTTGAGGCCAGCCGGCGGATTGGCCAGTTTGGGCGACAGGTTGATCTCCAGGCCGCCCTTGCCGGGCAGGGCGCCGGCCGGCAGCGAGACCGGGACTTCGAACTTGCCCTCGATGCGGGCAAAACTGGCCTGCTGCACGGTGACCGGCACGGCGGGGGCGATCTGCTGCGTGATGCGCAGCGTGTCCTGGCCGTTGCCGCCTTCCTCGCGGGCGCTGAATTCCCAGGGCTGGCTGGCGACGCCTTCGGCCGCCTTGAGACTCCAGCTCAGTTCGCCGGCGCCTTCCGGTTCCAGCGTAAGCTTGCGGGCTTCGAGCGTCGTCTCGCCACTCTTGCCGGTGACGGCGACGACCATCCTGCGGGCGGTGCCGTTGCGCAGCGTGAGCATGGCCTTGAAGCTGTCGCCCTCGCGCACGAGCGGCGGCAGGCCGGAAATGATCTGCAGGTCCTGCCTGGTTTTGACGGCTGTGCTGCCCGTGCCGAACAGCCCGGCACCGGCGGTGGCGACGCCGACCAGCTTGAACTCGGTCAGCGAATCGTTCATCGCCACCTTGAGCGTGGCCGAGCCGTTGGCGTCGAGCACGACGCGCGGCTGCCAGACGAGCAGGGTGTCGAAGAGTTCGCGGGCGGGGGCGCGGCCGCCACCGCCGCCCGGCGGCAGAGCCTTCTTGCCGAAATGGCGCTTGCCGATGACCATTGATTGGGCCGTCGCGGTTTCGACTTCGTAGCCACGCTTCTGCAGCATGGCATCGAGCAGGTTCCAGCTTTCGTTCGGGCGCAGTTCGAGCAGGGCCTGGTCGACAGCAGCGAAGGCGACCTCGGTGCCGGCCGGGGCGGGCTTGCCGTCGGGCGTCGTGACCTTGATCTTGACGGTGGCCTCCTCGCGCGGCCGGTAATCGGCCTTGTCGCTGCTTACCTCCACCTTGAGCTTGAAGCCATCGGTACCGACGGCGATTTCGCCGAGACCGAGGCGGTAGGCGGGTTTGGCCAGGTCAACCATGGCCGTCGGCTGCTCCGGGTTCCACCAGGACTTGAACCAGCTGATTGGCTCGCGCCAGCCCCACTGGAAGAAGGAATACCACTTGAGCGGTTCGACGCGGCCGCGCACGGCGAGCACCGAGACAAAGACGTTCGGCCCCCATTCGGCCTTGACCGGGACTTCGATGGTCGGCTTGAAGCGTGACAGCGGCTGGACGAAGGTCTCGATGATGCCGCCGGCCTCGACGGAAATCAGCGCTGTGGCCTCGCGGAAGGGGGTGCGGACCTGGAAGCGGGCGGTTTCGCCGGGTTGGTAGGCCTTCTTTTCCGGGATGACGTCGATGCGATCCTGGTTGCCGGCGGCGAACCAGAGGTCCTCGCCGTTGCTCACCCAGTAGCTGGCGCCGGCGCGGGCGAGGTTGCCATGGCCATCCTTGGCTTCGGCGAGCAGGTAGATCGAGCCGGCATCGTTGGTCTTCGGCTCGCAGAGCAGCAGGCCGCGGCTGTCGGTGGTGCCGGCGCAGACCTCGCCGATGTCCTTGAATTCGGTGCTGTTCTCGTAAGCGTAGAAGCCGCCGACGATGCGCCGGCGATGGCTGGAATCGATGCGGCGCTTGGCCTTGACGCTGACGGCCTGGCCCGCGAGCGGCTTGCCGGCGGTGTCGAGGACCACGACTTCGACGCGGTTCCGGCCGTTGGACGAGGCCCAGTCGGCGACCTTGATACCGAGGGCGAGCGCTGCCGGCCAGAGCTCGACGCGGCCGCGGATGGTCTGGATTTCGCCGTTCGGGTCGGCGAAGCTCATCTCGGCATAGACCTCGCTCGGCCCCTTGGGCTTGGCCGGGAGCACCACGTCGAGCTGCCCGGCGCCGGCCTTGTCGAGTGTCACCGCCTGCTTGTCGAGGATAAGGGTTTCGTGCTCGCGGCCATCGTCCACGGCAAAGGCGGCGCGGGCCTCGTCGTCGAAATCGACCTGGAAGCGATAGGCGTCGTAGTGCTTGTACTCCGGCCAACGCGGCCGCAGGGTGGCCGACACCTGGACCTCTGCATGCTTCGCGGCGCCGCCGTTGAGGAAGTTGAGGCCGAGCGTCAGCGGCACCTTGGTCGGCGCCACCTGCCGTGCCGGCACGCCCTGCACGCTGCCGGTGAAGACCGGCAAGCGGAAATCGGCGATGCGCAACTCACCACTACTGATTTCGCCACGCTTGCCGCCGGCCAGGACGATTTCGTAGGTGCCAAGCTTGGCTGATTCGGGAATCTTCCAGCTATTGATCGCCGAGCCCTGGGCATCCCAGCTCAGCGGCTGGGTGAATTCGGTGCCGCTCTCGTTGTGGCGGACGATCAACTTGTTCGGCAAGGTCGCCGGGTCGGGCAGGGCGAAGCCGCGGGTGTTGCGGCTGCGCGCGATGTGCTTCATCGACACCGTCTGGCCGATCCGGAACAGGCTGCGGTCGAGGATGCTGTGAATCTTGAAGTCGCCGGTCATGCCCCAGGTTTCGACACCGAAGCGCCAGGGTTCGATGCCTTCGTTCCAGTCCGAGCGCACGAAGCTGTAATCGCCGTCGAAGCGGGCGCTGGCGAAGAGGAAGTTGTCGCCCTTGCAGCTACGGCGCGACAACGCCTGGTCGATGAGGGCGCGGCCGAGCTTGTCCGTCTTGCCCTGCCAGAGCGAGGTGCCGTCGCAGCCGGAAACGCGGACCTCGGCATCGGCCACCGGCTTGCCCGAATCGAGCGCGGTAACCCAGACCAGGGCATTGTCCTTGCCCGTTTTCAGGTGCACGGCGAGGTTGGTGACCAGCGCCGCGGCGCGCACGTACATCGGCTTCGGCGTGGCGAGCAGGGCGTTGCCGAGCAACTGGCTCTCGATTTCGACGATGTGGTAGCCGGGCTTGCCGAGCGGAATGCCGACCACCTCGAACTCGCTGCTGCCGCCGGGCTTGGGCAGTTCCTGGCGGGTGACGCCGGGGCGCTTGCCGAGGAAGGAGAGCTCGCGGGCATAGTAGGGGTCGTAGTAGTCATCGGTGACGCCGTCGATGGTCATCCTGACCTTGCCGGTCTGCTGCTCGAATTTTTCCAGGGCCCGCATGGCGGCGATAACGTCGGCGTCCTCGGTCAGGCGCTGGTCGCTGAAACGGTGGCTGCCGGGCAGGGCGAGGCGGGCCGTCTTCAATGCCGGCTCGACATTGCGCAGGGTGACCGGCAGAAGGCCGCCTTCCTTGAGTTCGACGATGCCGAAACTGCCCGGGAACTTGGCCAGCGGCGGCAGGGCGCCGGTGCGGGTCTTCAGCGGAAAGCTGGCTGCGTTGCTCAGGCTGCGCCCGGCGTCATCCTTGAAGCCGGACGGGATTTCGAGGTTCAGCTCCGCGTTCTGCGGGAAGGGCGGGTTGAATTGCACCGCCCGGAAGGCCGCTTCCTTTTCGCTGCTGCGTTCATTGGGGTCATACGCCGAGCGATAGCCCTCCGGCGTTTTGAGGCGGAATTTGCCGAGCAGCTTGGCATCGAACTCAGCATTGAAGTCGAGCCGGATCGCCGAGAGCGGCGAGCATGGGGCATCGGCCTTCTCGCGTTCGCAATGCAGCGTGGCCTTGAACGGCTGGCGCACCTTGTAGACGAAGCTCTCCTCTTTCTCGGTGGGCGTGCCGTTGGCGGCCTTGATGCCCTTGCCCCAGACCAGTTTCATCTTGCTGCCGGCGGGCAGGGCTTCGCTGCAGGCGACGACGATGGCGGTGGGCGGTGAGCCCATCTCTCTGAGCACGGCGCTACGGATGTCCTTGCTCACCGGGCGGGCCGGAATGCGCTGGCCGACGCCGTCGGCCTCGCACCAGAGGTTGTTGTCCAGCGAGGCGGGGTCGAGGGCGCCGCCGTGGATGACGAAAGCCTGGTCTTCCTCGATCGACGAGCCGGCGCTCGGCTGCAGGCGCCAGGGCCGCGGCGCGGCACCGGCGAACTCGAAGCGGTTCTTGCCGCTGATCGCTTCGCCTCCGGCCGTGGCGAGCCCGGCGCGCAGGGTGAAGACGCAGCGCTCACCCGCCTGCAGCGGCCGGTTCATCTGCCAGGCCCAGGCCCGGCTGTCGATCCAGCGGCCTTCGCCAGCGATCCCGTTGCAGTCGATGGCGAAGGGGGCCGGCGCATCGGCCTCGCCAAGCTTGACCATGTCGGCGCTGAAGCGCACAGTCGCCCGGGTTTGCTCGGCGACCTTGCCCTGCGGCTGGAACTGCTGAACGGTGGCGGCCTGGGCGCCGAAGGCGCCGAGAGCGATGAGGAGAAGGGCGAGAGGGCGTATGGATTTCATCTGCGGCGTCGGCTGGAGTGGGTGAAATGCTCTGGGCATGGGGAGTTTGCCACAAAAGCCAGGGCATCGACTTTGCCTCTGCTGCCGGCTATCCTCGCTCCCTTCGCAATTTTCGAGCAAACAGGGATTTCAATGGGACAGGCAAAGAACCGCGGCACGCAGGCCGAACGTATCGCCCAGGCACAGGCGAAGATCGAGGCGAGCCGGCCGCAGAAGCTGGTATGTAACGGCTGTGGCGCCGACGTGACGCAGATCAACCCGGTCAGTACGCGGGGTCTGCGCGGCCTGGAGGCGATCTGGGTCGGCCAGTGTGAATGCGGGCAGACGACTTTTGCCGCCTCGGGCGATCCGAAGGCAGTCGAGGCTTTCTTTTTCGCGCTCAGTGAAAACACGGAACTGACGCTGGGCCGCCAGGGTCAGGATGGTGAAGGTCACGAAACCGCCTGAGTTTTCGCGGGTCAGTGACTAGGCAAAACCATTGGTCATGTAGATAATCGCATAATTGTCGATTTCGGAGGTTTTATGGCCGTTGAACTGTTCAATGACGGAAAGCATATCGTCCATGCCTTCTATGACCTGGTGGACGATTCCGCGGCCGGCGCCGTTCAGTGCAACCAGTTCCTCGTCGTCGACAACGGCCATGGCGCCCTGATCGATCCGGGTGGCAACATGACCTACACCGGCTTGCTGATGGACATGCAGCAGCATTTTTCGTCGAAGAACCTGGATTACATCCTGGCCTCGCACCCGGACCCGGACATCATCGCCTCGGTCAACAAGTGGTTCATCGCCTCGCACTGCAAGGTGATGATTTCGTCCCTGTGGACCCGCTTCGTGCCGCACTTCACGACCGGCAAGGACGTGTCCGATCGCATTCTCGGCATTCCTGACCAGGGAGCGGTGATTCCGCTGGGCGATTCGAAGATTCTCGCCCTGCCGGCGCACTTCATGCACGCCGAGGGGAATTTCCAGTTTTACGATCCGGTCGCGAAGATCCTCTTCTCGGGCGACCTCGGCACCTCGCTGGTGTCGCATGAAAAGGCCGCCGAGCCGGTCACCGACTTCGCCAGCCACGTGCGCTACATGGAGCCTTTTCACCGGCGCTACATCGTGACCCAGAAGGTTTGTCGTTACTGGGCCAACATGGTGCGCCAGCTCGACATCGAGCAGATCGTGCCGCAACACGGCAGCCGTTTCGTCGGCGTCCAGGCGGTGCGCGACTTCATCGCCTGGATCGAAGGCCAGGCTTGCGGCGTCGACCTGATGACCCAGGACAGCTACCGCATTCCGGTCTGATCAGAGCAGGCTGGCCTTGCGGCGCACCGCGTCGACGTAGGCCAGCGCATCCATCGGCTTGCCTTCGCGCTGGCCGCGCCAGATGGTTTCCCCGAGACATTCGAGCAGCACATGCTCGGCATCGTGCGTGTCCATGCGGACACGCAGGCTGTCGTAGGCGGCGCGGATGCCGGGCGGCTGGTCGATGCTGACCTGCTCGTGGATCGCCAGATGCAGCGACAGATGCAGGAAGGGGTTCATCTGGCCGCCTTCGGGCGTCCATTCTTTTTCCAGAGCACCGTCGGGATCGGCCAGCAGGGCGTGGTATTCGGGGTGGCGCACCGCCAGATCGGCGGCGGCGACTTCGGCGCCGGCCAGGGGCAGGCGTTCCTGATATTTTTTCCAGGCGTCGCAGAAAAAGCGGCGGACCTGTTCGCGGGTGGGATTAAACATGAGGGCTCGTAAAGAGAAGGGTGACGGCCGCATTGTGGAACAGCCGGTTACCGCCGTGGCCGGGCGCGATCTGGCCGCTGCCGTAGGCGCCGAGCAAGGGCGTACCGGGAAACTGGGCGCGGAAGGCCTCTAAGTCGAGGTCGTCGTTGCCGTAGAAAAGCGGGCCGCGACCGATGCAGGAGAACATCAAAGCGAAGTCTGGTGTGCCGCCTTGTTCGGCCACCCCGCGCAGCTGCTGGCGCATCTCCTGTTCTGCCGCGAGCGGCTGGCGGATGGCCCAGGTGAAGCTGCTGCCGGCCGGCAGCTCGGCCGACAGGGTCAGGGAGCCGTCGGCATTGAGCGCCAGTACGGAAATCGCCGGTTCGTCGGCCGCTTGGACGAGGGCGATCTGATGCAGCGGCGGCTGTTCGCGCAGTTCCGGTGGCAGGTGGCGGCGCAAGGCATCCGCTGCGCGTTGTCCGCCAATCTGACGCAGTTCGTAGCCATCGAGGGTATCCGCCACGACCGGCTCGCCGAGGCCGCGCAGTCCGGGCGCGACCAAGCCGCTACAGCGCAGGCCAGGCAGGCGCATGTCGGCGCACCCGTCGCTGCAGGGGCGCGCGTGCGCCCAGCAGGCACCGTTGGGGTCGAGCAGGCCGTAGCGAGCGGGCGTCGCCTGCCAGCCAAAGGGCAGGGAGCCATGATTGCTGAAGCTGATGAAAGGGCCTTCGGCCGCCGGGAATTCCGCCTGATCGGCGATGACCAGTGCTGCCGCCGCGGGCTGGTCGAGTTGCCAGCCGGTTTCGGTGAACAAACCGCTGGCCGTAGCGCCATTGACTTGCAGGCAGCCGGCTGCCCTGGCCGCGGCGGTGACGGCTGGTCCCGGGTTGCGTGCGAATTCGCGGCTGAGCAGCAGGATGACCTGGCTGGCACGGGTCAGGCCGGCTGCCGCAAGGGCCTGACGAACCGCCTGCTCGGCCAGTGCCGGCGTTGCTTCAAAAGCGCTGGCGAGTCCGCTGCCTGCTTTCACAAGGTCTTGCCCTTGAAGCTGCAGAGATCGACCACGACGCAGCGGGCGCATTCCGGCTTGCGCGCCTTGCAGACATAGCGGCCATGCAGGATCAGCCAATGATGGGCATCCTTCATGAACTCCTTGGGGGTGACCTTGAGCAGCTTGTTCTCGACGTCAAGCACCGTTTTGCCGGGGGCGATGCCGGTGCGGTTGCCGAGCCGGAAGATATGGGTGTCGACGGCGATGGTAGGGTGGCCGAAGGCGGTGTTAAGCACGACGTTGGCCGTCTTGCGGCCGACGCCGGGCAGTGCTTCGAGCGCCGCCCGGTCTTCAGGCACTTCGCCGCCGTGCTGTTCGAGCAGGATGGCACAGGTGGCGATGACGTTCTTTGCCTTGGTCCGGTAGAGGCCGATGGTCTTGATGTATTCGGTCAGCCCTTCGATGCCGAGGGCGAGCATGGTGGCCGGGGTCGGCGCGACCGGGAACAGGCGGTCGGTCGCCTTGTTGACACCGACGTCGGTGGCCTGGGCGGAGAGGATCACGGCGATCAGCAACTGGAAAGGCGTGGCGTAGTTGAGCTCGGTGGTCGGGGCCGGGTTGGCTTCGCGCAGGCGCTGGTAAAAGCGCTCGATGTCGGCTTTTTTCACGGGGGCAGGGGTGAGTGGATTGTCAGGCGTAGCAGAATACGCCATATTGTTCGAACAAGAATTTTACTCGACAGAGAAGGAGGGCGCAGCCGTGCCCATGACGCCTCGCGGCGATGGCGTCGACCCCGCCCAGCTGGTCGACGGCAATCCGGTCGCCACGTTCGTGATCGATGCGCAACATCGCGTGATTCAGTGGAATCGCGCCTGCGCCTTGCTGACCGGCGTTCCGGCGGCGGAGATGATTGGCACCACGGAGCAGTGGCGCGCCTTTTATGCCGAACCGCGTCCCATACTCGCCGATTTGATCATCGATGGCGCCCTGGAGGGCGAGGTCGATCAGTTTTACCGCGGTAAATTCCGTCGTTCCTCGCTGATCGATGGCGCTTACGAGGCCGAGGATTATTTCTCCAACTTCGGCGACGGCGGTCGCTGGCTGTTCTTCACTGCCGCGGCCATCCGCAATGCAGCCGGCGAAATAGTCGGTGCCATCGAAACCCTGCAGGACGTGACGGAGCGGCGCCGGGCTGAAGCCGCCTTGCGCGACAGCGAGGCGCATCTGGCGCAGATTGTCGATGGCACTTCGGTGGCGACGCTGGTCATCGATGCCCGGCACCAAGTCACCCACTGGAACCATGCCTGCGAAGTGCTGACCGGGACGCCTGCCCGGAAGGTGATCGGCACCAACAACCAGTGGAAGGCCTTTTATCCGACGGCGCGGCCGATCATGGCCGATCTGGTGCTCGACGGTGCCGGCGAGAACACGGTGGACCGCTTCTACCATGGCCGTTTCCGGCCGTCTGTCCTGGTTCTTGGCGGCTACGAGGCGGAGGACTTCTTCCCGCATTTCGGCGAGGGGGGGCGCTGGCTGTTCTTTACCGCGGCGCCGTTGCGCAATGCCTCAGGTGAAGTCGTCGGTGCCATCGAAACCTTGCAGGATGTCTCGGAGCGGCGGCGTGCCGAGGAGGCTCTGCGCGAAAGCGAGGAACGCTATCGCCGGCTGAGCCTGATCGATTCGCTGACCGGACTCTACAATTCGCGTTACCTGCACGAGCGCCTAGCCGGCGAACTGGAACGCGCTGCTCGCTATCGCCGGCCGTTTTCGCTGCTCGTGCTCGATTGTGACAACTTCAAACAGGTCAACGACAGCTATGGCCATGTCGAGGGCGACAAGGTGCTGCAAGCCCTGGCGGCCGTGATCGGGCAGGGATTACGGCGGACTGACAGCGCTTACCGCTACGGCGGCGAGGAATTCGTCATCCTGTTGCCTGAAGCCAACGGCGAGGCTGCCTTCGTTCTCGCCGAACGCTTGCGCGCGGCGTTTGCCGAAGTGAGGCTGAAAGCGGCCGATGGGCGCACTTTCGGCTGCACGGTGAGTATTGGTGTCGCCGAACAGCGACTGGACGATTCCGGCGAGGCCTTGATCCGGCGTGCCGATGAGGCCTGCTATGCGGCAAAGGGGGCGGGGAAGAACAGGGTCGTGTTGCAAGGCGAACCCTGATACAAGCATTCACAAAAATGTCCGGGGGAAAGCCGGCGATGGTCTCAGAAAACGGCGATTTTCAAGGCTTCAGCGATGCTGGGAGAATCTGGGCTTTGTCATTTTGTGTCGAATTTATCATTCACCGCATTGTTGGCGGGATTCCGGTGAATATGCCGACTCCATTCAAGGCATAATTTGACCATGCGATTCGCCGATATCCGCTTCCCGCTCATTGTTCTGCTGCTGATCGTGCTGGCAGGTATCGCCTGGCGGCTCTGGCCGGCGGCGGACGTTCTCGAAATGCCGCCAGGGTCGGGCATTCTGGAACAACGGGGAGACAGTCTTCAGCCGCTGTTGCCATTGCAATCCGTGCCCGGCCTCGATCCGTTGCGCGTCGCACTCGGCGAGAAGCTCTTCCACGATTCGCGTCTGTCGGTCGATTTCTCGCTTGCTTGCGCTTCCTGTCATCACCTCGACAAAGGGGGAATGGATGGGCGCAAGGTTTCGATCGGCGTCGGCGGCGCGCTGGGGAACATCAATGCGCCGAGCGTGCTCAACAGTGCCTACAGTCTGGCGCAGTTCTGGGACGGGCGGGCGGCCTCGCTGGAGGAACAGGCCGCCGGGCCGATCCAGAATCCGGTCGAAATGGGCGCGACCCTGCATCAGGTTTTGGAGCGCCTTGAACAGGACAAGACTCTTCGCGCCGAATTCAAGAAGGCTTATTCCGATGGGCTGACGCTGGACAACATGCTGAACGCGATCGCCACCTTCGAGCGCTCCCTGGTTACCCTGAATTCGCGTTTCGACCGTTACCTCCAGGGCGACAAGCAGGCGATCAACGAGCAGGAAATCCAGGGCTACCGGCGCTTCCGCGAACTCGGTTGTACCAGTTGCCATCAGGGCGCGCTGGTTGGCGGCAACATGTACCAGAAGTTCGGTGTGCTCGGCGACTATTTTGCCGGGCGCCAGGTCACACAGGCCGATCTCGGGCGCTTCAACGTCACCCAGCGCGAGGAAGATCGACATGTATTCAAGGTGCCCAGTCTGCGCAACGTGGCACTGACCGCGCCCTATTTCCACGATGCCTCGGCGCCTACACTGAGCGAGGCGGTTACGGTGATGGCGCGCTATCAGCTCGGGCGCGAACTGGCAGACGAGGATGTGGCGGCGATCGTCGCCTTCCTCGGTACCTTGACCGGCGATCTGCCGCAGGTGGCAACGCGATGACCGGCAGCCCGCACTGGCGGCGACTGGGCATGATGATCGGGCTGAGTGCGCTGCTGGTGCTGGTTACCTGGCTATTCATCCGGGCCGACGAAGTTTCGCCCGAGGCGCACTATGCCTATATGCAGTCTCTTCGCCGGGTGCAGCAGGCCGATGTCGAACTTGATGCCGCGGTGCTTGCCAGCTACGCGAACCTGCTCCAGAACTACGATCCGCTGGTCCGTCACCTTGGCGAAATCCGTGCTGAACACGCCCGCTTGCGCCAGGTACCCGAGTCCTTGCCGCTCAACGCCAGGGTTCGGCTCAAGGAGCTGGTCGAGCGCCTGCTCGCCATCCACCGTGAAAAGGCCGATCTGGTCGACCGCTTCCAGCGCAACCACTCGATCCTGCGCAATTCCGAGTTTTACTTTCCGAAAGCGGCGGAAGCGTTGCTCCGCCAGTCCGGGATCGTCAACGGCCGTCAGCTTGAGTATTTCGTGCGTCAGCTACTGGCGCTCTCGCGCGGCAACCAGGTCGATGCGCCGGAGGCCCTGCGATCCGAGCTCGAAGCCTTGCGTCGGCAGAATCCCCGCAGCAGTGGTGCGTTGTCGATCAATCAGTTGCTGGTGCACGCCGAGGTAATCATTCAGCGTCGTCCCGAAGTCAATGCGCTGGTCGAGCAGATCATGCGCTCGACATCGGCCGAGCAGCTCGACCAGGCGACGCGGCTGTACATCGATGGCCATGAGGATGCACTGCGCGTCGCCGGTTACTATCGCCAACTCCTGTTTCTGGTCTCGTTGCTGCTCATCCTCTACGCAGTCTATGCCCTGGTTCGTTTCGAGCGCGACCGCCGCGAACTGGCCATCGCCCATGAAAACCTGGCTGAGCGTTTCGAGGCACAACGGCGGGCTGAAGGCGAATTGCGCCTCTACGCTACGGTGTTCACCAATGCCGCCGAGGGCATGACGGTGACCGATGCACAATCGCGCATCGTCGCGGTCAATCCCGCATTCACGGCGATTTCGGGCTTCGAGGCAGCGGACGTGATCGGCAAGACGCCGGCTGTTCTCAATTCCGGCCAGCAGGGGCCGGATTTCTATCGCCAGCTGTGGGCCGAACTGATCGAAACCGGTCACTGGCAGGGCGAGATCTGGAATCGCCGTAAGGACGGCGGGATTTTCCCGGAATGGCTGTCGATCGCGGCGGTGCGCGACGAGGGGGGCAAGACCACGCATTACATCGGCGTCTTCACCGATATCTCTGAGCGCAAGCAGAGCGAGGCGCGCATCCATCACCTGGCGCACCATGATGTCCTGACCGGTTTGCCCAACCGCCTGCTGCTCGAAGACCGCGTCAGCCAGGCAATGCTCAAGTCGAAGCGGACCAGTCGTCCGATGGCCCTGGTTTTCATCGACCTCGACCGTTTCAAGAATATCAACGATACGCTGGGGCACGAGGTGGGCGATAACCTGCTGGTGCAGGCAGCTCAGCGCGGGCTATCCGTACTGCGCGACACCGATACGCTGTCCCGCCAGGGCGGGGATGAATTCGTCGTCGTATTGCCCGAACTGGAGCACCGCCAGGACGCCATGTACGTCACCCGCAAGCTGCTGGCCGCGCTCTGCCAGCCCTACCTGCTGGCCGGCCATGAACTGACGGTGACCGGCAGCGCCGGTATCGCGCTCTATCCGGACGACGGCCAAAGCGTTTCCGAACTACTGCGCAAGGCCGATGCCGCGATGTACCGCGCCAAGGAAGAGGGGCGCAACACCTTCCGCTTCTTCTCCTCGGAGATCAATACCGCTTCGCTTGGTGAACTGCTCCTCGAAAACGACCTCTACGGTGCCCTGGAGCGTGGCGAACTGTTGATGTACTACCAGCCCAAGGTCGACGCCCGAACCGGCGAACTGGTCGGCGCCGAGGCGCTGATGCGCTGGAAACAC
>JAEUOD010000168.1 GCA_016791065.1 Dechloromonas sp. | reverse complement strand
TTTGGCTCCTACGGCCAGTGGAGCACCGACCTCTTCGGCGCGACGGCCTTCACGGGCGGCGCCCTGACCGCCAACTTCAGTCATAACGAGCACGAAACTGTCGATGGCGACGACAACCGCGTCTCGGAGTACACCGGCTTCAAGCGCAAACTGGGCGGTATCGGCTTCTTTGCCGACGATATCGGTGGCTTCAAGATCAAAGGCCGATTCGACATCATCGACGAAAAGCGCATGGGCGGCGCCATGGGCACCAACTACCAAGGCGTCAAAAACGACATGAGCGGCAACCCCTTCGACTGGAGCAAAGGCAAGGGCGGGTCGCCGGACAAGCGCGGCTGGCTCACGGCCGACGGTAGCGGCCATGACACCTTGTCGAATGGCCAGCAAGGCACGTTCTATAACGATGGTCTGGGCGGCATGTCCGAAATCATCTTTACCGAGCGCAAGCAATTCATCACCAGCGCCACACACCAACTGGGCGAGGGCAGTCTGCGCCTGGCCGTGGGATACGCCAGACACAAGCAGGACTCGTTCTACGAAGGCTCCTACTACAAGGCCGACCAAACCCAGTACTACCTGGAGGCGAGCACCCAGCAACCGCTGGGGAGTACCCTGGTTTCTGCGGGCCTGACCTATCGTTACGAGGATCTGAACAGTACCGGCACTGCCTACGACAGCACGACCGGGACATCCACAAGCAACGATGGCATCGACAATTACAAGTACCGGACACCAGGCGTCTTCCTGCAGGCTTACCACGCTTTTCTTGATGGCGTTGTCGAACTCAACGGATCGATCCGCTACGACGATCACAACGTTTTCGGCGGCATCACCAGCCCTCGCCTCAATGTCCTCTGGAATCATGGCCATTCGCTGAGCAGTCGCTTCGCAATCGGCCACGGCTTCCGTGCACCGACCTCCTTCTTCGAACAGGACCACGGCATCCTGGCCACGACGCGCATCGTTCGCGACATCGAGGAAGCCGAGGTTTCCGACAACCTGTCGTACGCGCTTTCCTACGCCGGTGACCGACTGGCCTTCGTCGGCTCGCTGAATTACAACAAGATCAAGAATATGGCGCTGCTCGACTCCGGGGCAACCGACCCGGTTACGGGACAACCGGTCACGCTATTCACTTCGGCGCAAAAACCTGTCACCGTCACCGGTGGCGATATCACCGTCACTTACAAATTAACGCCGCAACTGGAAACCACACTTGCTGCCGAGCGCTTCAATTACAGCTTCAGCGAAATGGGCACCCTCGCGTTCGCCCGCCCCGAAACCCGCGCCTACCTTCGTCTCGATTACGAAGCAGGCCCCTGGACGGCGATGACGCGTGCGATGTGGACTGGCCCGATGGATCTCAACAAGTTTTACGGCACGGACCGCTACAACTTCGACGGTACGCGCAAGCTGAGCAAGAGCCCTTCCTACTGGGTCGTTGACCTGCGCGGCGAGTACCGACTGAACAAGCAATGGAGCGCCTTCCTCGGTGTCGACAACCTCTTCGACTTCAAGCAGTCGGACAAGGAGAGCATGCTTTGGGTCGACAGCGCAGGAAACTTCGATGTCACCAATATCTGGGGACCGAACCGTGGACGCTTCGTTTATGGTGGCGTGAAATTCACACTGTGATGAACGCAAGGCCGAATGCACATTTCCGGAGGTCTTGCCTGACTGGCTTGACCCTCGGCATGAGCGCACTGGCCGCGCAAGCCGCCGGGGCCGCACTCGATTTTGAACTCTCGGACGGCCAGCGCTTTGTGCGCCTGGCCGACCTGCAGCCACAGGTTACGGTCGTCAACTTCTGGCGAGCCGATTGCCCACCCTGCGTCCGCGAACTACCCGTGCTGGCTGAGTTCGCTCGACGTGGTCAAGCCCGCATCATCACGATTGCATTGCAACGGCCGGCGGAAACGAGCGCGGCCCCGGAGGTCGTCCAGACCGCCCTGCAAGCTCCGCTGACCCAATTGCATGGCCCTTCCGAACCACGGGGCCTTCTCGCCCGCTTTGGCGACCGCTCAGGCGCACTCCCCCATACCGTCGTCCTCGATGCCGAGCGCCGCCCCTGTGCGCAGCGTTCCGGTGAAATCAACGCCGCGTGGCTGACCGCCGCGCTCGGCAATTGCCCTGCCCCCTGACATGAATACCAGTACTGCCTCTGCCATCCTCCTCGTCGGCCACCCTAATGTGGGCAAATCCGTCCTCTTTCACCGACTGACCGGGGCCTATGTCAATGTCTCCAACTACCCGGGCACGACCGTTGAAGTCACACGAGCCACGACCCGATTCGATAGCGCAACCAGCCTGCTCGACACCCCCGGCGTCCTTTCCCTGCCTTCGCGCAGCGACGACGAACGGGCAACCATGCAGGCCCTGCTCAACGAGGAGAGCCGTTGCCTGCTCCAGGTCGGCGATGCCAAGAACCTGCGCCGGACGCTCACGTTGACGGCACTGCTGGCCGAACTCGGCGTGCCGATGGTCCTGGTGCTCAACATGCACGATGAAGCGAGTGCGCGGGGTGTTTCCGTCGATGTCGACGCGCTTGCCGAGGAAATCGGAATCCCCGTGCTCGCGACGGTCGCCACCGGCGGCGAGGGCATCAGCGCCCTGCCTCAAGCCATTGGCCAGGCTCGTGTGCCGGAGACCTTGCTCCGTTACGATGACGATATCGAAGCCGATATCGCAGCCATGAGCACAGCGATTTCCCGATTTGCCGCACATCCGCATCTGGCGGCACGCGGTCTTGCCATCCTTTTTCTCGGCGGTGATCGTGTGGTGGAAAGCTGGCTGCGCGCAAGAGCCGGGGAACATGAAGGCGAACTGGCGCAATTGCGACAACAGGCCCTTGCCCGCAACGATGTTGCGCTGCCCGCCCTCCTCGCCCGCGAACGCACCGAGGCAGCCGACACCCTGGCTGCCAGCGTCACCCAACGTACCGTTCGCAGCAGTCCGTTGTTGTCGCAACGTGTTGGCCAGTATGTCGTGCACCCGGTATGGGGCATCCCCATCCTGTTGGGCGTTCTCTACGCCGTCTATCAATTTGTCGGCGTCTTCGGTGCCACAACGCTGGTCGGCCTGCTTGAGGAAGGCCTTTTCGAAGGCATCCTCAACCCGGGCTTCACGGCTATCGTCGAATCGCTCCTGGGTGAAGGGCTGATCAAGGAGCTACTGGTCGGCCAGTACGGCCTCTGGACGATGGGCATGACCTATGCGCTTGCCTTGATCCTGCCCATCGTCACCACTTTCTTCATCGCTTTCGGCATCCTCGAGGACTCGGGATATCTGCCGCGCCTGACGGTGATCGCCAATCGGCTTTTCAGTGCCATCGGGCTCAATGGTCGCGCCGTTCTGCCGATGGTGCTCGGCCTCGGCTGCGTGACGATGGCGACGCTGACCACCCGTATCCTGCACTCGCCCCGCGAACGGCTGATCACCACCTTCCTGCTGGCCTTGGCCATTCCCTGTTCGGCCCAATTGGGCGTCGTGCTCGGCATGCTCGGCGGCGTCTCCTTCGAGGCCGTACTGATCTGGAGCCTGGCCATGGTCGGAGTGCTGCTGCTGGCCGGTTTCCTCGCCGCAAAACTAATTCCCGGCCGCCGCATCCCGCTGGTTACGGAACTGCCACCGATGCGCCTGCCCATCCTGACCAATGTGCTGAAAAAGACCGGCGGGCGCCTCAAGTGGTATCTCATCGAAGTCATCCCGCTCTTCCTGCTCGGCACCTTCATCATGTTCGCCCTCGACAAGCTGGGCGCTTTGCCGGCCATCATCGATGCCGGCGAGCCGCTCGTAATCGGCTGGCTCGGCCTCCCCAAAGAGGCATCCGCCGCCTTCGTCATGGGCTTCCTGCGGCGTGACTTCGGCGCCACCGGCCTGTTCGCCATGGCGGCGAACCTGAGCCCGGTCCAGGCCGTGGTCGGCATGATCACCATCACCTTGTTCATTCCCTGTTTCGCCAGCTTGATGATGATGGTCAAGGAACAGGGTACGAAGACTGCCCTTGCCATGCTTGGCCTGATCGTTCCCTTCGCCTTTTTCATCGGCGGCCTGTTCAACCTGCTCCTGCGCGCCCTCTGGTAAGCCCATGAACTCGAAACATGAAGCCCGTCTGCCCCTCGCTTTCATCCCACCCGGCACGGAAGTCCGTCTCGCGGCCATCGGCGAGGAAATCGATCCGCTGCAACGCGAACAACTGACCGCCTATGGCCTGGCTGAATCACGTCCCTTGACGGTACTGCGGCAAAGACCGATGACCGTCATCCTGGCCGAAGAGGTCGAGCTTGCAGTTGAACATGCTGTCGCCCGCCATATCTGGGTTATTCGCTGAACCTGGTGCTCTTGTTCGTATCGCAAAAGGCATCGGCTTTCACAAGGATAATGAGAACCGTTCGTAATCAATTGTAATTAAAGAACTTTTTTTGGGATCGCCGTTCGAACACTTAGTCCGTACGACTACAATACGGGCCGTGGGCAAGCCAGCCGATGTTGCCAGCCAGCCCTTTCCCGAACCGAACATCCGGAGAAAGCCATGAAGGGCGACAAGAAAATCATCGATATCCTCAACGGCCTGCTGGCCGGAGAACTGACTGCCGTCGATCAATACCTGATCCACGGCGAAATGTATGCCGACATGGGGTTCTCCCATCTGGCGGAAAAAGCCTTGCACGAATCCGATCACGAGCGCCAGCATGCCCGCGCGCTGATTCAGCGTATCCTGTTCCTCGAAGGCAAGCCCGACCTCTCGAAGCGCGAAGCGCTGAAAGTCGGCAAGACCGTGCCGGACATGCTCAAGGCCGATCTTGATGTCGAATACAAGGTGGTCGGCGAGTTGAAGAAGGCCATGGCCGCTTGTGAAAAAGCGCAGGATTATGTGACCCGCGACATGCTGGCCATCCAGCTCGAAGATACCGAGATGGACCATGCCTACTATCTCGAAAAGCAGATTCGCCTGATCGAACTGGTCGGTCTGGCCAATTATCAGCAGAGCCAGATGGGCTCGGGCAACCCGGCCTGAGGAGAGCGAGATGAAAGGCGACAAGAAGATCATCGAAGCCCTCAACAAGGTTTTGAAGAACGAGCTGACTTCGATCAACCAGTATTTCCTGCATGCCCGCATGTTCCGCAACTGGGGCCTGGAGAAGCTCAACGACTATCAGTACAAGCAGTCGATCCGCGTCATGAAGGAAGCCGACGAACTGATCGAACGCATTCTCTTCCTCGAAGGCCTGCCCAACCTGCAGAATCTGGGCAAGCTGCTGATCGGCGAGGATGTCGTCGAATGCCTTCAGGGCGACCTCAAGTACGAACGGGAAATCCAGCGGCCGCTGCTGATCGAGAGCATTGCGCTGTGCGAGGAGTTGCAGGACTACGTCAGCCGCGAATTGCTCGAAGACCTGCTCGAGCATTGCGAGGAAGCCATTGACTGGCTGGAAACGCAGCACAGCCTGATCGGCGACGTTACCCTGCCGAACTACCTGCAATCCCACATGGAGCCGGGCGGCGACTGAAAAGCCTTGCCCTGACTGCCTTCGAAAGCCGCGGCCCGTCCGCGGCTTTTTTCTGGTCTTCAACTTGCTAAGAATCTGTCGGAATAGGTTCTCGGAAGATGAATTGTCGTAAATCTCACACGCCGTATCCCGAGGCGAGAATTCGTATTGACATTCATTCTCATTTCCTAAAGAATAGGAACTGTTCGCATTACAACGATTCCGCGCAGGAGACCAGGATGTACGTTTGTGTCTGCAAGGCAGTGACCGACCGTCAGATTCGTCAGGCCGCCGAAGATGGCGCCCGCACGCTCAGCGACCTGCGCCGCGACCTCGGCGTGACGCGCGACTGCGGTCGCTGCGCCTCCTGCGCCCACGAATGCCTGCGCGAAGTGCATGGCGAACGGGGCAAGCCGGGCAAGGTCTTGCGTCAGGCAGACTGAACTTCTTTCTGCGCCAATAAAAACGGGAGCCGCGGCTCCCGTTTTTATTGGCGCTTCCGGCTTGAATCCGCTCGCTCAGCGGTAGCCGGCCCGATCCAGCAATTTTTGGGCGACCGCCAGTTGCTTGGCAATGTTCGGCAACGGCGTTTGGTCAGCCTTGAAAGTGCCCAGCTCCTGCAACTCCTCGTTGCTGAACTTGACCGTCGATACGACCGGCCACTCGTTGTTACCCTCAGGGAAGTAACGCTGCGCTTCGTCGCTGGCGAGATATTCGAGGAAACGGATGGCTGATTCGCGGTTCTTAGCCATCTTGACCAGGCCGGCGCCCGAGACGTTGATATGGGTGCCGCTACCGCCCTGATTCGGCCAGACGATACCGAGACGCTTGACCATATTGCGTTCTTCGACCTTATCGGAAGCCATCAGGCGAGCCAGGTAATAGCTGTTGGAAACCGCCACGGCACATTCGCCGCTGGCCACCGACTTGATCTGGTCGGTATCGCCGCCGCGTGGGTTGCGCGCCAGGTTGCCGGCAACGCCACGCGCCCATTCCTCGGTCTTCGCCTCGCCGTCATGGGCGACGAGCGATGCGACCAGGGTCAGGTTGTAGATGTGCCCGCCCGGAATGCTGCAGATTTGCCCCTTGAGCTTCGGGTCAGCCAGCGACTGATAAGTCGGCACATCCTCGGCTTTGAGCTTGCGCTTGTTGAAGATGATCATCCGGGCGCGCACGGCAAAAGCGAACCATTTGTCGGTGCGCAGATGGGCCGGAATGCGCTTTTCCAGGAACTCCGAACGGAGCGGTGCGAAGATGTCCCAGGAATCTGCCACGGCAAGACTCGCCGCATCGGCCGTCAGCAGCACGTCGGCCGGACTGTTGGCACCTTCGTTACGTATGCGCTCGATTAGCTCGTTCGACTTGCCCTCGATCCGGTTGATGCGAATGCCGGTCTTCTGCGTGAAGCCGTTGTAAAGCTGTTCGTCGGCCTGGTAGTGGCGGGCCGAATAGAGGTTGAGCACCTTTTCTTGGGCGCCTGCCGTGCCGGCGGCAATGCCCAGCAGCGTGGCCAGTAGCCAGGTGATGCGTTTCATGTGTGTTCTCCGTTTTCTGAATCAGGTTGCGGCCCACATGCGGAGCAGGTTGTGATAAACGCCGGTCAGCTTGAGCAGACGCGGGTCATCCGGCTCGACGACCGGGGTCAGGCCCTGGATCGACTGATCGAGATCGAACAGCAGGGTGCGCCCGCCATCGTCGCGGACCATGCTCTGGATCCAGAAGAAGGAGGCGACGCGGGCCCCTTCGGTCACCGGCGTCACCCGATGCAGGCTGCTCGACGGGTAGAGCACCATGTCGCCAGCTTCGAGCTTGGCAGCCTGAATGCCGAAGGGGCCTTCGATCTCGAGTTCGCCGCCTTCATATTCGTCCGGTTCGGCGAGGAACAGCGTGGCTGACAGATCGCTACGTACCGAGATGTTGGTGCCCGGCACCAGCATGACGGCGCTGTCGACATGCGCACCATAGGTACCGCCCTCGGCATAACGGTTGAACTTGGGCGGATAGATGCGGCTGGGCAGCGCCGCCGAAATGAAGGTCGGATTGCTGCCGAGCTTGCGTAGGATCAGATTGCCGAGTTCGACCGCCAGCGGCGAACCATCGGCCAGTTGTTGATTGCGCTTGACCGAACGGGCCAGCGTGCCCGCGGTTTTCAGACCATCCTGCCAATCGGCAACATCGAGCCGCTCGCGAAATTGCCGCACCTCGTCCTTGCTCAATACACCCTGCACGGGAATCAACATAAAACGCTCTCTTCCTTTAATCGAAAAATCATTTCCGGCCCGATCTCGGCCAGGGTCGCGCAACCTGCCTGCGCCATACACAATTCAAGTTCCTCGCGCAGCAGCTTGAGCATGTGGGCGACGCCCAAGGCACCGGCCACGCTCAAGGCATAGACCTGCAGGCGACCGATCAGCACGGCGTCGGCACCCAACGCCAAAGCCTTGAAAACATCGCTGCCGGAACGGACGCCGCCATCGAACAGCACCGGGAATTCCGCCCCGAGCGCCTGGCGTACCGCCGGCAGCAGCCGCAGGCTGGCCGGTACGCCATCCAAGGCGCGACCGCCATGGTTCGAGACAATCACCCCGTCAACACCCATCCCCTTGAGCAGCAGGGCATCGCCGGGATGCTGTACGCCCTTGACGATCACGGGCAGCCGCGTCTGCTCCATCAGCCAGGCGAGGTCATCCCAGTTCGGTGCCTCGGCCATGACGCCCTGGAAAATGATGCTTTGTCCGGGTTCGAGCACGACTTGCGGCGGCGCGGGGTAGTTCGCCAGATTGGCCGCGACGATTGTCGGCGGCATCGTGAACCCGGCGCGCAGGGCGCTCAGGCTGGGTGTCTTGATGGCCGCGTCGAGAGTCACGACGATGGCTGTGTAGCCCGCAGCCTCGGCGCGCCGCAGCAGATCGAGCGTGCTTTCGCGCGCCGGCTGGAAGTAGAGCTGGAACCAGCGCTCGCCCCGGCTGGCCTGGGCGATCTGCTCCAATGGCCGACAGGACAGGGTACTGGCGACGAAGCAGGTATCGGTCGCTTCGGCAGCCCGCGCGGTGTCGATTTCCGCCGCGGGATGCACCAGTGCCTGAAAGGCCACCGGGGCCAGCATCACGGGATGCCGCAGGCTACGGCCAAGCAGCGTCAGGCGGGTATGGCCGTGCCGTACGTCGCGCAGCATGCGGGGCAGGATGGAAATATCCGCAAACGCCGTGCGATTGGCAGCCAGCGTCAATTCATGGGCACAACCGCCGGCGATGTAGGCGTAGTCCGGCGATGCGATGAAGCGTTGGGCCAGGATTTCGTAATCCTGCGCGCAGAGCACGCCGGCGGGAATCTGACGCAGCGCCTGGAGGGGAGTTGAAGTATCGCTCATGCAAACGAGAACGGGCGAACCCTTGGATTCGCCCGTTGCTGGCTGATCTAACGATCAGAAATCATAGTTGAAGGTCAGGCGGGCATTACGTGCCGTGCCCATGTAGAGGAAGGAACCCGAACGATAGCCGGCCAGGTAATACTCCTTGTCGAAGATGTTCCCGAGGTTCAGGCGCAGGTTCGCGCTCTTGGTCAGACGATAGCTGGCAAACAGATCGACCACCGTGTAGGAAGGAATCGGCTGCGTGTAGTTGTCATTTGCATCGAAGGCCGCAGCGGTATCCGGCTGCCCCGCGTATTTTTTGCTTTCGTACTTGACTGCGGTACCGAAAGCAAAGGCCGGGGTCATCTGGTAACGAAGCTGCGCCGAGGCAGTATGGTCGGCAAAGTTGCTCAAGGTCTTGCCGACATTGGCCTTGGTGTAGGACTCAAGCACCTTGGCGCTCATGAACGTAACGCCACCGAAGGCGCTCAGCTTGTCCGTGATGTTGCCGGCCAGGCCAAACTCGATACCCTGGACACGGTTCTTGCCGGTATTGAAGGTGCCGGCGGAATCGTAGTTGGCACCTTCCATGACATCGGATTTGGTGATCTGGAAGATGGAGGCGGTAGCCAGCAACTTGTTGTCCATCAAGTTCCACTTGGTACCGAGTTCGATATTCTGGGATAGCTCGGGCTTGGCACCGGCTGCCTTGCCGTTATATGTCACCAGGCCGCCGTAACCTGCGCTGGTACCGACGTCCGACTCACCACCGTTAAGATCCTGGGACGAGGCATAGGTAGCATAGACGTTGGCGTAAGGCAGGAACTTGTAGGTCAAGCCCAGATGGCCGTTCCACATGCCTTCCGTGGACTCGGTATCCAGCGTCTGAACGCCCGTCGTCGCATTCTGGGTCGCCAGCGAGATTTTCGTGCGGTCATAGCGCAAGCCGGCGAAAGCCGTCCATTTCTCGCTCAGGTCGACCGTATCCATCACGTAGGTCGAGAAGGTCCGCGCCTGCCAATCCTGGTCCCAGTTCCCCTTCTTGATGTTGCGATTCATCATGCTGTTGACACCACCAACGGTATTGCCGCTGGCATTGGTGATACACCAAGCATTGAGCGTCCGCCCCGTGCCGGTAATGCAGTTTTGACCCGAGTTGGTGATGTTGTAAATCCCGTTCAAGACCTTGTGGTCGGTGTATTCCAGGCCGACGATGAACTCGTGCTTCATCCCGGCAATATCCTGGTTGACGAAAAGGTTGGTCTGATTGGCGAAATATTCGACTTCCTGCCAGCCGTTGTGGGTACTCAGCGTCGCCGTTTCATAAACACCACCCGGGTTGCGCGCCCCGGTCGTGGCAAAGCGGGCACCGGTCGTGACGTAGCCGTTGTCCGACTTGCCGAAGCGCGTCGCGTTGGTCAGGCGCACGTCGGGCGTGAAGGCATACTTGATCCGTGCCGTCAGCGTATCGACATCCGACTTCTGGAAGTCTTCCTTCTGGGCATAAACTGGCACATCCTTGGCCGGAACCCGACTCGGCACAGTGCCCTTGAGATAACCACCCATATCCGGGTTGTCCTCGCCACGGAAACCATAGTAGTCAAGAATGACATCAAGCTTGTCGGTCGGCTTGAATAGACCGGAAAGCGCAACGCCCTTGCGTTCGCGGTCGGCCGGCGCACGATTCGGCACCTCTTCGTAGCCGAACAGCAGGTTGGCGCGCAGGGCGACGGTATCGGTCACGACATGGTTGGCATCCAGGGTCATGCGGACATGATTGTCGGTACCGATACCGGCGGAAATCTTGGTGAAGTCGTACTCGGTGCTGGCCTGCTTGGTCACCGAGTTGATCGCCCCCCCCGCCGTGCCGCGACCGGCGAAGGAAGAATTGGGGCCTTTGGAGATTTCCACTTGTTCGACCGCGAAGCTCTCGCGGATGGACATGCCGGGATCGCGCAAACCATCGACGAAGACGTCGCTGCGCGCTTCCTGGCCGCGGATGATGTAGCGGTCGCCGAAAGCATTGCCGTTTTCACCGGTACCGAGCGTGATACCGGGCTGGCTGTCAAGAATGTCGCGCAGATCGGTGTAGCCGGAATCCTCGATCTGGGTCTTGGTCAGAACCGAGATGTTCGAAGGCGTTTCCGCCAGCGGGCGGGTATGGCGGGCATCGCCGGAAATCCGCGCCTTGTAGGGCGCATCTGGCTCGGAATACGGATTGTGGTCGATGACGCGCTCGACCACCGTCACTGGTTTCATCTCCGTTTCCTTGGCCGCTGCGTTTTCCTGGGCGGAAGCGGCAACCGGAATCAGCATGGCCGTCGAAATACCGACGGCGATCCCCGTCTTCTTGAACGATGGCGACATCAGGCCTTCGGTGCGAAAGCTCGCCGGCAGCTTGGCATTCCGGCGTCGGGAGGGTGCCGGGTCGATCGGGTTGGGGTTTTGGTGGTTCATGGCATCAGTCCAGTCAAGGTTGAGTTTGGCTGGCTGGCGTCAGGGCTGGCTTGCCGATAATCCCGGCGCGGGCAAGACGGCACGAACTGCCAAATTCCCCGAGCGCTTGTTTTTCTCGAGAACCTGGCTGGCGAGAGCGGCTGGCTAGTTCATGAATGCAAATGCGAATATATCGTATTTACACATCAGCAACAATAGTCGCATTGACGAAAGTCATAGGAATGTTGTTCAAGCGCAACAAGGCTTACGCCGGCCCCGACCATCCGGAATCGGGCAGATCAAGCCTTATCGGCTGGCTCGGCGAACCATTGTTCGCGCGGCACCACGACGTTGTTACGTGGTTGCAACACAAAATGCGGCGACATGATCTGAACGCCGTGCGTGTTGAACTCGTCCTGGATATTGGCATGCAACTCGGAGAGGATGAGGATGCGATCGAGCGGACGATCGACATAGGCAAACAGCTCGTACTCGACGTAAAAATCCTGAAGTGCACGCTGCAGCACATAGGGGGTCGGTTCGCGTCGCAGCCCGGAAGTTCTTTGCGCCGCGCTGACCAGCATGGCATGAACCTGGCGCCAGGGCGCGTCATAGCCGATGGTGACCTTGGTCGATACCAGTGCCCCCCGCTCACCGCCGGCGCTGGTGAAATTCTTGATCGGATTGCCGACGAGCACGGCATTCGGAATGGTGATCTCCTCGTTGCGCATGTTGATGATCTTGGTCGACAACATGCCCATTTCCTTGACCACCCCCATCACCTCGCCAATGCTGACGAAATCGCCCACCTTGAGCGCTCGCGCATAGATCAGCACGAGACCGCTCATCATCTGGGTAACCAGGCCGGCTGAACCGAGGGTCAACATGAAACCGAACATCACCGACAGCCCCTTGAAGGCGTTGCTCTCGGCAATTGGCAAATAGGGATAGGCAATGGCGATGCCCAGCCCCCATATCAGGATGCCAACCAGACGCCGGGTTGCCTTTGCCGTGTCCTTGTGAATACCGGGAATGACGGCGGAACCCTGATCGACACTGCTGAAAATATTGGCGACAACGTCGTTGGTCGCCTTGGTCAGAAAAAGGATGACGGCCACCGACAACAAGCCGGGAACAGCGGAAATCGCGCCAGCACCGAGCGTCGCCAGCATGTCGAAAAGATAGCTCGAGAGCTGGTCGGCAAAGGGGTGAGTCAGCGGGAAGGCCGCCAGAACGTAGATGAACCAGAGATAGACAACGGACACCCACAGGAAGGCCAGAAGCAGTTGGGCCACGCGGGTGATCAGCGACCAGGCCTGCCGGGCCCAACGCCAGCGCGCCTTCGCATCTTCGCGCGCCGCCTGGACGCGGTTCTGCAGCCGCGCCAGGACAAGACTCGTGGCCCGTTGAATGGCCCAAAGCAGGATGATGGCCACCATGGTGGCAAACATGGAGAGCAGAATCCCCTTGACCACGACCGCCCCCTTGCGCTGCTGGGCGGCAGCATCCAAGGCTTCGCGCAAGCGGGCCTCGGCCAGCTTCGCTGCGGCCTCCAGATCCTTGCCCTGCTCCTCGTCAAGATCGCCCTGATAAAGCACGAAGATCAGCTGACCGCCGACTCCGAACACCTTGCCCTTGACCCCGTCGAGCGCCATGTCCTTGTGTTCAAGCGGATGCGACAATTCCTCTTCGGTCATCAGCCGGAGACGTTCGCCGATACGCTTGACGCGCATTTCCGGCGTCGCACCTTGAACGGTTGCCCGCAATGTAACGATCTCGCGATTTGCAAATGTCAGCACCGCCTCGGGGGCTGCCGGCCCGATCGCTTCCTTGGCTTGTACTCCTGCGCAAAGCAGCAAATTCAAGCCTAGCAGGCAGAAAAACGACCGGAGCAGGTAGATCATGTCAGTTCCTTCGATCAGACCACGTCGATACCGTACTCGCCCTCACTGAGTTCACCAATGACCGAGACATGCGAGAAGCCCTGTTGCAGGAAGACCGAGAGGACTTCCGTCACGGTGTCCGGGGCACAGGAAACGAGCAGGCCGCCCGATGTTTGTGGATCGGTGAGCAAGGTCCTGGCCGTCGCATCCAGATGCTCCGCCATGCGCACCCGGTCACCGTAGCTGGTCCAGTTGCGCCCGGACGCGCCCGTCGCATAGCCCGCATCGACGAACTCGCGTGCTCTGCTCAGCAGGGGCAGATCGGCATAGTTCACAAGTGCCCGCAAGCCACTTCCCTTGCACATCTCCATCAAATGACCGAGCAGGCCGAAGCCCGTGACATCGGTCACCGCATGCACGCCGTCGAGGCAGGCGAGAACGGGGCCCGGCGTATTGAGCTGGGTCGTGCTGGCGATCATCGCCTCGTAGTCGCTGTCATGCAGCGCATCCTTTTTCAAGGCAGCGCTGTAGACGCCCACGCCGAGCTGCTTGCCGAGAATCAGCTTATCACCGGGACGGGCGCTCGAATTGCGCTTGAGATGCGCCGGGTTGACCAGGCCGATGGCGACCAGTCCGTAGATCGGTTCGACGGAGTCGATAGTGTGCCCGCCGGCAATCGGAATCCCGGCATTGCGGCAGATCGTTTCACCGCCCTCGAGAATCCGGCCGATGGTGTCGAGCGGCAGCACATTGACCGGCATGCCGACCAGGGCCAGCGCGAACAGCGGCGTACCACCCATCGCGTAGACATCCGAAATGGCGTTGGTGGCGGCAATCCGGCCGAAGTCGAAGGGGTCGTTGACAATCGGCATGAAGAAATCGGTGGTCGCGACAATCGCCTGCTGCGAGTTGATCTGGTAGACCGCCGCATCGTCGCTGGTCTCGGTCCCGACCAGCAATTGCGGCGGCACGATTCCCGAAGGCATGCCGCCAAGAATTTTTTCCAGCACGGCTGGTGCGATCTTGCAGCCGCAACCGCCGCCGTGGGACAACTGGGTCAGTCTTTTTATCTGTTCTGGCACAACTGTTCTCTTGATTGGTTTTCTGATTACTCGGCGTCGAAGCCGGCATCCTCGATCGCGCCGAGCAAGGCTTCGCGGCTGAGCGCAGCCGGGTCGAAGGCAACTTTTGCTTCGGCGGCCTCAAGCGAAACCTCGGCCGAGGCAACTCCCGCCAGGCTGGTCAGCACACCAGTGATGTTCTTGACGCAGCCCTGGCAGCTCATGCCGCCGATCTTGATCAATGTATTTTCCACAAATTACTCCTGGTTCATGAAAGGTTGCGCCCGCAGCAGTTCCGCAACGTCGTCTGCAGGTAAGGCGCGGCTGAAGAGGAAGCCCTGGGCCATGTCGCAATCCATCCGGCGCAACAGGTCGAGTTGTTGCCGGGTCTCGACCCCTTCGGCCAGAACGGTCAGACGCAGGTTGCGCCCCATGCTGACAATGGTCGAGGCGATCGCCTGATCGTCGGCATCGGTTTCGAGATCGCGCACGAAAGAACGGTCAATCTTGAGCTTGGCGACGGGAAAACGCTTCAGGTAGGCCAGCGAGGAATAGCCCGTCCCGAAATCGTCGAGAGACAACTCCACCCCCATCCGGTGCAAGGCAGCCAGCGTACCGATATTGATATCGGCATCGTTCATCACCGTCCGCTCCGTCACCTCGAGTTCGAGCAGACTGGCGGCAAGACCGGAGGCTGCCAACGCCCCGGCGACGACATCGATGAAACCGTTCTGGCGGAACTGCACGGGTGCGACGTTGACCGCCATGATCAGCGGCGGCAGGCCGGCATCGATCCAGGCCTGGGCCTGACGGCAGGCTTCGCACAGCACCCAGTCGCCGATCGGATTGATCAGTCCGGTCTCCTCGGCAACCTGGATGAAGCGATCGGGCATGATCAGCCCGAGATCCGGGTGCTGCCAGCGCAACAAGGCCTCTACCCCGATGATCAGGCCGCTCTGCAGGCTGACCAGCGGCTGGTAGTGCAGCACGAATTCCTTGCTGCGCAGGGCACGCCGCAGGCTGCTTTCCATCATCAGCCGCTCGAGCGTCGCCGTGTTCATGTCGGCGGCGTAGAACTGGAAGGTGTTGCGCCCGAGTTCCTTGGCCTTGTACATCGCAGCATCGGCATTGCGCAGCAGGACCTCGAAGTCGTTGCCATCCTGCGGTACGATGCTGATGCCGATCGAAGCCGTCACGATCAGTTCGTGTCCAGCCACCTGGTAGGGATGGTTGCAGGTATCGATCAGGCGGCGCGCGACGTCGGCAGCATCGGTGGCGTGGGTGCCTGGCAGGGCGACGATGAACTCGTCGCCGCCCAGGCGGGCCAGGGTATCGACCCGCCGCACGGCGGTTCCCAGGCGTTGGGCGACGGCACACAGCAACTCGTCACCAACGCTGTGACCCAGCGAATCGTTGACCCGCTTGAAGTGATCGAGATCGAGGAACATTACGGCCAGCGGCGTTTCCTGCCGCTCCGCCGTGGCCAGCAGTTGCGTGACGCGATCGCGCAGCAGGCGCCGGTTGGGCAAACCGGTCAGGACATCGAAATCGGCCAGTTCGCGGATCTTCTGCTCGGCTATCTTCTGGTCCGAAACATCGACCACCGTGCCCACCGAGGCTGGGCGTCCGTTGTAGCTCGCCGGCGCGCCGAGGATATTGACCGAGAAGACCGAACCGTCCTTGCGCACTGCCGACAACTCGTAGGCCTCCCCTGGCTCACCACGCGCCCGCGCCGCCATCTGCTCCTGCAGAAAACCCTGCTGCTCGGGCAGGACCAGATCGAGCGGTCCCATGCGGTTGAGCATTTCCATCGGTTCATAGCCGAACAGCTTGCCCAGATGGGGATTGACGTATTTGAAGAGGCTGTCCTGCAGGATGAAAATGCCAACCTGAGCCGCCTCCAGCGCTGCACGAAACGGGCTGTCTCCGTGACCAGCATCGCGCCCGCCCCCCGCCAGCCCGGCTGAATCCTCTTGCCCCAATGCGCTCTCCCAGGCCCCCACGGTCATCGATTTCCCAATGCTCAGCTATGTTTTCTCATGCCTTCCGCCCGGTCGGTTGCCAGCGCTTCAACAAAAGCGAATTCGAAACTACCGACACCGAACTCATCGCCATCGCCGCGCCGGCCACGACCGGATTGAGCATGCCAAAGGCTGCGAGGGGAATTCCGAGAACATTGTAGACGAAGGCAAAGAAAAGGTTCTGCCGGATCTTGCCCAGTGTGCGGGCCGAAAGGTCGATGGCATCGACCGCCCCGAGCAGGTCGCTACGAATCAGTGTCAGGTCGGCCGCCTCGACCGCGACATCGGAACCGGCACCAATCGCGAAACTGACATCAGCCGCGGCAAGTGCCGGCGCATCGTTGATGCCGTCACCCACCATGGCGACCAGTCCGCCTTCCGCCTTGAGTTCGCCCACCAACGCGGCCTTGTCGCCGGGCAGGACGCCCGCACGGAATTCGTCGATCCCCGCTTCGGCCGCAATCGCCGCCGCCGTCGCCGCGTTGTCACCGGTCAGCATGACCAGGCGGATACCGCGCTCGCGCAGTCGGGCGACGGCCTGTCGCGACGTCGGCCGCAGTGCATCAGCAATCGCCAGCAAGGCCAACAACCGGCCATCATGCATCAAGCCGACCACGGTCTTGCCTGCCGCCTGCATACCGGCAATCTCGGCGTCGACGGGAATACCCAGCCAGTCGGGCGAACCCAGGCGAAGCTGGCGGCCCTCGACCACGCCTTCGACACCCAGCCCCGACCAGGCGCGGAAATTTTCCACCCGGGGCAATTCGCCCCCTTCATGAGCCGCGAGTACGGCGTGTGCCAGCGGATGCTCTGAATGCTGCTCGAGGGCTGCGGCGAAACGCACTGCCTCTTCGCGCCCGACGCCCCGCGGCACGATGTCGGTCACCTGCGGCTGACCGCAGGTCAGCGTCCCGGTCTTGTCCAGGGCGAGAACGGAAATCCGCTCGGCACGTTCGAGCGCTTCGGCATTGCGCACCAGAATGCCGGCTCGGGCTCCCTGGCCCGTCCCGACCATGATCGCAGTCGGCGTCGCCAAGCCCAGCGCACAGGGACAGGCGATCACCAGCACGGCAACTGCATTGACCAGCGCCTCGGCGAAATCGCCGGCATACCACCACCAGCCGATGAAAGTGACCAGCGCGATGGCACACACCACCGGCACGAAAATCGCCGAAATCTGGTCGGCCAGGCGCTGCACAGGCGCCTTCGAGCCCTGCGCCTCGCCGACCAGACGGATGATCCCGGCCAGCAGGGTCTGCTCGCCGACGCCGGTCGCCCGGCAACGTAGCGCCCCCTGGCCATTGCCCGTGGCGGCGAAGACCCAGTCGCCGGCGTGCTTGCCGACGGGCATGCTCTCTCCGGTGAGCATCGATTCGTTAATACTGGATTCGCCATCGACCACCTCGCCATCGACCGGCACGCTTTCGCCCGGCCGCACAAGGAAAACATCGCCCGGCATCAAGGCATCGACGGGCATCTCGATCCACTGGCCATCACGCTCGACGCGGGCTGTCTTCGGCTGTAGACGGATCAGGGCTTCGATCGCCTCCGAGGTCCGTGCTTTCGCACGGGCTTCGAGCAGTTTACCGAGCAGGACGAGCGTGATCACCGCTGCACCGCCTTCGAAATACACGTGCTGATCCAGTCCGAACAGCGTCACCACGGTCGAAAAACCCCAGGCCATGCTGGTGCCGAGCGCAACCAGGACATCCATGTTGGCGCCACCACCACGTAGCGCCTTGAAGGCGCCATCATAGAAGCGCCAGCCGATCCAGAACTGAACGGGCGTCGCCAGCGCGAGTTGCAGCCAACGCGGCAACTCGTTGGCATGACCATGCTCGCCAAGCATGAACAGCATCTGCCCGACCAGCGGCAAGGTCAGCGCTACCGCAATCCAGAACCGCCGCAGCTCGTGCCGGTAAGCCAGCAGTTTTTCGGCCTTCTCGCGCTCCCGCGTACCGGCATCCGCCGGCTCTGCTGAAAAGCCGGCCTTGGCGACAGCGGCAATCACCGCTGCTTCATCAGCCGCTCCTTCGAGCCGGATGCGCGCCCGCTCCGCAGCCAGATTGACGTTGGCCTGCATGCCGGGCTGGCGATTGAGCACCTTCTCCAGCCGTGCAGAACAGGCGGCACAGGTCATGCCGCCGATCGCGAACTCGACAACCCGACTCTGCGCTTCGCTCATTTGATGACGAGGACCGGGCAATGCGCCAGATGCAGAACGCGACTGCTCACCGATCCCATAAGCGCACTGGCGATACTCCCCCGGCCATGCGAACCGATGAAGAGCAGATCGACTTTCAGTTCATCGGCCAGCTTGACGATCACTTCCGCCGCCTGGCCAACATGAATATGGCTGGAGAAGGCCAGGCCGGCGGCTTCAAGCTTGGCCGCAGCCGCGACCAGTTGCTCCCGGCTATCTTCAAGATAGTAGGCATGCAAGGTCTCGTGGCCGACATGCGCCTGTACCCGCCCGATCGGAATCGGTGGATGGACGTACAGCAGATGTATCTCCGGCACTTCACTGAACCAGGCACCGTGTTGGATCAGTTGATCGACCGCGCGCAAAGCGCAAGCGGAGCCATCCACCGGCAACAAGATTTTCATGATGATTTCCTTTAAAGCCAGCCCAGCAGGCGCATCAAGCCGAACAGGCCGTAGAGCCCGAAGCCGAGCACAAGCAAGCCGGATATCGCTCGGACAAGCGGGCGCCGGACAAATTCATTGAGACGAGCCAACAAGATGCCAGCCAGCAGTAGATTTGGCAAGGTACCGAGTCCGAAGGCAAGCATCAGCGCAGCACCGCGTCCGGCCGACCCGGCGGCAAGGGCACCGGCCAGGGCACTGTAAACCAGGCCGCAGGGTAGCCATCCCCACAGGACGCCGAGCGGGAAAGCCTGACCGACACTGCGCGCGGGGAGGAAGCGGCGGGTTAGCGGCTGAATGAGCCGCCAGAGGTACTGCCCCGCCCGCTCGGTAAAAGCGAGCGCCCGGGTCGCACCGAGCAGGTAGAAGCCCAGCGCGACCAGCATCAGGTTGGCCAGAAAATAGAGGATGAGGCGAATCGGCACCTGGCCTTCGAGGCCGAGACTGGCTGCACCGAGCGCGCCAGCCAGAGCGCCGGCCAAGGCATAGGAAAGAATGCGTCCGCCGTTGTAGGCGAGCAGCATCGACCAGCGTGCTGAAGCGCCCATCGAGAGCGCACCGACGATCCCGCCACACATGCCGACACAGTGGGTTCCCCCGAGCAGGCCGACCAGGAACAGAGCGAGAAAGCCGGAATCAGGCATGACGAAACTTCTGTGCGGACAAAGCGTGGAGTTTAACCCGCACGCCCTGGCCCCGCACGGCCTTCAGATGACCTTGGAGTAGCGCGTGCGCTGGCGGTCGGCCCGCAGGTAACGGTCGAAAACCATGGAAATGATGCGGACCAGCATGCGCCCCGGGGGCAGGACGGTAATCCACTCACGCTCGATCTTGAGCAGGCCGGCGCGCTCCATCTCCTTCATGTCATCGAGTTCGGCCTCGAAATACTTGTGGAAATCGATCAGATGGGCGCTCTCGATACTTTCGATGGAAAGTTCGAAATGGCACATCAGCGCCTGAATGATCGAACGACGCAGGATGTCGTCGGCCGTCAGTTCGATGCCGCGAAAGACCGGCATCATCTGCGAATCGAGACGGTCGTAATACTCGTCGAGAGTTTTAACGTTCTGGTAGTAGGTAGGCCCCACCTTGCTGATCGACGAGATGCCGAAGGAAAGCATGTCGCAATCGGCGTAGGTCGAATAGCCCTGGAAATTGCGGTGCAAGCGTCCCTGGCGCTGAGCGACTGCCAGTTCGTCGTCGGGTTTGGCGAAGTGATCCATGCCGATGAAGACGTAGCCGGCTTCGGTCAGCTTCTTGATGGCCAGCGCAAGAATCTGCAGCTTGGTATCAGCCGACGGCAAATCCGGCTCGGCGATGCGGCGCTGCGGTTTGAAGAGGCTGGGCATGTGTGCATAGTTGTAGATCGACAGGCGATCCGGGTCCATCGCCAGCACACGCTCCAGGGTCCGGTTGAAGCCCATCACCGACTGGTGTGGCAAACCGTAGATCAGGTCGATCGAGATCGACTTGAAACCATTGGCACGCGCTGCCTTGATGACGTCGAAAGTCTCCTCCTCGGTCTGAATCCGGTTGACCGCGACCTGGACGCTCTCGTCGAAATCCTGCACGCCAATGCTCATGCGGTTGAAGCCAAGCTCACCGAGCAGCGCCACGGTCGCGTAATCGACCTTGCGCGGATCGACCTCGATGGAATACTCACCGCCATCGAGCAACTTGAAATGCTTGCGCGTCTCACCCATGAGCTGGCGCATTTCGTCATGCGACAGGAAGGTCGGCGTCCCGCCGCCCCAGTGCAGTTGGATGACCTCGTGCTCGCCGTCGCGGCCTTCGAGGCTGGCGCTCTGCAGGGCCAATTCCTTGGCCAGGTATTTCAGATATTTGGCGCTGCGCCCGTGATCCTTGGTGATGATCTTGTTGCAGGCACAGTAATAGCAGATGGTGTTACAGAACGGGATGTGGAAGTATAATGAGAGCGGTCGACTGATACCGCCGATGTTTCGCTTGCCCAGCCAGAGTTTCGCCGCATCCGAGTCGAAGGCTTCGACGAAACGGTCAGCAGTGGGATAAGACGTGTAGCGCGGGCCGTTGACATCGAAACGGCGAATGATCTGAGGATCGAAGACGAGGTTTTCAGTTGCGAAATTCATGGGGCAGACCACCGGAAGGTGGAACGATTATGTTCGGAAGGCTCTCAATACCGGTTGACATGGATCAAGCGAACGCAGGTTGCAAATGCCCCACACGAA
>JAEUOD010000083.1 GCA_016791065.1 Dechloromonas sp. | reverse complement strand
CGTATTCGACCTTGGTACCGGCGGTGATGGTTTCGGCAAAGCCGCACATGCGGAGCAGGACGCCCCAGGCCGGGGCAGTGCCGGCGGTACCGGAGCCGGCGGCTTCGCAGGTGAAGTCGACCTTGGAGTAGAGACCGGTCGGGAGTTGCTCGTTGCTGCCGAGGAAGGGACGGACGTTGGCGCGGTCGACGGTTTCCATTTCCATCGGACCGATATTGACGTCGGAGATCAGGATGGCATTGGCGGCGCCAGTGGGGACGGGGTCGGTGCCATAGACGCTCTCGATCTTGGCGAGGACGGCGGCTCTACGCTTGAGGAGTGGCATTGTCTTGCTCCTGGGTGGGTTGCGGCTCGGCGGCTACGGCGTCCGCCTCCTGGGTGCGAGCGACGAGCTTGCGCTCGCCGGTCTTGGGATCGATGACGTAGCTGCCGCCGATGCCGTGGAATTCGTCTTGCTCTTGCTGGCTCATGGCCATACCTCCCAGTCCATGGCGAACCAGCCGTAAGGGGCGTCGAGCTGCCCGGAGAACCGGGTTTCGAGCAGGACGGCCGCTTCGACGGGTAGCGCCGTTCGTAAAAATGTCTTGGTCTCTTCGGCGAAGGCGAACTCGGCATCTTCGACTTCGGAGGGCGTGGCGGCCTCGGGCATTTTGAGCTGGCCGACGGTGATGACGGAGAGCTTGCCGAGATCGGCTTCGCGGCCGCGGTAGTTGGCGTAGCCGGCTTCGCGGTGGGATACGAGGGTTAGAACACCGGCTTCGAGGTCGCTCAAGGGATGCTGGGCGAAGTCGCGCAGATCGCGGGTGACGACGCGCGTCGGCATGGCGGCGGCCAGGGCAGTCTTGAGGTTGTCGAGAGCGGTCTTGAGCATGTCAGGCGCGGCTCAGTTCGGCGACAGCGTCGCGCATGGCGAGGTTGGCGAGTTCAACGACGCGATCCCGCTTGGCGACGAAGGCGGGCTGCATGTAGGGCTGTGGCTTGATGCCGCGCCGACCGATGGCTCGGGCAATGACGTAGCCGAGGCGATCGAGTTCCTTGGCGCTGGCGCCCGGGGCGATCTTGAGCTTGATCCATTCGAGGAGGCCGTTGGCAATACCGGTCTTGCGCATGGGCATGCGACCGCCTTCGACGGCTTCGGCGTAGTTGACCCCGGGTGAGACTTGCCAATGGAGTTCGCCGAGCCGGATAGCGCGAATGGAGTTGGTGAGCGTGGAGAAGGCCTTCGGCGCCAGGCCGCGGGCTTCACGGGCGAGTTCGTGGGCGCCGCGATCGAGGGCCAGGGCGAGGCGTTGCAGGAAAAAGCCCGGGGCGCGGCGCAGCATCTCGCGCGGGGCCTGGTCCTGGTAGCGGATTTCAAGGCGCATGCTCATGACCCGACCTTCTGCAGGAATTCGGCCATGAGCTCGTGGTAGAGGTGCGACGGGGTGCCGTTGCGGGTGACGGTATTGAGCCCGTCACGCAGTTGCACAGGTTTGCCGATGTTGCGCAGGGCGAGTTCCTTGCAGGCTTCGGCCTGGGCGCGCAGGATCAGGATGTCGCGCTGGTCGGCGGGGACGGTGGTGTTGGCGGCGAGATCGTCGATGCTGATGCCGGCGAAGTAGAAGTAGCGGTAGGTGGCGCCGAGGATGGCGATCTGCCAGGCACTGGGGGCCGGGACCATGATGAGGAGCCCGTCGGCGTGATGGACGGTGGGCAATTTGCCGGGGTGGTCCTTGTCCCAAGGCTTGGCGGTGCTGGAGCGGCCCCAGAGGGCCATCTTGAAGCGCTGGAAATCGGCAGGCGCCGGGTATTCGGCCTGGTCGGCGACGAGGGCGATCGTGGCGGCCAGGGTGCGCGGCTGCCAGCGGCCGAGATCGACGGCGGCCACATTGAGGCAGCGGTCGAAGTCGGCCGGATCGGCGAGCATGCTGTGGGCGTCGTGCAGGCTGTCCTTGAGGTCAGTCCGCAGGTCGGCGCGGCTCATGGTGCCCGGCATTTAGGCCTCGCTGGCCTCGTCGGTGGCGGACCTGGCTTGATCCGTGACGGTAGCGTCGCCTTCGCCAGTCGGCGCGGATTTAAGGGCAGCAGCGAGTTCGGCGCGGCGCAGGGTTTCCTGCATGATTTCGGCGAGCATGCCCTTGCGGTTTCCGCCGGCCATTTCGAGCAACTCGAGTTCCTTGAGTTCGGTGTCGGAGAGGTCGGGCAGGCCAAGGACGGCCTTGGCGATGGAGCGCGCGAGGATCTCGGCGAGCGGGTTGGCGGGGGTTTCTTCGGGTTCGGCGGTGGCACCTGGACGGTGTTCGGCCGGCAGATCTTCTTCTTCGAAGGTCATGGTCTCGCCGGGCGGGATCATCTTGCCGCCGACGTATAACGGGCTGCTGCCGGTGTTCTCGATGGGAATACGCATTGCTGACTCCTGAAAAGGCCCCGGCCCGAAGGCCGGGGATGAAATTCCCGCGAGGGGAGGAGACTCCTTAGGCGGCGCGGGCGACGCGGCCGGTCGCGCTGTAAAGCACGACGCTGGTGTAGCAGCCCTTCAACTGGCTCGGGGTGTGCAGGAAGACGAACTGGTCGCCGTAGGCTTCCTTCTTGCCGGTGAAGCGGCCGTTGGCGTCGCGCTGGTTCTCGAGCTCGCCCATCTGCCAGGGCTTGGCCATGCGGTAGCGGGTGTTGCCGCGTTCGCCGATGAGGACGCGGGTGTCGGCGAGCTGCAGGCCCGGGGAGAAGGACTTGTAGTTCGGGACGCTGCGCACGGTGCCGAGGTCGCCGGCGGCGGAGACGGTGGTCTGGCCGCGGTTGTTGGATTCCTGGAACTGGGCGGCGAGCAGGACCTGCTCATGGACGGCGCCGGACATGAGGCCAAAGTTGGCGCGGTAGAAGCGCTGGTCTTCGAGCACCGAGCGGCGCAGGCCGTAGCGGTAGAGGAAGTCGTCCCACTTGGCGCCGGCGGTCAGCGATCCGAGGTCGGTGTCGAACTTGGCGACGTTGGTGGTGTAGCTGTAGGTGACGACAAGCGGCCAGGCACTGGTCGGGGTGACGGCGGCGCCGAGCTCGCTGACGAAGCGCAGTTCGCCGAGGTTGTAGTCCATGGTCCAGTAGGTGCCGGCGGCCTGGGTGCCGGTGCCGTCGTACTCGGTGCGGGCGACGCTGTTGAGAGTGACGACGATGGGGTTGACGGTGCTGCCGACCTGGTTGCCCTGGAGGTCGTAGACCTTGCGCGGCTTGACGACGGGGAACTGGGTGGTGACGAAGACCTTGTTGGTGCCGTTGACCTGGGCGGTCAGGGTGTCGTTGCCAGCGGACACGGAGAATTCATCGCTGGCGTTGACCATTTCATTGAGGATGAGGCGCTCGGTGTCTTCGCCGATGATGCGCGATGCGTTGCGGACGTTTTCGGCAACGGCATCGAAGTCGATGCGGTTGGCGCCGGTGAGATAGCGCAGTTCGTCGGAGACTTCGAAGGCGAGCTTCTGCGGGATGGGATAGGCGGTTTCGAGGGCCTGCTTGATACCGGCACGCGCCACGCCCTGCCCTTCGTACTTGCGAGCGGCATCGCGGCCGGCGCCGGTGGTGTCGCGGTAGCTGTAGGGGATCTGGGCGGCAACGGCAAAGTCGATGGCGCCCAGATTGACGAACTGCAGGGCGACCAGCGGGTAGAGGGCTTCGCGGATGACGGTGCGCTCAAAGACGGCCGGGACGGAGACGTCGGAGACGATGCCGTCACCGCCGGCGAGTTGCTTGTGCTCGCGGGCGAGGTCGGCACCGCGTTCAGCGTCGAACTGGACGAGGACCTTTTCCATGAACTTGTCGATCTCGGTCCCTTCGTTCTTGCGCGGGGTAATACCGAGTCGGCGATCGACGGCTTCCTGAAGGGCGCGGATGCTGTTGCTGTCATCAACGGTGATGTGGGCATTGCCGCGGAAGTTGAAGCCTTGGGAGGCCAGGGCCTTGTTGGCTTCGGCGCGTTCGGCGAGCTTGACCTGGACTTCGGCCAGGGCTTTGACGGCGGCGTCGGGGAGGTCGGCAGTGATGGCGGGGCGCAGGCCGTCGGCGAGTTCCTTGCGGACGGTTTCGGGCAGGGCCTTGCCGAGGGTGTCGATGGTTTCGCTGAGGAGCTTGTGCTTGGCATCGAGGCTTTCGGCCAGGGTCTTGGCGGAGGCCTGGAGGTCGGCGAGTTGCTTGGCGACGGCGGCATTGACCTGGTCGACGGTCAGCCCGGCGACGTTGACGCTGACGTTGCTGCCTTCGCTGAGTTGCTTGGCGTTGTCGGCGAAGGCTTCGCACAGCGACTTCATGGTGGCGTCGTCGGTCATGCCGGCCATGGCCTTTTCGGCGAGGGTGATGATGGCGGCAATGGCGGTTTCGGTCAGGCCCTTTGCCTGGAGCTGCTTGCGCAGCGCTTCGAGATGCTTGTTCATGGTGTCCTTTACCTCATTGAGTAGGTCGTTCAACAGTTTTGGATGGAGCACGGTGACCGCGCCGTCATCCGCTTCGCTCAACTGAACGGGGTCCAATCGCTTGATGCAGGGCCGCGTCACAAGCCCCGCCCCGAGGAGGACACATCCATGGGGGTTTCTCTGTTCGTTGTCGCGCCAGTTTTCGTGATATTCGGCGGAGAGGTAGGCAAAGCCTTTTTCCTGGACGGCTTCGATGCCGAAGCGGGTCCATTCCACCTTGGCGCGCAGACGGTCGCCTTCGACCGTGAGCGCAATGATCTTGCCGGCGGCACCATTGGCGGGCTGGTGGGCGACATCGACGAAGATGTCCTGGCCGTAGGTGCGTTCGCCGAAGTTCTTGACCATCTCGGCCAGCATGGCCGGGGTGATGGAGAATTTTCCGTAGCGGGGATCGGTGAAGTCACCCGTCCGGGTGACGGTGACCCAGGAGGTCGGCTGGTTTTCGCCGAGGCGAATCGATTCGGAGACGAAGCGGACGAGACGCCCGGTTTCTTCGGAGAGTCGGATCAATCGAGCCGGTTTCTGCATGTCCACATGTCCACGTGATGGAAAGACGTCGCAGCAAGCACCGGGGGAGTAAGAGAGAGAGAGGGTTCCCGCCACCCGCCGCGACATTCGCAGTGTCGAGTGGTGGCTCATGCAAAAAAAGGGGAGGCCGAAGCCTCCCTGGTCATTTCAGCGGGTAAATCCCGGGCTCTCCGGGATCAAAGCCGAGCGCAGCGCGAATGCGGTCGGGGTGGGTGCTCTCGATACGACCGCCGATGGCAATGATGCGCCGGGCAAAGGGGGGATCGAGGATATCGGGTGAGTGGCGAAAGAGGACGAGGCCGGCCAGGCTGGCCTGGTTGGGGTGGCGATTGGTCCAGGTCAGGGCGCGCTCGGTGCCGTCAGCGAGGATGAGGCGGGTTTTCAAGCGGGGTTCCACAGCAGGGGCATTGGCCGAAGGGATAGCGATCAACGGCACGGGTGACGGTCGATGGCGCCAGGCCGCATTCACGGGCGGCCCATGTCGGAGTCCGCCGGTCACAGTAGACGAGCTGTAAGGGACGGCGAATCTTGTCGGGCAGACTGATCTTGTCGGCCCAGGCGGAAAAGTCTTCAGCAGTAATGGCAATGGGCGGCACGGTTCCTCCGGATTCAAGCCTGAAGGATAGTGCATTTTCACTGTTTCGCAAATTATGTTTGCGTTTTTTTGCAAATGCTCTATGCTTCAAACGTGCCAAACGGCACAGGCGCTCGCCGGCCGATCTGGCGATTGGAGTAAATCTATGGCTTCCGTCATTGCCCTGCGTGGCTCTGCGCCGACACCCGTCGGCAAACTTCGCGAGTTTTCGGTTTGTATCCGCTTGGCCGATGGCCGGAATATCCGTTACCGGGCGCTCTCTCCGAATAGCTTCGCGGCGCTGGAAAGCGCCTTTGCCCTGCATCCGGACGAGCCGTGCCGGATTTCGGTGCATCCGAAGCTGATGTCGGTTACCTGATCACTCCGGCTGCGGCACCAGTTTGCAGCCGCAGTGCTTGCAGACGCGGGCGTCCTTGAGCACGAACTCGCGGCAGTCTGGGCATTTGACGTGGGTTTTCGGGGTCGGGAGATGCTTGCGGTTTTGCATGACGAGAACCGCGACGAGGGCCAGGGGGCCGAGCAGCAATCCAAGGATGAACCAGGTGACGGTACCCCGACCTCTTCCATGGGCGGCAAGGGCAGTAACGATGCCGAACAGGATCCAGAGGAAGACGATTTCCATGTGAGCCACCGGTTGTCATACACAGGGTGGATTTTAGCGCGCTGCCATAGAATAGGGGCATGAGAGAGAGAACCCCTACGGCGATCATTTACGCCCGGGTCAGCACCGCGCGCCAGGCGGATGAAGGGCTGCCCGTGGAGAGCCAGATCGATCAGTGCCTAGCGAAGGCGCATGGCTTGGGCGCAATTGTCCAGAAAGTCTTCCGCGATGACGGCATTTCCGGACGGACGAGCCAGCGACCGGGATTCATGGCGGCAATCGATTTCTGCGAGGCGCATGCGACGGATTATTTCGTCTGCTGGTCGTCGAGCCGATTTGCCCGGAATCACATCGACGCGGCGTTGAACAAGCGACTCTTGGACAGGATCGGGACGAAGCTGGTGTTCGTCTCGCAGGATTTCGGTGAGTCCGACGAGGCCTGGATGATCGAATCCATCGTGGCGATCATGGATGAGCAGTACTCGCGCTCGATCGCGAAGGATACCCGGCGCAGCATGGCGAAAAATGCGACGGACGGCTTCTGGAACGGAGGCCATGTGCCTTTCGGCTTCGTGACGATCCCGATCGGCAAGCGCAAGCGGCTGGCGATCGAGGAACGCGAGGCGGCAGTGGTGAAGACAATTTTTCGGTGGTGCATCGAGGGGGAAGGTCAGAAGGCGATCGCGGTCCGGTTGAACCGGAGCGGGATATCGCGGCGGGGGGCGCTTTGGACGAAGGCGACCGTGAATTCTGTTTTGCGATCAGCGGCAGCCATCGGCCAGCTGGTATTTCGCAACGGTAACGAGGAGATCGTCACCCTGGCCCACGATCCGATCATCAGCAATGAGGTATTCACCATGGCGCAGAACGTCATCAGCCAGCGCAGCCCGGACATCATCGGCGGCAGAGCGCGCAGCAATGCGGTTTTTTCCGGGATCCTGCACTGCGGTCAGTGCGGACACCCCATGATGACCGAGAGCGCTACCGGTCGAAACGGGGCCCGCTACCACTATTACAACTGCCGCGCTTTCCTGAAGGGGGCGGGATGCAGTAGCCGACGCCTTGCAGTGGCGCCGATGGATGAATATCTGTTGGAGGCGATTTCAACCCGGATTTTCACGCCGGAGAACATTGCCAACATCGTCTTCGACATCAAGCAACAGGCGGGACAATGGTCCAGGGAGCGACAGATGGGGATCGACAACCTGGCCGCCGAGTTAAACGGCGTCGAGAAGCGACTGCGCCGACTTTACGAAACGATCGAGGCGGGGGCTGGCCTGAGCCTGAACGATATCGCGCCGCGCCTTCGCGAGCTGCGCGCCCAGCAGGACCATCTCAAGATGGAAATCGAGCGACTGGATGCAGAGTGCGGCCCGGTACAGACATTGAGCACCAGGGAGATCGAGGGGGCGGCCAAAATTTTCCGCGACATCCTGGTTACGGCAGAAAGCCCGAAGAAGGTCCGCGAATTTCTGGGGAACGTGATATCGAAGATCACCGTCGGAGAGTCCGACGTGCGGCTCGAATACATCCCGAGCCGCCTCGCAACCGCGAAAATCGGCGGTTCACATTGCGAGGTTAGATGGCTCCCCGACCTGGGCTCGAACCAGGGACCTACGGATTAACAGTCCGGCGCTCTACCGACTGAGCTATCGAGGAACAACAGGGCGCGAATTATAAAGGGCTGAGCAGACTTGGCAAGAGGAAAAGCGAAAAATATTTTCGTCGTCAGAAATTCATACTGTAATGACGACTTTTTTCACTACGCTATTCGCCCTTTGCCGCCTGGGTAGGCTTGTCGTCATCATCGCTGCCAGCAACAGCCCTTACGCCCGCAGCGGCAACATCAACCGTTGTTTCAACCACCGTAGCTCCAACCTTGACTGTCGTCACCGCCACGGTAACGACGGCATCAGCCACGGCGACAACCGCACACCCGGAAAACATGAGAGGCAGCAAAAGGAGCAAGTGGCGCATTGGCGTCGAAAACATCTCGCGGAAAGCAGAAAGCAAAAGCCCCGGCATGAACCGGGGCCTTTGCTTGAAAATTTGGTGGCCAATCGCGGAATCGAACCACGGACACGCGGATTTTCAATCCGCTGCTCTACCAACTGAGCTAATTGGCCAAAACGAGGGCGCATTATAGCGAGGCCGCCTTGTCTCCGCAAGTGAAATCAGGCTAAAAGGGGATTCCGGCACATTCAGGGACCGATCGGTGGCGACTGGCGATAGAGTTCGGAAAAGTCGTCGGGCGGCGGCGGCGGCGGAGCCGGGGGATGCCAGGCGGCGAAGACAACGCGGGCGACAGCGCCTCGTCCGCGCGGATTGGGGCGAAGACTGGCCTTGGAGTCGTGCTGCATGGCGATTTCCTGGACGATCGCCAAGCCAAGGCCACTCCCCTCGGTTGTCGCATCGTCGACACGGTAGAAGCGCTCGAAGACCAATTCCGCCTGCTCCTCACTGATACCGATGCCATCATCTTCGACTTCAAGCATGACGGTACTGAAATTACCCAGGATACGGCAGGTAACGTGCCCGCCCGTCGGGGTGTAGCGCAGCGCATTATCGACGAGGTTCTTGGCAAGCTCGCGCAATAGAAAAGCGTTGCCGGTGATCATCACGGGCCCGGAGGACTCGTAGCCAAGATCGATGCCTTTCTCGATGGCGACCATGACCCATTCCTCAACCACCTCGCGGATCAGTTGGGCCAGATCGAGCGGTTCGTGTCTTTGCTGGGCGGGCTCGCTACCGCCTTCGGTACGCGCCAGGGTCAGCAGTTGATTGACCAGGCGCCCGGCGCGGTCCACGCCCGTCGCGATCTGGCGCAGGGCATGGCGCAGGGCCTCCGGGTCTTTCTCGCGGATCGCGAACTGGGCTTGGGTCTTGAGGCCGGTCAGCGGCGTTCGCATCTGGTGCGCCGCATCGGCAACGAAACGCTGTTGCGCCTCGACGTTCTTTTTCATGCGCTCGAGCATTTCGTTGAAGGCCTCAACCAGCGGCTCGAGTTCCTCCGGTACCCGGCGCGTGGCGATGGGGGAGAGATCGCCCGGATCGCGCGTCTCGATCGTCTTGCGCAGACGGGTCAGCGGGCGCAAACCGCGCGACAGACCGAACCAGACGAGCATGACGGCGAGCGGAATGATGATGAATTGCGGCAGGATGACGCTGGCCACGATCTTGTTGGCTAACTGGTTGCGTTTCTCGGTGGTTTCCGCGACCTCGACGACAACCCAGCGCTCCTTGGGCATCTCCGGCTCGGCAAGGTAGGTGTAGGCGAAGCGGAGATCCTGGCCGTTGAATTCAGCATCACGCAAATAGATTTCGCCGGGAATGATCTCCATCTCGGCCAGGAGATCGGGAATCGGCAAATCCTTGTCACCGGCCAGGAAACGTCCGTCGCGGGTAATGACATGAAAGTACACGCTGTCGGTCTCGTCGGCGCGCAGCAAGGCCCGAGCCGAGGCTGGCAAGGTCAGCATCGGCTTGCCATTGACCAGCTTGACCTGGCGCGCGATGGCTGCGACATGCTCACGCAATGCCTGGTCGTAAGGAAAGTTGGCGACGTTGTTGGCGAAGTAGTGGGTGAAGGCGATGCTGAGCGGCCAGACGAACAGCAACGGCGCCAGCATCCAGTCGAGAATTTCGCCGAATAACGAACGCTCGGTTTCGGTTGAAGGCGCCGGCAAGCTATTCGCCCAGCGGTCGTTCGAGGCAATAGCCGAGGCCGCGTACGGTCGCGATCTTCACGCCGCCAGCTTCGAGCTTCTTGCGCAGACGATGGACGTAAACCTCGATCGCATTGTGGCTGACTTCCTCGCCCCAGCCACAGAGGTGATCGACCAGTTGATCCTTGCTGACTAGTCTCCCGACCCGGGTCAGGAGAATCTCCAGCAGGCCGATTTCACGTGCCGACAGATCCAGTGTCACCCCCTGGATCTGGGCGACCCGACCCACCTGGTCATACGTCAGCTGTCCACACTGGATAGTCGGCGTCGTCCCGGCCGAGCGCCGTGTCAGCGCTCGCACGCGTGCCTCCAGCTCGGCCAGTTCGAATGGCTTGACCATGTAGTCATCCGCCCCCAGATCGAGCCCCTTGACGCGATCGCCAGTGCCATCCAGTGCAGTGAGGATCAGAACCGGGACCTGCGCCCCCCGAGAGCGCAAGCGCTTGAGCACTTCGAGCCCGGGCAGCTTGGGCAGGCCCAGGTCGAGGATCAGCAAGTCGTAGGTAACAGTCAGCAAGGCGGTATCCGCCTCCAGGCCGTTCGGTGCCCAATCCACGGCATAACCGCCCTGGCGCAACGAACGGGCAAGACCATCGGCAATGATGGCGTCGTCTTCAGCGATGAGAATGCGCATTGATCTTCAAGTACCCCTAAGGGCGTAAGATTTTTGTAAGCCTGCCAGCTTATTCTGGACGGGCTGTTCTCCTTTTATGGTCTTGGAGTCGGTGGCCTCGGTCACGACTCAGGGGGTGGCCCGATCCTGCACTGGGCGACCCCCTACCGTTTTTTCC
>JAEUOD010000038.1 GCA_016791065.1 Dechloromonas sp. | reverse complement strand
GAAACCATCCTCGCCACCTTCGAGATGGAAGAAATCCTGTACGAACTGCGCAACCACTCCGCCGGCCTCAACGCCGGCCGCTGGGACTACATCTTCTCCTGCATCAAGAAGTTCAAGAAGAACAAGGACTTCTGCCTGGCCCAGCGCAGCGCCATCACCATGGAAGTGCCCTTCATGCGCGGCTACGCCCTGGCCCTCGTCCAGGCTTGCCACAAGCGCGGCGCCCCGGCCATGGGCGGCATGTCGGCCCTGATCCCGATCAAGAACGACCCGGTCGCCAACGAAAAGGCCCTGGCCGGCATCCGCCACGACAAGACCCGCGACGCCAACGACGGCTTCGACGGCGGCTGGGTGGCTCACCCGGGCCTGGTGCCCATCGCCATGGAAGAATTCGTCAAGGTGCTGGGCGACAAGCCGAACCAGTTTGAGAAGCAGGTCGAAGGCTCCTTCGGCCCGCAACAGTGGCTCGACTTCCGCCCGACCACCCCGATCACCGAAGCCGGCCTGCGCAACAACATCAACGTCGGCATTCACTACCTCGGCTCCTGGCTGGCCGGCAACGGCTGCGTGCCCATCCACAACCTGATGGAAGACGCCGCCACCGCCGAAATCTCCCGCTCGCAAGTCTGGCAGTGGGTAGTGTCGCCGAAGGGTGTCCTCGACGACGGCCGCAAGGTCACCGTCGAGATGGTCCGCCCGATGATCGCCGAGGAACTGGCCAAGGTGAAGGCCACCGTCACCGCCCAGGGCGAGGACACTGCTTCCTATGACCAGGCTGCCGTGATCTTCGACAAGATGTCGCTGACCGAGGACTACCCGGAGTTCCTCACCCTGCCGCTCTACGAGGCAATGGCTTAAGCAAGATACAAAAAGAAGAAGCGGAGAGAGACCAAGCGCCGGGGCAACCCGGCGCTTTTTTTGTCGACGATTGACGATCGCCCCTCTCGACAAGTATTGCCAGCGGAAAAATGAAACGTTCCATGGTTTGAAACAGCTGTTTTCCCGGCATATTTTGTGCACTGCACAAAATAGCGACATTCTCAATGTCGCATTCACGACAGGAGAACATCATGGACCGTTGGAGCAAGATCACCGAATTCTTCGCCTGCGGGCTCCTCGTACTGCCGACCACCTTGGGCATTGGCCTGGACAGCTTCGAGGTATTCGGCATCACGCTGGGCATCATGCAGTTACTGCTGATCGGCGCGACCTGTGGCGCCCCGACGGTTCCAATGCACGAAAGTGGTGCAGAAGAGCGTAAGCGACGAGGTCCCTGAATCCGTTTGCAAGGCAACCAGAAATGCGACTTGGCAGAAACGAGTTGACCTTGGTCAAACAAGGTTGATTCTTATCGAAAATTAGTTACTTCGGCATTGCGGGCATACGCCTTTAGTCATAATGTGCGCCTTTTTCATCGTGATCCGGGAAAGCACGCACCGTGACGCTCAATGCCAAGGTAACTCTTTTCTTCATCAGCATCGCCGCCGGCCTGCTCGCCGTCCTGGTCGCGATCAGCCTGTACGCCTTCCGCAGCTTCTCGCTGGCTTCCGCCAGCGACCACATCCGCACGGCCGGTGAGATCGTCCGGGTGCACCTGACGGAGTCGATGATCAACGGCGTCATCGACAAGCGCGAGCGCTTTCTCGAGCGACTGGTCGAAGTCAATGGTCTGAAGTCGGCCCGGGTCATCCGGTCGAGCGAAGTCGAAAAACAGTTCGGCAAGGGCCTCTCCATGGAGTCGGTGGCAGACGACGCCGAGCGCGCGGTGTTGCGCGAGGGCAAGCCCCGCTTCGAGGTCATCACGGATGGCGACGAAACCCTCTTCCGCGGCATCATTCCTTACGTCGCCACGGCGAATGGCAAACCCAACTGCCTGCAATGCCACAATGTGGCCGAAGGCGCGGTGCTGGGCGCGGTCAGCATGAGCATGTCGATCGAGGCCCTGAAGCACAAGGCCTTGTTGACGGTGGCCGGCATCGCCGGCTCGGTGACGCTGTTCGCCCTGCTGCTCATCCTGCTCATGCGGCGCCTGTTGCGCCCCATTTCGAATACCGCCAATGCCGTGGAAACGGCCGTCCAGCGGGCCTTGCGCGGCGACTTCAAGGCGCACGTCGAGCAGCAGACCAAGGATGAAATCGGCCAGATCGCGCTCGACATGAACCGCCTGCTCGGCTTTCTCGACGACGGTCTCAACCGCATCGGCAGCAACGTCGCCCGCCTCACCGGGCGGACGCCGGCACCGGGCGAAAACCTGCTGACAGCGACCATCGACATGGTCGACGGCCTGACCAAGGCCGCCCATTTCAAGCAGGCGATCGAAGAGGACGAGTCGAAGAGCGAGATCTACCAGCGCCTGTCGAGCACGCTGCGCCAGGAATTCGGACTGGCCGAGTATTCGCTCTACGAAGTCTCTGCCAACAAGAAGCAGATGCAGGCCATCATGGTCGATGGCGAGGAAGCCGACGGCTGCCGCTGGTGCGACCCGCAGATCCTGGTCCGCCCGGAGGCCTGTCGCGTGCATCGCACCGGCCATGTCGTCGATGGCATCGCCAATCCTGAAATCTGCTACGCCTTCCGGCCGCCGGCCGAGGCCGGCGTACGCCGTCACATCTGCTTCCCGGTCATCCAGTCCGGTACGGTCGGCAGCGTCGTCCAGTTGCTGAGCCGGCCGGAAAACGAGCAGGCGCTCCAGGCCAAGGTTCCCTTCGTCAATGTCTACCTGCGGGAAACGGCGCCGGTTCTCGAAACCAAGCGCCTGATGGAGAGCCTGCGCGACTCGACGCTGCGCGATCCGATGACCGGCCTCAACAACCGGCGCTTCCTGGAGGAATACGTCGACACCCTGGTCGCCAGCGTGCAGCGCAAGCGCACCCACGTCGCCATCCTGATGCTCGATCTCGACTACTTCAAGATGGTCAACGACACTTACGGCCACGATGCCGGCGACGCCGTGCTCAAGGCACTGTCGAACGTACTCAAGCAATCGGTGCGCGCGTCGGATCTGGTCATCCGCTACGGCGGCGAGGAATTCCTCATCATCCTGCTCGACAGTTCAGGCAAGGCGGCGGAGCAGGTGGCCGAGAACATCCGCGCCGCGGTCGAGGCCCTCAAGGTCCAGATCACGGGGATCGTGCTGCAAAAGACCATCTCGATCGGCATCGCCGACTTCCCGAGCGACAGCGACACCTTCTGGCAGGCCGTCAAGTTCGCCGATGTCGCGCTATACCAGGCCAAGGAACAGGGGCGCAACCGGGTCGTGCGTTTCGATACCAGCATGTGGTCGGACACCAAGGAATACTGAGCCAGGCCATCGATTAGGTATTAAAAGTACAAGATAAAACGATAAATACGCCAATTATCAAGCGATAAGTTAGCCAATACACTGGCGGCATTCCTGTACTTCGGAGGCCGCCCGTGATTTCCGCCCTCACCCTGCTCCTGCTGTTCCAATTGATCGGCGAAGTCGTCGCCCGCTGGCTCGACCTGCCAATTCCCGGCCCGGTCATCGGCATGCTGCTGCTCTTCCTGGCGCTCGCCGTGCGTGGCGGCCCGACCGACGACCTGCGCACGACCAGCCAGAATCTGCTGCAGCATCTCTCCCTGCTCTTCGTGCCGGCCGGTACCGGCATCATGGTGCATCTGCACCGCGTCGCCGACGAATGGCCAGCCCTGCTGCTTTCCCTACTGATCAGCACGTTCGCCACGCTCGTCGTGACCGCCCTGGCCATGAAGCTCTGCCTGCGCCAGCCTTCCCGGGAGGAAACGCCATGACGCCCGAGATCAGCAAGCTCTGGGTCTATCTCTCGGCCTCGCCGCTGCTCGGCCTGACCATCACCCTGCTCGCCTACCAGGCCGCCTTCTGGCTCTACCAGCGCTCCGGCGCCAATCCGCTGGCCAATCCGGTGCTCATTGCCGTGACCATGCTCGTTGCCTTCCTGAGCCTGACCGATACGCGCTACGAAACCTATTTCGCCGGCGCCCAGTTCGTACACTTCCTGCTCGGTCCGGCCACCGTCGCCCTCGCCATCCCGCTCTACCTGCAGTTCCGCCGGGTGCGCGCGATGCTGCTGCCGGTGGTCGTCGGCCTTGTCGCCGGCAGCCTGACCGCCGTCGTCTCCGCCGTGCTGGTCGGTCGACTGTTCGGCGCCAGCCTGAGTACCCAGCTCTCGCTCGCGCCCAAGTCGGTGACCACGCCGATCGCCATGGGCGTGGCCGAGCGCATCGGCGGCATCCCGTCGCTCACCGCCGTGCTCGTCATCGTCACCGGCATCATCGGCGCCGTCGGCGCGCGCTCCGTCTTCGATGCGATGAAGCTGCGCGACCCGGCCATTCGCGGCTTCGCCATCGGCGTCGCCTCGCACGGCATCGGCACGGCGCGCGCTTTCCAGGTCAACGAGCAAAGCGGCGCCTTCGCCGCCCTGGCCATGGGGCTCAACGGTGCCCTTACGGCGCTGCTCGTCCCCTTCGTCTCCGGCTGGCTGGTCGGTGCTTGAACCCGGGAAACGCAAGGCCGATGCCAGCGGCTTAGGGTAAGTACCTATGGCCTCGCCCCCGCGCTCGGCGAAGAATCGTCCCATGTTACTTCGCTCGCCCTCCCGCACCCTGCCGCAGACTTGGCTCTGGCTCGCTCCTTACGCCGCGATCGGCGTCTTTGCCCTGGCCATGCTGATCGTCACCGCCCTGCTCCAGTGGCGCGAGCAAGACACGGCGCGTTCGGCGCTGGAAGGCGACATCCACTGGGCGGAGCGGACGATCGAGAACCGCCTGCACAGCCACCAGGACTTTCTCGCCGAACTCGGGCGTGGCCAGGAGTTCCGCCAGCTCACCTATGAGGCCTTCCAGGTCAAGGCCGCGCGCTACGTTGCAGACAATGCCGAGATCGCCGCGATTCTCTGGGTCGATACTGGCGGCAAGATCGAATGGGTATCGCCCAACGAGGCGACCGCCGCCTTCGTCGGCGAACAGCTCGACGGCGTCCGCCGCGAAGCGCTGGAAGAAGCGCTACGCAGTCGCCAGCAGGTTTTTTCGAAAAACTACCCGAGCAAGCTGGGGCCGACCAACGACCTGATCCTCCCCGTCCAGCAAGGCAGCGCCGACCTTGGCGCCTTTGTCGCCATCCAGTCGCTCGAAGGCTTGCTGCGCGCCACCCTGCCCGCTGCTTTCACGACCCGCTATGCCTTGAGCGTGGTCGATGCCGACGACCAAGAGGTTTTCAGCAACTCCTCGGTCAAGCCGACCGACCGGCAGATTTCCGGCGGCGTCAGCCTCGACCTGCCCAACAACCGGCTCGGCATGAACATCGTCGCCTATCGCGGCGGCGGTGCCTGGCTACCCTTCGTGCCGGCGGCACTGATCGTCGTGCTGACCCTGATCGCCACCATCACACTCATTCAGTTGCGCCGCCATGCGCACCACCGCGCCGAAACAGAGGAAAAGCTGCGCGCTGCCTACGCCTTCCGCCAGGCGATGTCGCAATCGCTGATCACCGGCCTGCGCGCCATCGACCTCGAAGGCCGCATCACCTTCGTGAACGCTGCCTTTTGCCGGATGACCGGCTTCGACGAATCCGAACTGGTCGGCGTCGCTCCACCCTACCCCTACTGGCCGGCCGAGGAATTCGACAAGCTGCAGGGCAACATCAACCAGGCGCTGGCCGGGCAGGCGCCGGCCAGCGGCTTCGAGATGCGCATCATGCGCAAGAACGGGGAGCGTTTCGATGTCCGCCTCTATTTCTCCCCGCTGATCGGCACCGATGGCGTGCAGATGGGCTGGATGGCCTCGATGAACGACATCACCGAGCCAAAGCGTGCCCGCGTCGAACTGGAGCGGGCGCATGAGCGCTTCGTCACGGTGATCGATGGTCTCGACTCGGCGGTGCACGTTGCCGACGTCCAGACAGGCGAGATTCTCTTCGCCAACCGGGCTTTCCAGAACATTTTCGGCTTCGACACCGTCGGTCGCGATTCGGCGGTCGTCACCGCCGCCTGCCGGCCGGCCCAGGAATTGTTGGAACGCGACCCGGCCGCCATCCCGCCCGAGGAACTCCCCTGCGAGTTGTTCGATGGCGAGTTGCAGCACACCCTCTCGGGGCACTGGTATCACCTCCATGAACGCGCAATCCGCTGGGTGGACGGACGCACCGTGCGCGTCCAGATCGCCGCCGACATTACCGACAAGAAGCACATCGAGGAAGTCACCCTGCAGCAGCAGAAGCGTCTCGAACAGACCTCGCGCCTGATCACCATGGGCGAGATGGCGAGTTCGCTGGCGCACGAGCTGAACCAGCCGCTCTCGGCCATCGCCAACTATTGCGCCGGCTGCATCAAGCGCATGCAGGCCGGCAACTACCGCTTCGACGACCTGCTCGCCGCCATGCAGAAGGCGGCCGACCAGGCCGAGCGCGCCGGCAAGATCATCCGCCGCATGCGCGACATGGTGAAAAAGAGCGACCCGGTGCGCTGGCCGATCTCGATCCACGAACTGGTCGACGAAGCACGCGCCTTCGCCGATATCGAAGCCCAGCGCACCGGCACACAGATCATCGTGGACCTGCCCGAGCAATTGCCCAACATCGTCGTGGACCGGATCATGATCGAACAGGTCCTGCTCAACCTGGTCAAGAATGGCATCGAGGCGATGAACGATGTACCCTTCGAGCGCCGCCGCCTGTGCATCCATGCCGAAGTGGTCGACGAGCGCATGCTGGAAGTCTCCGTCAGCGATCAGGGCCACGGCCTGCGGGAGGACGACATCGAGAAGATATTCGCGCCGTTCTACACGACCAAGGCCGAAGGCATGGGGATCGGCCTGGCCATCTGCCGCTCGATCATCGAGTTCCACCAGGGGCGGCTGTGGGCCGAGCCGCGCCGGGAAGGCGGCACGACCTTCCGTTTCACCGTTCCGATAGAGGATAGCGATGACTGAGCAGACGCAAACCATCTACGTCGTCGATGACGACGAGGCCATGCGCGACTCGATGACCTGGCTGCTCGAAGGCGAGGGCTACCGGGTCAGTTGCTTCGATTCCGGCGAAAGCTTCCTGGCCGCCTGGCAGGAAACGATGCGCGGCTGCATCGTCCTCGACGTGCGGATGCCGGAAATGAGCGGCCTCGAACTGCACGAAAAGCTGGATGCCCACGGTTCGCGCCTGCCGATCATCTTCGTCACCGGCCACGGCGACGTGCCGATGGCGGTCGGCGCCTTGCAACGCGGCGCCTGCGACTTCATCGAAAAGCCCTTCCACAACGAGGATCTGCTTTCGCGCATCGAGCGCGCCCTCGAACTGGACAGCCAGATCGCCGCCCGCCGCCAGCGCGACAACGCGATCGCCCACCGCCTGGAGCAGCTGACCCAGCGCGAACGCGAAGTCATGCAACTGGTGGTTGCCGGCAAGCTCAACAAGCAGATCGCCGACACCCTCGACATCAGCATGAAGACGGTCGAAGCCCACCGCGCCCGGGTCATGGAAAAAATGGGCGTACGTACCCTGGCCGAACTGGTCAAGGCCGTGATGACCGTCAACTGAGCAATGCGTCGTTTTGCTGCATTTTGCTGCACCCTGGCCTTCACGACCGCCAGCATCGCCGAAGCGCCCGTCACCGACGGCGTGGCTGTCGGCAATCCCTCGGTCCTGCGCAAGCTGGTGCCGGCCGCCGAACTGGAACAGGCGGCCAGCCTGCAATATGCCGAACTCAAGCAGGCCGCCGCCACGAAAAACGCACTCGCTCCGGACAACCATCCGCAGGTGATCCGCCTGCGCCGGATCGCCCGTGACATCCTGCCGCATGCAACGCGCTTCAACCCCGCTGCCCAGCGCTGGAAATGGGAGGTCAACCTGATCGGCTCTCGACAGCTCAACGCCTTCTGCATGCCGGGCGGCAAGATCGTGTTCTACAGCGGCATCATCGACTCGCTCAAGCTGAGCGACGACGAGATCGCCATGGTCATGGGCCACGAAATCGCCCACGCCCTGCGCGAACATGCCCGCGAGCGCATCGCCAAGAACCAGCTGACCAGTATCGGCGCCGGCCTGCTCGGCGAACTGATCGGTAGCGGCCGCTACAGCGGACTGTTCCGCATGGGCGGCAACCTGATGACCCTGAAGTTCTCGCGCGACGACGAGGTCGAAGCCGATGTCGTCGGTCTCGATCTCGCAGCCCGTGCCGGCTACGACCCGCGGGCCGGTATCAGTCTCTGGCGCAAGATGACGGAAGCCAGCAAGGGCGCGCCCCCGGCCTGGCTATCGACCCACCCGGCCGGCGGCGACCGGATTGCCGAAATCGAACGCCAATTGCCGCGCGTCATGCCGCTCTACGAGGCGGCTCGCCGGCACTGAAACTCAAAGCGGAATGATGTCGCTGTCGGACGAGGCGTAGTTGCCCGAGTAATGGGTCTGGCCGCGGATTTCCTTGCGACGCAGCAGCTTCTCCTGAACCTTGGGTGGCAGGTCGGTAAACAGGATGACTTCCTTGGCAATCAGCAGTTCGATGGTGTCCTCGATGGCCCGCACAAAATCGCGGTCGAGTTCGGAAAGCTCGTTCTGCCGCCAGCGCTCGTGGATGAATTGCAGGGCTTCGGGGTTGTCCGCGGCCAGTTCCTCACGGGCATCGCCATAAGGCGAGGTGTGCAATTCGCAAATTTTCCCGGCGCTGTCTCTCGCAACGTATAGCATGCCTGCCTCCTGTTGATCCGGTGGGAAGTCTGCATCAGCCCGCCAGGCTTGGCAATTGGACGAAAGTTCCAGGCAAGGGATAATGCGCGCTTTCGTCCCGGCCCGCCGCCATGAGCATGCCCGAATCGCAACAAGCCATCCAGAAGAAAGTAGTCATCGCCGCCTGTTTCGGCACCTTTCTCGAATGGTACGACTTCCTGACCTTTGCTTCGCTGGCGGTCTATTTCAGCGTGCTCTTCTTCCCCGCCGACGACCCGGTGGCCGCCCTGCTCGCCAGCCTCGGCACCTTCGGCGTCGGCATGATCGTCCGGCCGCTCGGCGCGGCGCTCTTCGGCTCGCTCGGCGACCGCGTCGGGCGGCGCACCATCTTCATGGTCACCATTGTCGTGATGGGGGTATCGACGGTCTGCGTTGGCCTGTTGCCGACCTATGAACAGGTCGGCCTGCTCGCCCCCGCGCTCCTCCTTGTCCTGCGCATGCTGCAGGGCCTCTCGGTCGGTGGCGAGATCGGTGGTGCAGCCGTGTACCTCACCGAGCACGCGCCGACCGGCAAGCGCGGCCTGTACACCAGCGTGCTGCAACTGATGGGGCCGCTCGGCATGATGGCATCCTCGCTGCAGATCGTCGCCCTGCAATACCTGCTCAGCGATGCCGATTTCAAGACCTGGGGCTGGCGCATTCCCTTCCTGCTATCCGCCGTGCTGCTGGCGATCTCGATCAAGAGCCGGATGAACCTGCACGAATCGCCGGTCTTCCACCAGTTGCGCGAGAAGAACGCGCTGGCCAAGACGCCGCTGCGCGATTGCTTTCGCGACCGCCAGACGCTCGGCCGCATGGGCCTGCTCTTCTTCTGCATCTCGGCCGGCGGCTCGTTGATTTTTTTCTCGGCCCAGGTGTTCACTACCGTCTTCCTCAAGACCGCTGTCAGTCTACCGGCCGCCCAGGCCAGCGGCCTGGTCATGATCTCGACGCTCGCGCTGCTGCCAGCCACCGTCTTCTGCGGCTGGCTGTCCGATCGCATCGGCCGGCGCCCGGTGCTGCTGACAGGCTTGATCAGCGGTGCCATCGCGATCATCCCGGTCTTCCAGGGGCTGCTCCACTACGGCACGCTGCCGACGCCGGACACCACCATGCTGACCTTGCTCCTGCTCGTTCTGGTTGTCCCGCTGGCCTGCATCACCGGCCCGCAAACGGCAACGCTGCCCGAGCTTTTCCCGGCACGCACGCGCTATACCGCGGTCGCCCTGCCGCACAATCTCTCGGCCGGCTGGATCGGCGGCATGTCGCCCTTCATGGTGACCTGGCTCGGCGTCCAGTTCGGCAGCCCGCTGGCCGGCCTCTGGTATCCGACCGGCCTGCTCATCCTGGCCACCGTGATCGGCCTGTTCTTTCTGCCGGAAGTCCGTGACCGGCCGCTCGATCAGTAATTCTTGACGTTGCCCTTAGGCGGCATTTTCGGGGTCCCGAAATAGGTGGCGGCCGGCACCTTGTAGCCGACCGCCTTGCCCTTGTCGTCGTAGATGATCTGCGCCGACTGCTCCTGCGGCTTTTTGCGGCTGGCGGTGATTTCCAGCGTCTGGACGCGCTGCGCCGGCGCCTGGCGGTCGAACTCGCTGCGCACGATGCGGACCCGTTCGGCGGCTATCCGCTTGTCGATCGCATCGGTCGCCATGCCGCGCTCGACGAGCTTTTCGCGCATGCCGAGCAGTTGTTCCAATTCTTTCGACATGCGCAGCGAGCGGTTCGCCGTACCCCATTTTTCCTTGGGCTGGCTGACCGCGATATTGAACTCCTCGGGGTTGGTCAGCATGCGGGCGATGTTGAGATGGTTGTAGCGCATTGACCAGTCGAGCGCACCATCGCCCCAGTCGTTCTTCACGGTCCGGTCAGCGCCTTTTTCGATGAGCATCTTCGCCATGTCCTGCCGTCCTTCGTAGATCGCCATCATGAGCACGCTGGAGCCGTTGGTGCTCAGCGCGTCGATGTCCGCCCCCTGCGCAATCAGGAACTCCGCAACCTCGGCCTGACCGGCGAAGACGGCGTAGTGCAGCGCCGACCACTGGCGCGGATGTGGCGTGTTGATCCGCGCCCCACGCTCGATCAGCCATTTGACGGCATCGAGGTTGCCGCGCCATGCAGCGAGCACGAGCGGCGTTTCGCCGTTGTCGTTGGCCTGGTTGATGTCGGCACCGCGCGAGATGAAGAGGCGCATCAGATCGAGATTGCCCTCCCAGGCACCGATCATCAGGCCGCTGCCGATGCGGCTGCCCATGAAATCGACCGGCAGGCCGGCATCGAGCCAGGCTGAGGCCTGAGCGAGATCACCAAGCTCCATGGCAACGGCAAAGCCGGTCGGGTTGGGCAAGGCCACGCCATCCTCCGCCCGGAGCACGCTGGCCGGCCAAACCAGCGCCATCCCGATTATCATTGCAGCCAGACGATTTCCGACCATCCGATTCATTGCACGCTCCATCTCTCCGCCAGACATTCCGGCCAGCCGGCATTTTCTCATGACGCAAGCCAATTTCCGGTTGCTCTTCGCGCTGGCGCTGGCCGTGCTGTTGCATCTACTCCCCTTCCTGCCGGAATGGCTGCGCGACAAGGCAACGAAGCCGCCGCCCCCGGCACCGGCCAGCCCGCAACTCGACGCCCGTCTGCGCCCGCCGCCCTTGCCACAACAAGCTCCGCTGCACATTGAACAAGCTGCATCGAAGCCCGAAGCCAAATCCGCGCCGCCCGAACCTCGGACAAAAACGGCCAGCCCCGGGGCGACGCCCAACTGGCAGGAATCGGTCCGCCAGCAACTCAGGCAACAGCAAAAACGCGGCGCTTTCTACCCGGCAGAGGCAATCGCCCGTGGTATCGAAGGCGAGGTGCTGGTACTGATGATCCTTGATGCCGGCGGCCAGGTTGTCGCTGCCCGCGTCGAGCAGAGCAGCGGCCACCCCATCCTCGACGATGCTGCCGTCCGGAGCGTTCGCGCCCTGAACAGCATTCCCGCCGATGCGCCTCGTGAAATATTGTTACCTGTGCGTTTCCGGCTACACTGAATCAGTAACTCGGCAAAAACCCGCGCCAACGCAATACAACCGCCCATGGTCAATTACTGAAACGCCATTTATTATGTTGGCATACAGATGAGAGGCAGGGACTTTTCATGACAATGTTAAGACAAATGCGGGTCAGCACCCGCATGCAATTGCTCGTAGGCCTGACGCTGCTCGGCCTGCTCATACTCTGCGTCACCGCCCTGTTCAAGCTCAAGGACAGCATGCTGGACGATCGCATGCACAAGACCCGGAACCTGGTCGAGGTCGCTGTCGGCATCCTGGAGCATCACCACAAGCTGGCCAGCGCCGGCAAACTTTCCGTCGAAGAAGCCCAGAAGGCGGCCAAGGAGAGCCTGCGTGGCCTGCGATATGGCCAGAACGACTATTACTTCATTTTCGACAGCGAACACCGCTACGTCCTGTTCCCCACCAAGCCGGAATTCGAAGGCGTGGACAAACGCGACATGCAGGATGCGAAAGGCAAGTACCTGGTCCGCGAACTGGTCGCCACGGCGACTCAGGGCGGCGGCTTTGTCGACTACTGGTTCTCGCGTGCGGGACAGCAGACGGCAGAACCCAAGCTTTCCTATACGACGCGCTTCGCGCCCTGGGGCTGGGTAATCGGTACCGGCATCTATATCGACGACGTCGATGCCGCCTTCCGCCAAGGCGCCACGCTGCTCGGCGGCATTTCGCTGGCCTTGCTCGCGCTGCTCAGCCTGGTCGGCTGGCGCGTTGCGGCCAGCGTGCTGCAACAGTTGGGGGGCGAACCTGCCGTCGCCGTCGAGGTCATGCAGCGCGTTTCTGCCGGCGACCTGACGGCAACCGTCGATCACCCGCCAACCGGCAGCCTGCTGCACGCACTCGAAGCCATGGTCGTCTCGTTGCGCCAATTGGTCACGGAGATCAACGAAGACGCCAACCGCCTGGTCAACAACGCCGCACAGATATCTCGTGCCTCCGATGAAGTGGCACACTCAGCCGAACAGCAATCGGACGCCACCTCGGCAATGGCGGCGGCAATCGAGGAACTGACGGTGAGTTCGAATCACATCTCGGACAGCGCCCGCGATACCGCCAGCGACTCGACCGCTGCCGCCCAGCTATCCCGGGAAGGCAGCGAGCGGGTCGGCCGCGCGACCATGGCAATCCAGCAGATTGCCGAGACCGTGACCGACGCCTCGGCGCGCATTCATGCCCTCGAAGACCGCGCCAAGCAGATATCTTCGATCGCCAACGTGATCAAGGACATCGCCGGCCAGACCAACCTGCTGGCCCTCAATGCCGCCATCGAAGCCGCCCGCGCCGGCGAACAGGGGCGCGGCTTCGCGGTGGTCGCCGACGAAGTACGCAAGCTGGCCGAACGGACCTCGCTGGCAACCACCGAGATCGAGCGCATGATCGTCGGCATCCAGGAAGAAACTGTCGGCGCTGTCGATGCGATGAACACGGCCTTGCCCGAGGTACAGGGCGGCGTTGACCTGGCCGGCTCGGCCACGGAGTCGCTGCGCACCATCGAAGAAGGCGCCCGCCGCACCCTGCAGCGGGTCGGCGAGGTGGCCGATGCGACGCGCGAGCAGAGCGCGGCCAGTACCTCGATTGCGCAACGGGTGGAGCAGATCGCCAACATGGTCGAGGCGACTACGGAAACCATCCGCGGCACGGCGAGCACCGCTCATCAGCTGGAAAATATTGCGGTCAATCTCAAGCAGTTGATCGGTCGCTTCAAGGTCTGAGGCTACGGCTCAGGGAGCCGGCAAGTCAGATCGCGCCGGCCTGCCGCAGTTCGGCAATGCGCGCCGGCGCGTAGCCGAGGTCGCTGAGCACAGCATCGGTGTGCGCCCCGAGTTCGGGCCCCGGCCATTCGGTTCCGCCCGGCGTATCCGAGAGTTTTGGCACGATCCCGGGCATGCGGAAGTCTCGCCCATCCGGCAATTTCGCCGATTCGAACATCTGGCGGGCGATGAATTGCGGATCGGCAAACATGTCGACAATCGAATAAACGCGCGACGACGGCACCTCGGCTGCGGCAAGAATGGCCAGTACCTCGCTTTCGTCGTGCTCGGCACACCAGCGGTCGATCAGGCCGTAAACCTCGTCGCGCCGGGCATCGCGGCCGGCATTGTCGGCCAGCCCGGGATCGTCAGCCAGGTCGTTGCGCCCGATCGCCTGCATGAAACGCCGGAAAATCGCGTCACCGTTGGCGCCAATGGTGACGTGCTTGCCATCGCGGGTCGTGTGCGTGTTCGATGGCGTGATGCCGGGCATGATGTTGCCGGTGCGTTCGCGCACGAAGCCGAAGACGTCGAACTCTGGCACCATCGATTCCATCATGGCGAAGACGGCCTCGTAGAGGGCGACATCGACCACCTGCCCGGCGCCGCCATTGACCTCCTTATGGCGCAAGGCCATCAACGCGCCAATCGCGCCCCAGAGGGCGGCAATCGAATCGCCGATCGAGATACCCGTACGCACCGGCGGCCGGTCGGAAAAACCGGTGATATAACGCAAGCCCCCCATCGATTCGCCGACCGCGCCGAAGCCGGGCTGATCCTTGTAGGGGCCTGTCTGGCCGAACCCCGAGAGGCGCACCATGACCAGGCCGGGGTTCTCCGCCTTGAGCGACTCCCAGCCGAGGCCCAGCTTTTCGAGCACGCCGGGGCGGAAGTTCTCGACCAGGATATCGGCCTCGGCAATCAGGCGGCGGACGAAGGCAAGGCCCTCTGGATGCTTGAGATTGGCCGTCACCGATTTCTTGTTGCGGGCCTGGACGTACCACCATAAGGAGGTGCCTTCGTAGAGCTTGCGCCACTTGCGCAGCGGATCGCCGCCATCGGGTGATTCGACCTTGATCACCTCGGCGCCGAATTCGGCCATGATGCGCGTGCAAAACGGACCGGCAATCAGCGTACCCAGTTCAACCACCTTGAGGCCGGCCAGCGGCCGGGTTTTCGCTTCCATGTCAGGGCTCCCAGTGTTCAACGGGCAAATGCTGCCCCCAGAGGCGATCCACGGTCGCCGCCACCCGGGCCGGCGCACCGCTCGTCGCCACCGTCAGCGCGCCACTCCCGCCGCCCAGCAGGCCGTCGGCATCGAGCAGGCGGGCCAGTTGCCGGGCCACCGGCTCACCGGTATCGAGCAGGCGCGTTCCGGCCGCCATGCGCCGTTCTATTGCTGCCGCCACCCAGGGATAGTGCGTGCATCCCAGCACGACGACATCGGCTTCGGCCGCGGCAAGCGGTGCGACAAAACCGTCGAGCAATGACTCGACGAGCTGACTGTCTGGGCCTTCGGTCTCGATCGCTTCGGCCAGCCCAGGGCAAGCCTGGGTGATCACTTCAAGATGGCTGGCGTGGTTCCCGACCAGGCGGCGAAAGCGCTCGCTGGCCAGGGTTCGCGTCGTGGCCAGGACGCCGATCACCCCTTTCCCGGTCAGTGCCGCCGCTGGCTTGACCCCGGGTTCGAGGGCGACGACAGGTAGCGGGCTGGCCGCCCGAATCGCTTCGGCAGCAGCGGCCGTTGCCGTATTGCAGGCGATTACCAGCGCCTTGGCACCACGCCGGGCCAATGCCTCGGCAATCCGCACCCCGCGTTCGCGAAGGAAAGCCTCCGAACGATCGCCATAGGGCAGGAAACGGGTGTCGGCAAAGTAGAAGAAATCCTCTTGCGGCAGGCGATCGCGCAAGGCGCGCAGGACGGTCAGGCCGCCGAGGCCGGAATCGAAAACGGCAATGGGTTGGTGAATCAAGCGTTGATCCTGGAATGGCTAACGGCCGACATTAGCCTCATAGGGTAGCCGAACCGTGAAAACGCTGCCACTCCCGGGCGTACTCTCGACCGAGATGCTTCCACCGAGCAACGCCACCAGGCGACTGCTGATCGCGAGGCCAAGCCCGGTTCCGCCGAAGCGCCGGGTATTGGAGGCATCGGCTTGCTGGAAGGGATTGAACAACTCCCCGATCTGCTGCTGGGTCATGCCGATCCCCGTATCGCTCACCCGGAAGATCAGCCAGCGCTCTTCCCGGGAAACTGAAAGCACAATACTGCCGCGTTCGGAGAACTTCACCGCATTTGATAGAAGGTTGTTCAAAATCTGCCCAAGGCGACGCGGGTCGGAAATTAAACTGGCGGGAACACCATCGCCGAACTCGGCATTCAGCGTGAGCCGATGCGCCGCAGCACGCTCACGATTAGCTTCCACAACCTGGCTGACCAGCCCCGCAATATCGACCTCGGCCAACTCGATGCGCAGCTTGTCCACCTCAAGGCTCGAAAAATCGAGTAGATCGTTGATGGTTGCGAGCAGGCGCTGTCCGGAAACCTCAATCTTTCGAAAGGCATTGGCGGCCTTGTCGGAATTATGAATATTACGCAAGCCGATATCGGCGAAGCCGAGAATTCCATTGAGGGGCGTGCGCATTTCATGGCTCACGTTCGCGATGAACTCGCGACGCATACGCGCCAGGTGTTCGGCGACCAACAAAGCCTGCTCCAGTGCCTTGCTGGCAGCACGTTGTACGCTGACATCGACGAAGCTGGTTACCGAGCCGGTGATCACCCCATCCATGACGATCGGATGCGTGGCATACATGACCGGAACCGGATGTCCATCGGCATGCCAGAAGACCTCGTTATCCACCCGAACAGTCTGACCGTGGACAAGCGAACCCAAACTGGGGCAGTCCTCTTCCGGGTAAGAGGAACCATCTGCCCGGCTATGATGAATCAAGGGGTGCGCCTGGCGCCCGATCAGTTGCTCCGGTTCATAGCCAAGCATGGCGCACGCTGCCGGATTGACGAAACTCAGACGACCAGAGGCATCGATGCCGAACAAGCCGTCGGCACTCGATTGAATTATCTGGCTCGCCCTCGCCTCGGTGGCGAGTAGCGCAGCCGTACGCTCTTCGACGAGCACCGTGAGTCTGGACTCGCTATCGGCCAATATCTGCGCACGTTTCTCGGCGGCACGCATCTGGCGCAACAAAGCCGCCCCCAGCAGAAATGAAAGGAGCGAGAAGGCTGCGGCCATCGCCATCATCTTCAGGCCTTCGGCGCGCCAGGAGGCGAGGTAGTCCTCCTCTGCGATGCCAACGAGCGCAATCATTTGCGCATTCTTGACGCGATGGAAGGTGTAGATACGAAGAACATCGTCGGCCCGGCTTTTTATTCTATAAGTTGCCTCGGTCACCCCGAGAGAAACCATTTGGCGGAGCTCATCGGAAACCGAAATGCTGCCGACCTCGCCTGAAGGCCGATCCGGAATCGCCGGAACCCGTGCAATAAGCCTGAATTCGAGGTCTCTTAAAACCAAGGCACCTTTGCCGCCAAGGTTGTAGCGATAAAGCAATTGATTGAAATATTCGATTGAAATCGGGGCGGAAACAACGCCGGCAAACCGGCCGTCGGGGTAGTTGTAGCGCACCGAAAAACCAACGATGGGTTGCTTGGCAACGCGCCCCATACGAGGCCTCGCGACATGCAACTGGTTCTCGGGATGATCGCGGTGGAAAACGAAATAGTCGCGGTCCGACCAGCTCACCAAGGCCCGTTGATCAACGCCCCGACCGATGATGACCGTTCCCGCTGCGTCCGCAATGCGAAAAGCCTCAACCTCGGGCAATCGCTTTTCCTGCCTTTCCAGGAAACTGATGAGGCTCGCCTTGTTTAAACGGCCAGTCTCGCCCAGTTGCCGTTCCAGCTCATCGGACACCGATCTCAAGGCCAACTCGACGCGCTCGACACTCCCTGACAAGCTCTGGTCAATCGCCCCGGCGATGTTCTGGGTCTGAACCTCAGCCTGCGTTTCGTATTGCCTTCGTTCCAGGAAAAGCGAGGATCCGGCAAGAAAAAAAACCAGAAGATTGCAACACAGTAGGCCGCAGACCAAAACCAGGCGTTGCGTTCGCGGCGCGCTCCAGTTCGATTTGCCGGATGCTTTTTCGAGCATTCTCCCTGCTTCCCGGTCCATGATTGTGAGTCGACGTCTTTAACGCGTCGCTTTCCTCCCATGCAAACATTCTACGTCTTTGGTAATAGATCTATCGCCTCTTCCACGCAAAGGCATAAAAAATATCTCAAAAATGCAAAGCCCCCTGACGGGGGCCTTTAAGTACCTGAAACAGCAATGCAGCAACTACATACGGGCGATCATCGCATCCCCGAATTCCGAACAGGAAAGCTCGTCAGCCCCGGCCATCAGCCGGGCAAAATCGTAAGTCACCTTCTTGTCACCGATGGCGGCTTCCATGGATTTGATGACCAAATTCGCGGCCTCTTTCCAGCCGAGGTGGCGCAACATCATTTCGGCGGAAAGGATCAGCGACCCGGGGTTCACCTTGTCCAAACCGGCATACTTGGGTGCCGTGCCGTGGGTTGCTTCGAAGCAGGCGTACTGCTCGGAAATGTTCGCCCCCGGCGCAATGCCGATGCCGCCGACCTGAGCAGCCAGGGCGTCGGAGATGTAGTCGCCGTTGAGGTTGGTTGTGGCGATCACATCGTACTCGGCCGGGCGGAGCAGGATTTGCTGCAGGAAGGCATCGGCAATGGAGTCCTTGACGGTAATTTCACGGCCGGTCTTCGGATTGGTGAAGTGACACCACGGGCCGCCATCGATCAACTGGGCACCGAACTCCTCCTGCGCCACCTTGTAGGCCGTGTCGCGGAACAGGCCTTCGGTGAATTTCATGATGTTGCCCTTGTGCACGATGGTCAGCGACTTGCGGTCGTTGTCGATGGCGTACTGGATGGCAGCGCGGACCAGTCGCGTCGTGCCTTCCACCGAGATCGGCTTGATGCCGATGCCCGAGCTTTCCGGGAAGCGGATTTTCTTGACCCCCATTTCCTTCTGCAGGAAATCGACAACCTTCTTGCAGGCTTCGGAGTCGGCCGCCCACTCGACCCCGGCGTAGATATCCTCGGTGTTCTCGCGAAAGATGACCATATTGGTCAGTTCGGGATGCTTGAGCGGCGACGGCACGCCCTTGAAGTACTGCACCGGACGGACGCACTGGTAGAGGTCGAGCTCCTGACGCAAGGCGACATTGAGCGAGCGAATACCGCCGCCGACTGGTGTCGTCATCGGTCCCTTGATCGAGACTGAATATTCCTTGAGCGCATCGAAAGTTTCCTTGGGGAACCATTCGTCCGGACCGTAGATCCGGGTCGATTTCTCGCCGGCGAAAACCTCCATCCAGTAGATCTTTCTTGCACCGCCGTAGGCCTTGGCCACGGCTGCGTCGATTACCTTGATCATGACCGGCGTGATGTCGACACCGATACCGTCGCCTTCGATGAAGGGGATGATCGGGTTATCGGGGATGGGCTGGCCGGGAACAATTTTCTGACCGCCTTGCGGCACCTTAATGTGAGAAGTCATCCGCACTTTCTCCATGCTTTGTTGGGAATGAACCATGTGGATCGGATTGCCGGCCAGGAGGTCGCCACAGTCCGGGAGCGCAATCATTATGAAACAAAAGCCGCCGCCTCGTCAGTTCGCGAAAGCCGCCTTTCGAATTGCTGACCGCCCCCGAAAAAGAAAAAAGCGAAGATCTCTCGATCTTCGCTTTTCGTCATGACGAAGCGGCCGGAAGGCCGCATCAATCACGCGCGAGCTGCCTTCAGTGCGGCGTTCAGCGTCGGGCTCGGACGCATCACGGCCTTGCACTTCTCGGAATCGGCCTTGTAGTAGCCACCGATATCGACCGGCTTGCCCTGCACCGTCTTGAGTTCGGCGACAATCTGGGCCTCGTTCTCGGTCAGGGTCTTGGCCAGCGTGGTGAACTTGGCAGCCAGTTCCTTGTCCTCGGTCTGCGCAGCGAGTTCCTGCGCCCAGTACATGGCGAGGTAGAACTGCGAACCGCGGTTGTCGAGCTCACCGGTCTTCGGCGACGGCGACTTGTTGTTGTCGAGCAGTTTGCCGGTGGCGGCATCGAGCGTCTTGGCAAGCAGGATCGCACGCTTGTTGCCGTCCTTGATGCCTTGCTCTTCGAGCGACACGGCCAGGGCCAGGAACTCGCCGAGCGAATCCCAGCGCAGGTGGTTTTCCTGTGTCAGTTGCTGGACATGCTTCGGCGCCGAACCGCCGGCACCGGTTTCATACATGCCGCCGCCGTTCATCAGCGGAACGATGGACAGCATCTTGGCCGAGGTGCCGAGTTCCATGATCGGGAACAGGTCGGTCAGGTAGTCGCGCAGGATGTTGCCGGTCACCGAGATGGTGTCGAGGCCGCGGGCGACG